>JAUNRQ010000061.1 GCA_030535605.1 Pseudoxanthomonas suwonensis
TCTCGTCCAGCGTGTCGCGCGCGGTCAGCATCAGCACCGGCGTGGACTTGCGCGCTTCCTCGCGAAGGCGCTTGCAGACCTCGATGCCATCCAGTCGCGGCAGCATGAGATCCAGCACGATGACGTCATACGTGTTCTCCGCCGCCAAGCGGTAGCCGTCCAGGCCATCGGAGGCGTAATCGACCTCGAAGCCTCGGCTTTCGAGGAATTCACCGACCATTTCAGAGATGTTGCGGTTGTCTTCGACGATCAGGACCAGTCCCGATGTCTCCTGTGCATCGCGCATTGTTGGGGTTCCGTAGGCTTCAGCTTTGTGAAGCGTGCGGGTCGCGCGGTCGAAGCGATGTGAAGATTCCGTTCCGCGCCACACCCGCTACCAACGCACGCGTCCCAGCAGGATGTCGCGGAACATCACCCAGTCGCCCAAGAACGAATACAGTGGATGGCGGAAGGTCGCCGGGCGGTTCTTTTCGAAGAAGAAATGGCCGATCCAGGCAAGCCCGTAACCACAGGCCACCGCCGCCAGCAGCCACCAGCCGTTGCGTTGCCATGCCGACAGCGCGACCAGCAGCAACACCCCGCAACTGCCGATGAAGTGCAGGCGGCGCGAGACCGGATGGCGATGCTCGTGCAGATAGAACGGGTAGAACTCGCGGAAGCTGTCGAACCGTGCCATGCATCCCCCTCCACCGCGCGGTGCCGTGGCACCGAAAGCCCTCATTCGCCGGCCTTGGCCCGGCGCCAGTACGCATCCTGGGCATCCAGCGGCAGTTCGGCAAGCGCGCCGCCATCGGCCGCGGCAAGCGCCTCCATGCGACGGAAGCGTCGCTCGAACTTGTGGTTCGCACGCCGCAGGGCGTGGCCGACATCGACGCGGGCATGCCGGGCGAGGTTGGCAGCGACGAACAGGACGTCGCCGATCTCCTCCTCCAGTCTGGCCTGCACCGCCTCGTCCTGCGGCGCCTGTGCGCGGGCATCGAACTCCTCGCTCACCTCGTCGATCTCCTCGCGCAACTTGGCGATCACCGGTGCCGGATCGGGCCAGTCGAAGCCGACCCGCGCGGCCCGCTGCTGCAGCTTCACCGCACGCTGCCATTCGGGCAAGCCGCGGGCGATGCCGGCCAGCGCGGAGCCGTCACGCTCGCCGCGCTCGACACGCTCCCGGCGCTTGTGCGCTTCCCAGGCGACGGTCTGTTCCTCGGCATCGGCAAGGGGCTGTCCGCCGAACACATGCGGGTGCCGCCGCAGCATCTTCCCGCTGATGGCCTCGACCACATCGGCGAAGTCGAACGCACCCTGCTCCTTTGCCACCTGCGCATGGAACACCACCTGCAGCAGCAGGTCGCCCAGCTCCTCGCGCAGGTCGGCCATGTCGCCGCGATCGATCGCGTCGGCGACCTCGTAGGCTTCCTCGATGGTGTACGGCGCGATGGAGGCAAAATCCTGCTGCAGGTCCCAGGGGCAGCCGCCCTCCGGATCGCGCAGACGGGACATGATGTCGAGCAAGCGTTGGACGGGCATGGTCGGACCGGACGGCGGACTGGCTGCCATTGTAGGAGCGGACGCCACCGCGACCCGCCGACGGCTCAGGGCAACGACCGCTGGCGCCCGGGAAACCTGGCTATGGAGTGTCCTGCACCAGGGTCAGCAGCGCCGGATCACCGGCAGCGACGAACTCGCCGTTGAGCAGCGTGTCCCGCCGGTTGTAGCGCAGCGGCCGACCTTGCAGGTCCAGCACCACGCCGCCGGCCTGCTCGACGATCACCTGGCCGGCAGCGGTATCCCACTCGCTGGTGGGTCCGTAGCGGGGATACAGGTCGATGTCGCCTTCGGCGATGCGGCAGAACTTCAGGGACGATCCCTGTGCCACGGCGTTGACGTCCGCCAGCCGTTGCAGCAAGGCATCGGTGCGGGGATCGCGATGCGACCGGCTGGCGGCGACCTGCAGGGTGCCGGTGGCCGGCAGGCGCACCTGCAAGCGGCGTTCGGCATCACCATCACGGCGAAACGCACCGTCGCTGGACTGCGCCCACCACAGCGCGCCACCGACCGGCTGCTGGATCACGCCGAATTCGGCCACGCCGTCGACGATCAGGGCGATGTTGACGCTGAACTCGCCATTGCGCTTGACGAAATCCCGCGTGCCATCCAAGGGGTCGACCAGCCACAGGTGGCTCCAGGCGCGGCGTTGCTGCAAGCCGATCAGGTGCGCGGATTCTTCCGACAGCACCGGGATGTCCGGGGTCAGGGCGCGCAGGCCGTCGGCAATGCAATGGTGCGCGGCCAGGTCGGCGGCGGTGACCGGGCTGTCGTCGTGCTTGTGCCGGACGGCGAAGTCACTGCCGTAGACCTCCAGGATCGCGTCGCCGGCCTGCCGCGCCAGCGCGACCACGCTTTCCCGCAGCGCGGGCTCGACACGCATCAGCCGGTTTCCTCCTGCAGCCATTCGCGGGCGATGAACAAGGCCGCGATCGCACGGCCATCGGAGACTTCCGGATCGCCCATCAGCGCGCCGAGCTCGGCCAACGGCCAGCGTCGCACTTCCAGTTGCTCCGGCTCGTCACCCGGCAGGCGCCGTTCGTACAGGTCGCGCGCCACCACCACGTGTGCGGTGTGGGTCATGTAGGACGGCGACTGCGCCAACGGCTTGAGCACGTCCAGGCGCCGGGCGCCGAAGCCGGCCTCTTCCATCAACTCGCGGTTGGCGGCCTGCTCCGGGGTCTCGCCCGGGTCGATGGCGCCCTTCACCGGGCCCAGTTCGTAGCGGTCCATGCCGGCGGCGTACTCGCGGACCAGCAGCACGGTCCGGGGATCGGGCATGGCAACCACGATCACCGCCCCCTGCCCCTGCGCGAGCAGCCGCCGGTACAGGCGCCGCTCGCCATTGGAGAACTCCAGGTCCAGCTCTTCAACGACGCGTCCGGCAGCTTCCTCGAGGCGGCGCACGCCATGCACGGTCGGCATCGGCCGACTCATGGACGCACCTCCACGACCACGGAGCCCGGTCGCGGGATAATGAGGGGATGGACGAAACACATATCCCGGCCATTCTAGCCGAGGCCGACCACTGGCGAAGCCGCGACCTGGCCAGCGTCTGGCACCCCTGCACGCAGATGCGCGAGCATCCGGACACGTTGCCGCTGTTGCCGATCGCCCGCGGCGAAGGCGCGTGGCTGATCGGCCACGACGGCCGCCGCTACCTCGACGCGGTATCCAGCTGGTGGACCAACATCCACGGCCACGCGGAACCCAGAATCGCCGCGGCCATTGCCCGCCAGGCGGGGACCCTCGAGCACGTGATGCTCGCCGGCTTCACCCACGCCCCGGCGGTGGAACTGGCCGAACGCCTGTTGGCAATCGCCCCCCGCCAGGCCGGTCGCGCGCCGCTGGCCAAGGTGTTCTATGCCGACAACGGCTCGGCCGGCGTGGAAGTGGCGCTGAAGATGGCGTTCCACTGGTTCGTCAATGCCGGCCAGCCGCGGCGACGCAAGTTCATCGCCCTGCACAACGGTTATCACGGTGAAACCATCGGCGCCCTGTCGGTGGGCGATATCCCGTTGTACCGCCGGGTCTATGCGCCGCTGCTGTGCGAGGCCCTGTTCGCACCGTCGCCCGATGCCTGGCTGGCGTCGGAAGGCCAGTCCCCGGCTGCGCAGTCGGAAGCCGCGGCGGACGCGCTGGCGCGGATGCTGGACGAGCATGCCGGCGAAGTCTGCGCGCTGATCCTCGAGCCGCGCCTGCAGTGTGCCGGCGGCATGCGCATGCACGACCCGGTTTACCTGAAACGGGTACGCGAATTGTGCGACGTGCATGGGGTGTTGCTGATCGCCGACGAGATCGCCACCGGCTTCGGGCGCACCGGCACGATGTTCGCCTGCGAATCCGCACCGGGTGGCGGCATCCAGCCGGACCTGCTGTGCCTGTCGAAGGGCTTGACCGGCGGCGCCTTGCCTCTGGCCGCGGTGCTGGCGACACAACACATCTACGACGGGTTTCTCGACGATCGCCGCGAGCGCGCGTTCCTGCATTCGCACAGCTACACGGGCAATCCGCTGGCTTGCGCCGCGGCACTGGCCTCGCTGGCGATCTTCGACAGCGACGCGGTCCTGCAGCGCAACCGCGAGCGGGCACGGCGCATGGGCGAGCTGGCCGCGGCAATCGCCCCGCATCGGCACGTGGCCGACACCCGCCAGAGCGGGATGGTGGTCGCGTTCGAACTGACACGTGATGGCGCGAAACAGGCGCCGTTCCCGGCGACGTCACGCGTCGGCCTGCGGGCGTATCGCGAGGCACTGCAACGCGGGGTGGTGCTGCGCCCCCTGGGCGACGTGCTGTACTGGATGCCGCCCTACTGCATCGATGACGGCGCGCTGGAACAACTGGCCGAGGTGACCGCCGAGGTGATCGACATCGCCACCACCGAGGAGGCCAGCGCGTGCGCCTGACCCGCATCCATGTCGACCTGCCGCTGGCGAGCGGCATGCGCCTGGCGCTGCCGACGGACGCCGCCAACCACCTGCTGCGGGTGTTGCGCCTGCGACCGGGCGATGCCTGTGTCCTGTTCAATGGCGACGGCCGTGACTACCACGCCACCGTGCTGGACGGTGACCGCCGCGAAGCCAACGTGGCCGTCGGCGAGGCCGTGGACACCGACAACGAGTCGCCACTGCGGCTGGTGCTGCTGCAGTCGATCGCCCGCGGCGAGAAGATGGACTGGATCCTGCAGAAGGCGACCGAACTGGGCGTTGCCGGATTCCTGCCCGTCAGCAGCGAGCGCAGCGAAGTGCGTCTTGACCCCGCGCGGGCGGACAAGCGGCGCGCGCACTGGTGCAACGTGGTGACCGCTGCGTGCGAGCAGAGCGGCCGCGCCGTGCTGCCCCCGGTCGCGGCTCTGCAGCCGATGGCGGCGGCATTGGCTGCGTTGCCCGAGGCGCAGCATCACCTGTGGCTGGATCCGGACGCCGAGGACCGCATTGCCGGCCTGACCATGCCGGCCGACGCCACGGTCGTTCTGGCGGTCGGCCCCGAAGGTGGCTGGTCGCCGGCCGATCGCGAGCAGCTGAGCCGTGCCGGGTTCACGGGCGTGCGCCTGGGCCCACGCGTGCTGCGCACGGAAACGGCGGGAGTGGCCGCGATCGCGGCGTTGCAGTCCCGCTTCGGCGACTGGTAGCCGGCCAATGCCGACGGGCTGCACGTGCGCGCGGTTCGCCGCATCAGCGCAGCGGCATGCCTGCGGGACACTGCCGACCGCGGAGCGGTTCAGACGGTGGGAACGGCGTCCGCTTCGGCCAGACCGCGCTGGATGATGGCCTCGGCGGCGACCAGGTCCGGCACCAACGCCTCGTCATCGCGCAACTGCACCTTGGCGAAGACGCCATCGGGCAGGCCATCGTCCCCGTCGTCCAGTGGCTGCAGCGCGTCCTCGGACACGGTCACCAGACGCGGGTAGCCCTGGGTCACGATCGCGAAGTACGGAAACGCGGGATTTCCGCCCAACGCTTTCAGAACCAGCACGCGGTTGCCCGGTTCACCGGTTTCTTCGGACAGGCCCGCCATGCGCGTGAACGCCACCAGCGGCAGTTGCCAGCCGCGCCAGCGGATCCGGCCCAGAAGCCAGCCCGGGGCACCGTCGACCGGCTCGGGCGTCGCGAACGACAGCACTTCGGCGATCGAGGCGTTGGGCAGCAGCAGTCTGGCTTTTTCGGCCTGGATCAGCACGCCGCGGATGTCGGTCGGATGGGCATCCATCGCTCAGCTCCTAGGGTTGCAACGGGCGGGCGAGGCGGCTGGCCAACGCTGCCGGTGGCGCATGCTCGATGCCTTCGGCGATCAATGCCTCGGCCGCCTGGCTGTCATAGCAGCCGGCCGGGCTTTGCGCGAGCAACGTGGCACCGGCGGCCTTGTGCGCCAGCAGCGACGCCGTCAGCGCCGGATCGGTGCCACTGAGGATCACGTGGATCACGTCCTTGGCCGGCAGTTGCAGCAGGGACGTGATGTCGCCATCGGCAAACCGGGCTCCGCCACCCTGTGCGGACATGGCCTCGACACCCATGCCGGCCGGCAGGACGTGGACATGGCCCGCCCGCGGCGTCTCCCCGGCAACCGCCACCGCTACCGGCAGGCTGGTCGCGCGCTGCAACTGCACCACGAGCCGGTCGTGACGGTCGTTGGCCAGTTGCTGCACCACCAGCACGGGCGTCGCGTGGCCGGCCTCGAGGCCGCCCAGCAGTTGGCGCACCGCATCCGGCCCGCCGATGCCCGCGTGGACCACGACCATGCCGAAGGCATCGGCGTCCGACGCCTGCGCCGCCGGCGCAGGGTCGACCTCGTCCATCGGTGCCAGGCTCAACGCCGACGCCTTGGCCTCCAGCGCGGCGATGTCAGCGTGCCGGCCCGGTTCCTGCTCGCCACGGTGGTTCGTGGCAGCGCCAGCGGCGGGCACTGCATCGGCGGCGTCCGGATCGACCAGTGCCAGTCCGCCTTCCGGTGGTTGCCAGCGCACCTCGGCGACCGGTGCCAGTGGTTCCTCCTGCTGCGCGGATTCCTTGCTGTCCGTTGCCCGTGTAACGGCACGCTTCAGCAAGGCTTCCAGATCTTCGTGGTCATCGGCTGCATCCGGCGTGCCCGCAGCGGCGGTGACCGCAAATCCGTCGCTGCCGTCGTCATCCGACGTATGTCCGTCCGCGCCCACTTGGCGCTCGCCGTGACCGTCATCCAGCCATTCGCTGCCCGAATCCACGGACTCGGCCGCGGCCGGGTCCAGCCAGTGCGGCGGGTCTTCCGCGCCTTGGCCCTCGAACGTGTCGGCGATGTCATCGACGCGCGCCGGCGCGGCGTCGCCGGGCGTGTCCCGCTGAATCCCGATGTCGCCGTTGTCGCCGATGATGCCGGTGCTTTCCTTGGCAATGTCGAGCTTGCCGCCATCGAGCAAACCGTCGACAACCGCGTCGTCGCGCGCGACGGCCGCATCAGCGGGCATCGAAGCGGCAGCGTCGGCGGCAGCCGAGGTCGAGTCGGCAACGTCGGTCGTCGCGTGGGCGCCGGCTTCGGTCGCGACCGCCGCCGGATCGACGCCGCCATCCGGCTCCGTTTCGGCAGCAGATGTCGTGGCCAGCTGATCGCCACGCTCCGGCAGCACGTCATCACGCAAGCCGAGCTTCAGGCCGAGGTGGCGCAGCCAGCGAGCCTCGTCCCAACCTTCGCGCTGCAGCAGGACCTCCGCGTCCTCGAACAGCACCAGTGCGCCCTCGGCACCCAGCACCTCCGCCAGCGGGTCCAGCGCGGCTTCGGTGGTCGCATCCAGCGCGATCAGGTAGATCGTTGCGCAGGCCTGTTCCAGCGCCAGCGCCTGGGTCTTCGTCGCGTCGCCGCTGTAGGCCACGGTCAGGCCGAGGGCCTCGCCCGCCTGCTCCAGCCGGGCACGGGCCGCGTCGGTCGCGGCCAGCACCGCGATGCGTCCAGCGTCAGTCATTCTCGGGCTTCCTTGGACGATGTCCGGCCGCTTCCAGCAGTTCGGCGACGTTGCGCATCAACTCCGGCTCCTGATAGGGCTTGCCGAGGTAGCGCTTGACGCCGATGTCGAAGGCGCGCTGGCGATGCTTCTCGCCGGTTCGCGAGGTGATCATCATGATCGGCACGTCGCGCAGCCGGGCTTCGGCCTGCATCTCCGTGGCCAGCTCGTAACCATCCATGCGCGGCATTTCGATGTCCAGCAGCATCAGGTCCGGTACCCGCTCGACCATGCGCTCCAGCGCGTCGATGCCATCGCGCGCGGTCACCACTTCGTAGCCGTTTCGCTCCAGCACGCGCCCGGTGACCTTGCGCATCGTGACCGAGTCGTCGACCACCATGACCAGCGGCACCTGATGCGGCTGCTCCGGTTCGGCCGGCGTTTCCACCAGCGTCGGCGCCACCTGCTGACGGCGCACCAGCGGCGCGATGTCGAGGATCACCACCACGCTGCCGTCACCCATGATGGTCGCGCCGAAGATGCCCGGCAGCGAGGCCACCTGCGGTCCCACCGGCTTGACCACGATCTCGCGGTTGCCGACCACTTCGTCGATGGTCACCGCCGCACGCATGAGGCCGGAGCCGATCAGCAGCAACGGCATCTGCAACTGGCCTTCGGCGCGCGCAGGCGCCTGGCCGAGCAACTGCCCGAGGTCGTGCACCGGGTAGTCCTCGCCACCGTAACGGTAGCTGGCCTCGCCGGACGCCAGTTCGTCGCGCGGAATGCGGCCGACGCCGCGGACCGAGGCGATGGGCACCGCGAAGGTGGTTTCGCCGATGCGCACGAACACCGCCTGGGTGACCGCCAGCATCTGCGGCAGGCGCAGCACGAAGCGGCTGCCACGGCCCGGCTCGGAGCGGATGTCGATGCTGCCGCCCAGCTGGCGGACTTCACTGGCCACCACGTCCATGCCCACGCCGCGGCCGGCCAGGCGGCTGACGCTGTCGGCAGTGGAGAAGCCGGGTTGCATGATGAGCGCGTCGAGCACCTCGTCGCGCAGAGCGGCATCGTCGGTGATCAGCCCGCGCGCCACGGCGCGTCGGCGGATCGCGTCGCGGTCGAGCCCGGCACCGTCGTCACTGACCTGCAACACGACTTCCGAACCCTCGGTACGCACGCCGATCGAGACCATGCCTTCGTCCGGCTTGCCGGCGGCGGTACGCGCTTCGACCGATTCCACGCCGTGCGCCACCGCGTTGCGCAGCATGTGCTCCAGCGGCGCGGTCATGCGCTCCAGCACACTGCGATCCAGTTCGCCCTGGGTGCCATCGACGCGCAACTGGACCTTCTTGCCGGTGTCGGCGGCCGCCTGGCGCACGACACGGCGCAGGCGCGGCACGAGGCCGGAGAACGGCACCATGCGGGTGCGCATGAGCCCTTCCTGCAGGTCCGAGCTGACGCGCGACTGTTGCAGCAACAGCGTTTCGTACTGGCGGGTCAACTCGTCCAGCGTGCCTTGCAGGCTGGTCATGTCCGCGGCCGATTCGTTCAGCGCGCGCGAGAGCTGCTGCAGGGTCGAGAAGCGGTCCAGTTCGAGCGGGTCGAAGGTCGCATCCGGGCTGTCGTGCTCGCGCTGGTAGCGGGCGATGATCTGCGCTTCGGTCTCGATGTCGAGGCGCCGCAGCTGATCGTGCAGACGGGTGTTGGTCTGCTCCATTTCCTGCATGGCACCGCGGAACGCCCCCAGCTGCTGCTCCAGGCGCGAGCGGTAGATGGCCACTTCGCCGGCGTAGTTGACCAGGCGATCGAGCAGGTCGGCGCGGATGCGGACCTGTTCCTGCGGGCCGCGAGGGACGATGTCGTCGTCCTCGGCATCGGCCTGGACGCTCAGCGGTGCCGAGAATGCCGGCGTCGCCGCGGTCGCTTCGTCGCCCCGGGCGGCGGTGCTGGTCTCGACCGCCTGTTCACCACGTGCGTGTGCCTCGAATGCCGCCACCAAGTCCTGCGGCACGTCGATCGCCAGACGCTTGTCGATGCGCGTCACCATGGCGTGCAACTGGTCGTATCCCTGTTCCAGCAGCGACACGCCACGTTCGCCCAGCTCGACGCGCTGCTCGACCACGGCTTCGAGCAGGCCTTCCATCGCGTGGCCGAGTTCACCCACGGCCATGATCCCGGCCATGCGCGCACCACCCTTGATGGTGTGAAGATCACGTTGCAGGCCGATCACCGCCTGGCGGTCGTCGTGATTGCCACGCAACTCGGCCAGCAGGCCATCGGAGCCGTCCAGCAGGTCGCCGGCTTCCTCGACGAAGATGTCGACCAGTTCCAGATCCAGGTCGCTCACGTCCAGCGGTCGTTGGTCATCCTGCGGCGCTGCCGCATCGGCCACGTCGGTGGCCGGGCCATGCAGGCCGGCGAGCATCGCGGCAAGTTCGGCGCGACGATCCTCCAGGTCCTTTTCCGCGCGGCGCAGGGTGCGGGCCGGCGCATGCGACTGACGCATCTGCCCCAACTGGGTTTCCAGCGATTCGATGTCGGCCTGCAGGGTCGCCACGGACGGATCGACGGTCGCGCGGTCGTCCGGCACGGAGCGCTCGGCTTCGAGACGTTCGGCCTCTA
>JAUNRQ010000062.1 GCA_030535605.1 Pseudoxanthomonas suwonensis
TCACCGCCGCCCGCGGCACCGCCGCCGGGCGACCATCTGCTGCATCCGCGGACGTCCGTGTATGCCATGGGTGTTGTCACGGCGCAGGGGTTGGCCATGGACAGCCTGGGAACGGCCAGCGAACGCGCCGGTGTTGGCGGCGAGGTGTCCACCGGCCATCTGGACGGGCTGTGGATGCGCGCCCGCTACGCCACCGTGGAGTCCGGTCGCGGGCAGTTCAGTGCCGACCAGAGCCAGTTCTCGCTGCGCGCCGGCCGGGACCTGCTGTCGGATTCGGGCTCACGCACCGGGGTGATGGCAGTCGTCGCCAGCGGCAGCGCGGAGGTCAGTGACCACGTGCGCCCGACCGTTACCGGCTTCGCCAATCCACTGGCCGCCAACGTCGGCGACGTGCGCTCCACCTTGCTGGGCGTCGGCGTCTACCGCACGTGGACGGCCTCGCCTGGCGGCTACTTCGACCTCACCGGCCAGATCGGCAGGTTGTGGCTGTCCAACCGCGCCAGCGAGGGCACGATGGACGACCGCAGCGGCTGGAGTGCAGTGGTTTCGGCCGAGGCCGGTCGCCGGTTCGCTGTCGGGGCGGGCCAGTGGAGCATCACGCCGCAAGCCCAGCTGCTGGCCTCGCATGTGCGACTGGGTTCGGTCAACGACGGCACCGTCGGTGTCGACGGCAGTCGAATGACCGCCTATCGGGCGCGCGTGGGCCTGCACTTCGGCAACAGCGCCTCGCAAGGCACGGGCCCGCGTTTCCACGGGCTGGCCAACGTCTGGCACAACCTGAGCAAGGATGCCGACACCACACTGCACGGCGGCAACGACACGATCGTCATTGCACCGCAGTTCTCGCGCACGTGGCTGGAAGCCGGCGTCGGGCTGGAATGGCCGACGGCCGCGGCAGGACGCTTCAGCGTGGACCTGCGGGGACAACGCGGCCTGGGCGGTGACGACCGTCGCGCACTCGGTGTTCAGGCCCATTGGCAGCTGAACTGGTGAGCACCAGCCACGGGCCGACCCGGCCCGTGGCCTCATCCGGGCGTGGTGCTGCCACGCCCGTCACCACGGACGTGCGCAGCAACGACGTGCGCATGCCCACGGAAACAGTGACCCATGGAAATCACCATCTCGCGCGACCTGGCCGTCTGGCTGGACCGGCAGCTTGCCGCCGGCGTCGCACTTCAGGACATCCGCCGGGCCTTGCTGCTGCGCGGCGCCGGTTCGGAGGCGGTCGTCGAGCGCCTTTGCGCCAACCTTCTGGATCGCGGCGCACGGCTCCGCGACGCCTTGCACGCCGACCAATGCCCGCCGCTGCCGACCGCCGCGGCATCGCCGCCACCGCCCGACCCCGAGGCAACGCCGACGTTCGTACCCTGCCACCGGTTGCCGGTGACCGGCAACCACGTGGACATCGACGGCTGCCGGGTCGATGTGCTGCTGCGGGTGGAGTCGCCGCATGCCGTGGTGGTCGATGGCATCCTTGACGCGAAGCAATGCCATCAACTGATCGCCAGCGCGCGCGGGCACTTGCAACCGGCCCGGGTGATCGACGGCAAACACGGCGGCGAGTGCTTCGACGAGCGGCGCAGCAGCGAGCTGGTCAGTTACCAGCGCGCGGAAACTCCATGGATCGACGCCATCGAACGCCGCATCGCGGCGCTGACCGGCATCCCGCTGGAACACGGCGAGGGCTTGCAGGTGATGCGCTATGGCGTCGGTGCCGAGTACCAGCCGCACTTCGACCACTTCCGGCTGAGTGAACCGGGCGAGGCCGCACACCTGGCGCACGGCGGCCAGCGCACCGCCACGCTCGTGATGTACCTGAACGACGTGGACGACGGCGGGGAGACCGTGTTCCCCGAAGCCGGCGTGGCGGTGACCCCGCGTCGCGGACGCGCCGTGTACTTCGCCTACGCCGATGCCGAGGGCAATTGCGACACGCGTGCCTTCCACGGCGGTGCTCCGGTGCGGCGCGGCGAAAAGTGGATTGCCACGAAATGGTTCCGGCAACGACCGCACGCGGTGGTGCCGGCATCCTGTCAGAACTGACAGGTGGCCACGCACGCCTGGAACCGCGGCGCCCTGCTCTGGGGCACACTGGCCGGACCGGGCAGATGCCGGACCGCCATGTTCGCAAGCAGCATCGACGAAAGCCAACGCAAGTGGCCATTGACCGGACGCGTGGTCGCGGCGATCTGCGCGTGGTGGCTGCTGTACAGCCTGCTGTACGCCTGGAGCAATTACCTGCTCGGGGTGTCCGCCGGTCGCGACCCGGACGCATTCGATTCATTGCGCTTCGGCCTGAACGTCGGCCTGCCGTTCATCCTCCCGACCTGCCTGTTGTGGTGGGTGGTGATGCGCTACCCGCTGGAACAGGGCAATGCCTGGTGGCGCACGGGCCTGTACGCGGTGGCGATGCTGGTCGCCTCGCTGCTGCGGATCGCCATGCGCGAGGTGCATTACCTGGTCCTGCCCACGCGCCAGCGTCCGCCCACCGGCGATCTGTTGCACGAGGTCTCGATCCAGATCTCCCTGAACTTCATGTGGTTCCTGGCGCTGGTGCTGATTGCCTACGGGTGGAGCTACTTCCAGCGTGCGCAACGACAACGGCTGCGGATCCTGCAGATGGAGGGCCGCGTGGCGCAGTCGCGCCTTGAAGCGCTTCGTGCACAGCTGAACCCGCACTTCCTGTTCAACGCGTTGAATTCGGTCGCGGAGATGGTGCATCGCGACCCCGTCGTGGCCGACCACATGCTGGTGGCCTTGTCCACCCTGCTGCGCGACCGGCTGGGAACCGACGATGCCCCGCAACGCGCGCTTGCCGAGGAACTGGCGCTGGTCCGCGACTACCTCGCGATCGAACAGATGCGGCTGGGCGAGCGGCTGCAAGTGGACTGGCGCGTCGATGCCGACGCCATGGCGATGCAAGTGCCTGCACTGAGCGTCCAGGTGCTGGTCGAGAACGCGATCGTCCATGCCATCGCCAAGCGTCGCGCCCCCAGCCGCCTCGCGGTGCGTGCGTGGCTCGAAGGCGAGCAGTTGCGGATCGCGGTCGGAAACACCCTGTCGCCGGACGCGCCACCGACGCCCGGGCATGGCATCGGCCTTGCCAGCGTGACCGAACGCCTGCGCCTGATCCACGGCGAGGCGGCTCGCGTCGAACGCACCGTCGGCGAGCAAGGCAGCTGGCATCTTGTCGAACTGTCGATCCCCGCGGCACCCGCCCCGGGCAAGGCGCGTCCGTGACCGCCGCCATCGCCCTCCGATCCAAGCTGGACCGGCTGCCGGTCGAACTGTGGGTGTTCGGGATCTGGTGGCTGTTGGCGGCGCTCGCGGACACGCACGCGGTGAAGGCGCTCAACCTGCAGGGCTACGCGCCCATCACCTGGGCTGAAGCCTTCGCGTACGGCTTCTCCCGCTACAGCCCGCATTTCCTCCTCGGGTTCGGCTTCTACCTGGTCATGCGCCGGCGGCCACTGACCGGGCGCTGGCCCTCGCCGTGGCACGTGGGCGTGGCCGTGCTGCACGTGGCGGTGTCCGCGGCAAGCCTGGCCGCGCTGCAGTTGTGGGTGTTCACCGACATCGTGTACTGGCGCGATTTCCTGGACAGGGCGCAACCGGGTTATGGCCAGGTGCTCACCATCTACCTTGGCGCAGCCTGCATCAATGCGGTGGCCAATCTCCTGCTGATGTACGGCTTCGCCTATTACCGGCAAGCCCTGCAGCGCGGGCACGCCCTGGGCGCACTGCAGGGCGCGCTGAGTCGCAGCCGGCTGCAGGCACTGCGGTCCCAGGTGAATCCGCACTTCCTGTTCAACGCGCTCAACTCCGTGAGCGAGGCCATGCATCAGGACGTGGCAACCGCGGACCGCATGGTGGTCGCGCTGTCGACGCTGCTGCGTGACCGGCTGGCCTCCGACGGCCGGCAGACGCGGCCGCTGTCCGAGGAGCTGCTGCTGGTTCGCGAGTACCTGACGATCGAACAGATGCGCCTGGGCGAGCGGCTGCGCGTGTCCTGGCAGGTCGCGCCGGAAGCGACATCGGTGGATGTGCCCGCGCTCGGGGTGCAGGTGCTGGTGGAAAATGCCATCGTCCACGCCATCTCGCGGCGACGCCTGCCGGGGGAGTTGAACGTTCTGGCACGCACCGAAGGGCAACGGCTGCTGCTGGAAGTCGACAACACCCTGGCCTTGCCGATGGAGGCCACGCGCGCGCCGGGCGCGGGGCTCGGACTGGCCGGCTTGCGCGAGCGCCTGCGCCTGATCTACGGTCCCGACGCATCGCTGCAGACCTGCCGGGGCGATGGCCGGTTCCACGCGCGGCTGTCGCTTCCGCTCGCGCCGGTGGCGAAGGTGGCGGCATGACGCCCATGCGCGTGGCCATCGTAGATGACGAGCCGCTGGCACGCAGCCGCGTGCGCCGGCTGCTGCAACGCGTGGCGGCGGCGGATGTCACCATCGTCGCCGAATGCGCCGACGCCATCGAACTGCTGGAGGCGGCGACGGCCCAGACGTTCGACGTGCTGTTCCTGGACATCGACATGCCGGAGTGCGACGCCTTCCAGGCCATCGACCGGTGGCAGGGACCGTTGCCGCAACTGGTGTTCGTCACCGCCCACCCGGCACATGGCGCGCGTGCGTTCGACGTGCGCGCCACCGACTACCTGCTCAAGCCGATCTCCGCGGAACGCTTGGCCGATGCGATGCAGCGTGTGCGCGAACGCCACGGCCAGGGCCACGCGGGCGACGCCTCCCCGCCGGTGGCGACGAAGGCGAGCGCCGGCGACATTCCCCGCATCCCGTTGCAGATCGGACGGCAGACGCGGCTGGTGCCGGTCGCCGACATCGACGCCGTGCTGGCGGAAGGCAATTACGTGGAGGTGCGCACCCGTTCCGGACGCTATCTGGTGCGCGAGCCGCTGCAGGAGTTCGCCGCGAACCTGGACGATGCGTTCATCCGCATCCATCGCTCCGCCATCGTGCGGCGCACGTCGATCGTGGCGATCACCCCGCTGGGCTCGTTGCGCTACCGCGTGGAGCTGCGCGACGGCAGCCGCATCCAGAGCAGTCGCGGCCATGCCGCCGCGGTGCGGGAACTGCTTGAACTCACGCCCCGATCTGGCCAGTGAGCAAGGCGCGCACGCAGGCCGCCTGGCGCCCCCGCGCGCCCAGCTTGTCGGCAGCCTGGTAGATGTGGAAGTTCACGGTGCGCTCGGTGATGCCGAGAATCCGGGCGACCTCCCAGCTGGTCTTGCCACGCGCGCACCACTGCAGCACTTCGCGTTCGCGGCGGCTGAGTGGCTCCTCCGGCACGTGGCGCTGCCGCCGTGCGATGCTGCGCTCGTCCCTGACCTGCAATGCAATGCCACGCATGCGACCCCCTCGACGTGATGGTCCGCATCCATGAAACGCCGGAACCACACCAGCGGGGTGCCTCGGGGCCGAACGGCACCGGCGAGGGGACGGACAGCAGTGGATGACGCCGGGCGGACCACGAGAACGAAGCGAACACCACCGGGACGCGGTCGCATCCGCTGACGCGGCCCGATGGGCGAGCGCGCTCACTCGTGCTTGCGCAGTGTCAGGGTCGGATGCAGGGTGTCCTCGCCGCGGCCGAAGCTCGCCTCGTTGCCCTTCGACCACAGGAAAAACCCGTCCGCGCTTTCGTAACGTGCGCCGGACGCCGCGGGGACCGCTGCCATGTCGTGGACGACGCCGCTGGCCAGGTGCTTCACCGCAACGCGCTGCGGGCCTTCGGACAACACGCGCAGCACGTCGTTGCCGGCGGCGTCGACGTAGACCGGGCCGGTGTCACCGTGGTTCATGGGCGGCGTGGCCTGCTCGACGATCGACGGGACCCGGGACGGAGGCGGCGCGGGTCCGTTGCCCGGCTGACAGGCCGTCAACGCCACCAGCATGGCCGACAACGCGGTGATTTCGACTCTCATTTCCATGCACTCCTCGAACGGGCCAGGACCCAGGCCTGGCGACGCGACGCTGACCACGCCCGGCCTGCCCCCTGGCGCTGCACGCCCGCGAGCCGGGCCGGCTGCGCAGTCCGTCGGGCCACGTCCCGACGAGGGCCGATACGTCAGCGTGTTCATGTACCTGTACCGCGGTTGCCGATGGCCAAAACGGCGTGCCAGAATCGCAGGCTCCCTGCCATCACCAGACCTGATCATGCGTGACACCCATGTGTGCCGCCAACAGTTGCGTGCCGCCACCGCGTGCGAGCACGAACGGGTCGATGCGCTGTTTCCCGGTGGCCTCGTCGACGCCACGGCCTACCGCTGTTACCTCCAGGGCATGCACCGCCTGTGCGACGACGTCGCCAAAGGCTGGCTGCGCATCGCCCGCGCGCCCGAGGAGCCGCTGCACCGGGTGAGCCTGTTGCAGGCCGATCTGGCCCGGCTCGCCCTTGATGCGTTGCCGGCGGCGGCACCGTTGGCGCTGGACGGCGAGCTGGAACTGGCCGGCGCCGAATACGTCATCCAAGGCTCGCGCATGGGCGCGCGGCTGTTGTCACGCCAGGCCCGCCGACTGGGGCGGGACGGACCGGACAACGGTGCGGCATTCCTGACATGGCATTCTCGTCCGGAAGGCCAGGCGACGTGGGAGGCCCTGCTGGAACGCATCGCCCGGCTGGTCCGCACCAATGCCGACGAGGACCGCCTGATGGCCGCCGCCGTCCGCACGTTCAGCGCGGCGGCCTTCGCCTTCGAACACGCCCGCCAGCGGGTCGTGGCCCAGTGACGCCCGCTTCCGGGACGGACGCATCGCTGCAGGAAGCGATCGACAACTGCGCGCGCGAGCCGATCCACGCCAGTGGCGCGATCCAGCCACATGGCTACCTGATTGCCTGCGACATGGGCGACTGGCGCGTGAGCCATGTCTCGGCCAACCTGGGCGAGCTGTTCGACGAGGACGCCGCGTCGCTGGTCGGCCGGCCACTGTCGGACCTGCTGGAAGAGCACGTCGTCGACAGCGTGCGCGGCATCGCGTTGCAGGCCAATGGCGATGCCAATGCCCGCCACGTCGCCGTCGCCAACATCGGGGTGATGGCACAGCTGCACGAAGTCAGCACGCACGTGGCCCAGGGGTTGCTTCACATCGAACTGCAGCCCCACGGCGACCCGTTCGTGGCGCAGCAGGCGCTCGCGCTGGCGCACCGCATGATCGCCCATGTGGAAGGCAGCGATGCCTCCCGCTTCCACCAGGAGGTGGCCGAGCACGTGCGTCGGCTGGTGGGCTACGACCGGGTGATGGTGTACCGCTTCGACCACGACGACGCCGGCGAGGTCATCGCCGAGTCGCTGGCCACGGGCAACGAAAGCTATCTGGAGCAACGGTTCCCCGCTTCCGACATCCCGCCGCAGGCACGCGCGCTGTACCTGCACAACCGCGTGCGGGTGATCCCCGATGTCCGCTACCAGCCGACGCCCATCGTGCCGGCCATGCGTGACGACGGCCAGCCGCTGGACCTCTCCGGCCACCTGCTGCGCAGTGTCTCGCCGGTGCACCTGGAGTACCTGCGGAACATGGGCGTCGCCGCCTCGATGTCGATCTCCATCGTGGTCCATGACCGCCTGTGGGGCCTGATCGCCTGCCACCACGGCACGCCGCGTCACGTGTCCGCGTCCGGTCGCGTCGCCGCGGAGTTGCTGTGCCAATTCGTGTCGCTGCACCTGTCGGCCGAGGAGAGCGCGGCACATGCGCGGGCGGAATCCGCCGCCGAAGTGGCACGCGATGCGCTGGCCCTGCGGCTGGGCAGCGGGGCGGACAAAGCGGAGGTGCTGGCCGAGGCGATGCCGACGCTGGCCGCCAGCCTGCGTTGCGACGGCATCGGCGCCTTCGTCCAGGGACACTGGCTGCTGCACGGCAGCCACCCGGACGCAGACGCGCGCGCCGCACTGCTTCGCTGGGCCGATGCGCGACGGGAGCAGGTGTTTGCCAGCGCCGAGGGCGCGCAGTGGCACCCGGCTGCCGATAACTGGCCGGTGGCCGGCGTGCTCGCACTGGCGATCGGCAGCACCGGCGATTACGTGTTCGGCTTCCGCGATGGGCAGGCCCGCCACGTGCGCTGGGCCGGCCGTCCTGACAAGCGCACCGTGGACACCGCCGCCGGCCCGCGGCTGGCGCCGCGACGCAGTTTTGCCGAGTGGGAGCAGACCGTCCACGGCACCAGCCGGCCCTGGGAGGAACTGGACCTGCGTCTGGGCCAGCGCCTGCATGCACTGCTGCGCGGCCATGGCCTGACCTCCACACTGGCCAACGACTCGGAGCTGGACGCATTCCGCCGCCGTCACCTGCTGCAGCAGAGCCGGGGGCGCCTGCAGCACCTGGACATGCTGCTGCAGCAACTGGTGGCCGGTGGCATGGCCGAGACCGCCTCGCTGGATGCCCGCCTGGCGGCGCTGGCCGCGGAACTGGAAGCACTGGAACGCAACGCCGGTCGCGACGACTGACGCCGGCACATCGCGTCACCAGCGCTCACCCGGTCGCCGCGACGCGCTGCTCAGTACAGATCCACCGGGTCCACGTCCAATGACCAGCGCAGCTTGCGGGCAGCCGGCAGGGTGTACACCCGTGGCATCGTCAGGCCGAGCACGCGCTGCAGCAAGGGCCGCTCGTCGGCGGCGATCACCAGCTGCTGGCGCTGGTAACCGGCGCGTCGCGGCATCGGTGCCGGCATCGGCCCGTGCACCTGCACGCCCTCGCCGCCCCCGGCCACGGCCGCCGCGGCGTCGCGCACCAGCGCGGCGATGTCCTGCAGCAAGTCGCCGGCCGGGGCGGTCTCGCGCGCTTCGGCACGGACCATCACCAGATGCGCGAATGGCGGGAAACCGGTGGCGCTGCGCAGTTCCAGTTCCAGCTCGGCGAACGCGGGATAACCGCCGTGCAGCAGGGTCTGCAGCAGTGCATGCTCGGGATGATGGGTCTGCAGCAGCACCTCCCCGGGATGCTGCGCACGGCCGGCACGGCCGGCGACCTGGATCAGCAACTGCGCCAGCTTCTCGCCGCTGCGGAAATCCGCCGAGTGCAATCCCTCGTCGATGCCGACCACCACCACCAGCACCAGTTGCGGCAGGTCGTGGCCCTTGGCCAGCATCTGCGTGCCGACGAGGATGCCCGGACCCGCGCCCAGCCGTTGCAGGTGGCGCTGCAGCGCGTCGCGCCCGGCGGTACTGCCGCGGTCGATGCGCAACACCGGCCAGTGCTCGCCGAAGCGGCGCACCAGTTCCTCCTCGATGCGCTCGGTACCGTTGCCCTGCGGCTGCAGCGCCAGGCCACCGCAGTCCGGGCAGGCCGGTGGTGCCGGGTTGCGCAGGCCGCAGTGGTGGCACTGCAGGCGTCGGCCGTGTGCGTGGACGGTCATCGGCGTGCCGCGTTCGGGCGTGCTGCAACGCGGGCAATGCGCGCTCCAGCCGCAGTCATGGCACAGCAGCACCGGCGCGTAGCCGCGGCGGTTGCGGAACACCAGCACCTGGC
>JAUNRQ010000023.1 GCA_030535605.1 Pseudoxanthomonas suwonensis
TGACTACTTCTTCCTCAAGATCCGGGCAGCGTTCCCCGGACTTGGGTGAAGAACCTTTTTTTTGTGAACCATGTGAACTGTTGGCGTTCCGCGATCACCTGGTCTGGCCCACGATGTCACGTTTGTGGCGCGCTCGCCGTGGATGACGCAGGGGCTGATCGGAAGAGCCGCGCCCCTTGTCGCCTCGCAAGCCACTCGCCGCCCGGCGCTGGTCCGACGCAGCGCGCCGTTGCGCCAGATGTGCCGATCAGCGAAGCGGACCGGTATGCTCAACGCCTTCGAGGCGGCCCGGGCGGAAACCCATCGTGATCAATCCCCATCGCTGGCGGCTGGATGGACAACGCGCACTGGTGACCGGCGCCAGTGCCGGCATCGGCAAGGCCGTCGCCGCGGAACTGCTGGGCCTGGGTGCGCAGCTGCTGATGGTCGCGCGCGACGAACGCGGTCTGGAACTGGCGCGCGAGGAATTGCTGGAAGATGCGCCGCACGCGCTGATCGAAACCTTCGCCGCCGACATCGCCGACCCCGGCCAGCGTGCGGAACTGCTGGACTGGGTCGAGGACATCGCCTCGCTGCAGGACGACGGCCTCGACATCCTGGTCAACAATGCCGGCAGCAACCTCAGCCGCGCCGCCACCGATTACGGGGAGGACGAGTGGCGCGCGATCTTCGAGCTCAACCTGTTCAGTGCCTTCGAACTGTCGCGGCAGTTGTGGCCACTGCTGACTCGCCATGCCAGTTCGGCGATCGTCAACGTCGGCAGCGTGTCCGGACTGACCCATGTGCGCACCGGCGCGCCGTACGGCATGAGCAAGGCGGCCATGCACCAGATGACGAAGAACCTGGCGGTGGAATGGGCCGAGGACGGCGTGCGGGTGAACGCGGTCGCGCCGTGGTACATCCGCACGCGCCGGACCTCGCCGAAACTGGCCGATCCGGATTATCTGGACGAGGTCCTGCTGCGCACGCCGATGGGGCGCATCGGCGAGCCCGAGGAAGTGGCCGCCGCCGTGGCCTTCCTGTGCCTGCCGGCCGCCAGCTACATCACCGGTGAGTGCATCGCCGTGGATGGCGGCTTCCTGCGTTACGGGTTCTGATCAACCACCCGGGTCGCGTTGCCCGGATGCAGGTCCGCAACGGGGCGCGCTTGAATGCACCCGACACGCCAACCCCGGCCCGATTCGCCGCGCTCAGCGCGCGCAGGTACTCTCGCGCAGGATCCGGCGGATGCGCTCCAGTTCCGTGCGGCGCTGCTCGGCCAGCTCGGCCGGGGCGAAGCGCCAGCCGGCCTCGGCCTCGCGCGCGCGTCGCGCCCAGGCCTCGCACACGGCGTCATCGCCGATGCGCTGGCACTGGTCGGTGACCATCCGGCAGGCCTCGCCCGCACCCAGATTGGACAACCCGCCGATGCCGACCGTATCCATCCGCACGCACCGCGGTGCGGGCTCGCCACTGTCGCTGAGATAGCGGTCGTTGTCCCAGGTGTGGCATTCGAACAGCGGTGGCGGCGGCAACAGCGCCTCCGCGTCGATGGTCGCTTCCCCGGCGTCAGCCGCCGTTGCGGTCGCGTGCTCGTCGGTGGACGCGTCCGCTTCCGGAAGTGTGCTGTCGACCTGCGTTGGCTGGGGCGAGGGCACCACCACCGGCGGCTGGAACGCCGGCATGGCCTGTACCGCCTCGACCGTGCGTCGTTCCTGGCGCGAGCCCTTGGGGCAGGGCGTGCCGTTCTGGATGGTGACCTGATCGAAGGCGTCGATGCAGCGGTAGATCACGATCTGCTCCGCGCCCGCGCCCGCAGGCCACGCCAGCAACGCGCCCAGCAGCAGGCAGGCCACGATGGCGCGAAGCGGATGCCACCCTGCCATCTCAGAGGCCCCCGCAGTCGTTGGCCAGGCGGGCGTCGATGCTGCGCTCCAGCAGGGTGATCCGGTCGCGTTCGCTCGGTTGCGCGTTGAAGAACCGGGTCCGCAATGCACGCCGCTCGTCGCGCAGGCGCGCGCAGGCCTCGGCCGGCGGCAGGGCATGGCACTGGTCGCGCACCCAGGTGCCGGCACCGTAACCGGCGGGCGTGGGATGGACCTGATGCTCGACGTGACCGCTGTGCAATTCGCCACCGACGCGGCCGTCGCGCACCACGATGCGGGCATGACCGGGGACCACCACATGCCGCTGTTGCAGCACCGGATAGCCCAGCGTCCACAGCGGCACCCAGCGCGGACTGCCCTCGGGACCGTCGCTGCTGTAGCGGGTGCCGTCGGGGCGGATGCATTCGTACATCGGCCGCGGCGCGTTGACCACGAGCACCTGCGGACGGGCCGTCATGGAGCCTGACGACGCAGCCGACGTCGACGCCGTCCGGGCCGGGGCCGAGGCGCTTGCCCGGGCCGGTGCGTCCTTGGGCCGGACCATCTGCCGCACGTCCTGGCGATGCCCGGCAGGGCAGGGCGAATCGCGCAGCATCACCCGCCCGGCGTCATCGACGCAGCGGTAGATGGTGACGTCGCCATCGGCAGCGGTGGCGGTGACTGGCAGCATCGATCCGCACAGCAGCACGATGGCAAAGGCCTGAGGCACGCGCATGCGGCTATCTTGCCGCCTCGCGACCGCCATGCAAAATCCGGGCAGTGAGCCATTGCGCGTGGATTCATGGCAATGTACCCGGGAGCCGGGCTCAGCGGCGCAGCGCGGCGCCGCTGCGGGCATCACGGATGGGCGTGGGCTGCGCGAGGCCGCCGGTTGCCCCGTCCACCACACCATCGATGCCGGCGAGGATGGCCGGATCCAGTCCTTCGCGATCACGCGCCGGGGCCTCGCCACCGCGATTGGCGCTGGTCGATACCAGTGCACCGCCGAACGCCTCGCACAAGGCCACGCAGGTCGGGTGGGCGCTGACGCGGACCGCGATGCCCGCATGTGCACCGGTGATCCAGCGTGGTGCGGTCGCCATCGCCGGCAGCACCCAGGTGTGTGGCCCCGGCCAGTCGGCCAGCACCCGGTGGATCTGGTCCGCCTCCAGCGGAGCCCAGTCCACCAGCGGCTGAAGCTGCTGGCGGCTTGCGGCGATCACGATCAGCCCCTTGCCGACGCTGCGCTGCTTCAAGGCCAGCAGGCGCGTGACCGACTCGGCGTTGAACGGATCGCAGCCCAGTCCCCAGACGGCCTCGGTCGGCCATGCCAGCACCGCGCCGGCCTGCAGTTGCCGCGCCGCTTGGGCGATGTCCAGGGTGGCCGGGCAGGCCGACGGGTTCACGCGCGTGCGCCGAGCAGCGCCAGATACGCGCGGACCGTGGCGTCAAGGCCGGCATGCAGCGCTTCGTCGACCAGTGCATGGCCGATGGAGACTTCCGCCAGTTCCGGCACCGCTGACAACAACGCGCCAAGGTTGTCCTGGCTCAGGTCGTGTCCGGCGTTGACGCCGAGGCCGGCGCGGCGGGCGGCGCTCGCGGTGTCCGTGCAGGCCGCCAGCGCGGCATCGGCATCGCCCGCCGCATGGGCTTCGGCGAACGGTCCGGTGTAGATCTCGATGCGATCGGCACCGGTCGCGGCCGCCGCTGCCATGTCCGCGCCGACGTCGCTGAACAGGCTGACCCGGCAGCCGATGGCTTTCAGCGCGGCCACATGCGGACGCAGCGTGTCGCCGTCGCGGTGGAAATCGAAACCGTGATCGGAGGTCAGCTGGCCGTCGTCATCGGGCACCAGCGTCGCCTGGTCCGGCATGGCCTGCGCGCACAGCGCATGGAAGCCCGGATAGCCGGGGCGCGGCGCGGCGAAGGGATTGCCCTCGATGTTGAACTCCACCCCGCGCTCGCGGCACAGGGCCGCCAAGGCCAGCACGTCGTCGGCACGGATGTGCCTGGCATCCGGGCGCGGATGCACGGTGATGCCATGGGCCCCGGCGTCCAGGCAGGTGCGCGCGGCGCGGACCACGTCCGGTGCGTTGCCGCCGCGCGAGTTGCGCAGCACGGCGATCTTGTTGACGTTGACGCTGAGCAGGGTCACGGGGCGTCGGAGCGTCTCAGGCGAGCGGGGCGTCGGGCCCGCCGCTGGCGGCTTCGTGGCGCGCGCGTGCCTGGTCACGCAGGCGTTGCAGTTCGGCCGGGTCCAGCATGCTGCCAACGTCGCGGCTGCGACTGTCGACCCGGCGCGCGAGCAGCTGCAGGAAGCCGACGCCGATGAGCACGGCGGCCAGCGCCAGGCTCAGCACCAGCAGCCCGACGGATGTGGTTCGGAAGGCGACGGCGAGCGCACCCAGCCCCAGTGTCAGCAGGATCCACGGCATGTTCTGTTCCCCGGCCACGGTGAGGCCGCCAGTCT
This sequence comes from Pseudoxanthomonas suwonensis, assembly GCA_030535605.1. Taxonomy (GTDB): domain Bacteria; phylum Pseudomonadota; class Gammaproteobacteria; order Xanthomonadales; family Xanthomonadaceae; genus Pseudoxanthomonas_B; species Pseudoxanthomonas_B suwonensis_B. The sequence continues at coordinate 4,315 of JAUNRQ010000023.1, forward strand.
AGCAAGACGCCGCCGATGCGGTCCCGCTCACAGGATCGGCGACAGCAGCCGCGCCACCGCTTCGGGCAGGCGTTCGCGCAGCGGCCGCTGTTGCTGCCGCTGCAGGGCCGGTGCCGAAGCCAGTTCGCCTTCGATGTGGCGGGCCAGGTCCGCGGCGATGCCCTGGTCGAGGAATTGCACCGACACCTCGAAGTTCAGGCGGAAGCTGCGGTGGTCGAAATTGGCGCTGCCGATGATCGCCAGGCCGTCGTCCACCAGCAGCGCCTTGGTGTGCAACATCCGTGGCCCGTACTCGTGGATCTTAACCCCGGCCTCCAGCAGGTCGCCGTAGTAGGAGCGCGCCGCATAGGTCACCAGCTTGCTGTCGCTCATCTTCGGCACCAGCAGGCGCACGTCCAGCCCGGCGAACGCGGCCGAGGTCAGCGCCATCTTGGCCGCTTCGCCGGGCACGAAGTAGGGCGTGACCAGCCACACCCGGCGGGTCGCGGCGTGGATCGCGCCGACGTGCACGCGGTGGATCGCTTCCCACGGCGAATCCGGCCCGGAAACCACGGTCTGCGCGCTGATCCGGCCGCATTCGGCCGCCGGCGTCTGTGCGGCGATCTCCTCCAAGCTGCCGCGTTCCTCGGTGGCGTAGACCCAGTCCTCGGCGAACACCAGTTGCAGCTGCCGCACCACCGGCCCGGTCATGCGCAGGTGCAGGTCGCGGTAGGCCATCGGGTTGACCGATTCATCCTGGTCGTCGGTGATGTTCATGCCGCCGGTGTAGGCAATGCGGCCGTCGATCACCACGATCTTGCGGTGGGTACGCAGGTTCAACCATGGCCGCATCCACACCTGGCCGAAGCGCATCGGGTGGAACCAGGCCAGTTCGCCGCCGGCATCGACGAACTCGGCGAACCAGCGCCGCGGTGCCTTGGCCGAACCGATCGCGTCCAGCAGCAACCGGACCTTGACCCCGCGACGCACGCAGTCGATCAGCGCATCCCGCACCGCTTCGCCGCTCTGGTCCGGGGTGTAGATGTAGTACTCCATGTGCACGTGCTTGCGGGCGTTGGCCAGATCGGCCAGCAGCGCCTTGTACTTGGCCGCGCCATCGACCAGGAAGCGCACTTCGGCCGCGGAGCTCGGTGCGAAGCCGCCGACCGCCTTGCCCAGTCGGCCCAGTTCGCGCAGCTGCGGGGCGTTGGGGGGCGGCAGCGCGGTATCGGCCAGATTGATGCGCGCGCGCCCGCGGCGCAGGGTCTGGCGCTGGATCCGCTGCGGCCCGAGCACGTGGTAGATCAGGAAGCCGACGTAGGGCAACGCCGCCAGCGACACCAGCCAGCTCAGGGTGGCGACCGGCTCGCGCTTCTGCAGAACGATCCACAGCCCCAGCACCAACAGGTACGCCAGCCAGAACAGCACCAGGTACAGGCCGACGTGGGGGATCGACCAGAATGCGTCCCAAGCGTCGGAGAACAGGTCCAGCATCGGATGACCGCCTGCATTCAGCAATGACGTGCCAGCCTGCCATATCCGCTGCCAATGCGCCGACAACGCCGCCGTCGCAGGCGCTGCGATCGTCGGCCACGATCCTGTCCGCCACCATGAAAGCACCCACGTTCCCATCGTCCGGCCCGCGCCCGTGAGCCACGCCAACCGCCCGCCCGATGGCACCCTGCCGCCGGCGATCCGTGGCCGTGGCGCATCCACGCGCATTGCCGGCCGCTACCAGCACAGCCAGGTGCAGGCCGATGACGATGGCTGGGGATCGCTGCATGCGCGCGATGACACCGACCCGGACGGCCCGCCGCCGACCACCGTCACCGACGAGCAGGCGCGCAGCATCATCAGCCGCAACAACTCGCCGGATGTCGGCTTCTCGCAATCGGTCAATCCCTACCGCGGTTGCGAGCACGGCTGCGTGTACTGTTTCGCGCGGCCCAGCCATGCCTACCTCGACCTGTCTCCCGGGCTGGATTTCGAGACCCGCCTGTTCGCCAAGCGCAACGCGGCCGAACTGCTGCGCAAGGAACTGGCCAAGCCCGGGCATGTCCCGCATCCGATCGCGCTGGGCATCAACACCGACGGCTGGCAGCCGGTGGAACGGCGCCTGCGGATCAGCCGCGAATGCCTCGAGGTGCTGGCCGAAACCCGGCACCCGGTGAGCATCGTCACCAAGTCGGCGCTGGTGCTGCGCGATCTGGACCTGCTGGCACCGATGGCCGCCGACGGGCTGGTCAACGTGATGGTCTCGGTGACCACCCTGGATAACCGCCTCTCGGCGAAGCTCGAACCGCGCGCGGCCGCACCGCACACCCGGCTCAAGACCATCGCCGCGCTGCACGAGGCCGGGGTGCCGGTCGGGGTGCTGGTGGCACCGGTGATTCCGGCCATCACCGACATGCAGCTGGAAGCGATCCTGGAAGCCAGCCGCGACGCCGGTGCCCAAGCTGCCGGCTACGTGTTGCTGCGGCTGCCGCACGAGCTCACCGGCATCTGGCGGCAGTGGCTGCAACAGCATTACCCGGACCGCGCCGGCAAGGTGATGAACATCCTCTCGCAGATGCGTGGCGGCAAGGATTACGACAGCCGCTTCGGCACGCGCATGCGCGGCGAAGGCGTGTTCGCGCAACTGCTGGCGACGCGCTTTGCGCGCGCCAGCCGGGCACTGGGTTTCGGCCGCCTGCCGCAACCCGACCGCTCGCGCTTCGTGCCACCGTCGAAGCCGTCGGTGCCTTCCCCTCAGGGCGAGTTGTTCTGAGCATCCTCACGCGGGAATGACGTGGCATGCACTGCCGCGCGGCTAGACTGCCCGTGTCCGCCGGCTGTTCGCCCTCGTCGTTCCGATGCCAGAACCCGCTGCCACCGACAATCCCGACCGGCAGGCGTTGCTTGAACTGCAACGCATGCAACAGGTGCTTGCCCACGGCATCGCCCATGACCTGCGAGCGCCGTTGCGGGTGATCGACGGCTTTGCCCGGCACCTGGAGCAGGGCAGCGGCGAGGCGCTGGATGCGGACGGGCGCGAGCAGTTGCAGCGCATCCGCGCCGCCGCCGGGCGCATGGGCGGGTTGATCGACCTGTTGCTGGATTACCTGCGCGCCGGCAGCGCGGAGCTGCACACGGAACCGGTCGACCTGTCGTTGCTGGCCGACTGGACCGGTGCGGAGCTGGCCGATGCCGACCCGGGACGCGTGCTGCGCATCGACGTTGATGAAGGGTTGGAGGCCTGGGGCGACGAACGTCAGTACAAGCGCCTGTTCGAACTGCTGCTCGACAACGCCACCCGCTTCACCCCGGCCGATCGGGACGTGTGCATCGAGGTCCGCGGGCAGCGCGAGGGTGATCGGCTGCAGCTGCGCGTGAGCGACCACGGCAGCGGCTTCGACCCGGCCTATGCGACCCGCGTGTTCGAACCGTTTCAGCGGGCGCACGGCAGTGACGCCGGTGGCGGCCATGGCATGGGCCTGGCCGTGGCCAAGGCCATCGTCGAGCGCGCCGGCGGCCATATCCACGCGGCACCGGTCCCCGGAGAGGGCTGCACGATCCATGTCGAGCTGCCGGCCAGCGCGCCGGCCCCGGCTCCGGGTGCTCCGGCCTCAGGCTGAACCGTACAACTGCTCGGCGCGACGGAACAGCACCCAGCTGGTGGCGATGAACTTGTCGCCACCACGCGGGCGATTGCCGCGGTGGGTATGGGTGAAGCCGGCCGGTGCCAGCAGCAGGCTGCCGGTGCGCGGGGCGATGCTGCGCTGCTGGAACAGGAATTCGGTTTCGCCAGCCTCGAAGTCGTCGTTGAGGTACAGCGTCCACAGCAGGTGGCGGTGCAGGGTCTCGCAGGCGGCGTCCTTCGGGTATAGCTCGCAGTGCCAGTACGGATAGCCGCCTTGGTCGGCGTCGTACCACTGCAGGTTGATGCTGCCCGGACGCAGGCAGGCGAACAGCAACTGGTCCAATCCGGCATCGTCCATCGCGGCGATGTCGTCGGCCTGCAAGCGCGTGGTGCCGCCCTTGCCGTCGGCCTTCTGCAGCATCAACGGCGCGATCAGCAGCTGTGGCCAGCGCCGTGCGTAGCGGCGCAGGCAGGTGAGCATCGCCAGGTTCAGCTGCTGCTGCACGTCCTGCCAGTCCGGCCGGTCCTGCAGGCTCAGGTCACGGCTGCGCTTGAGTTCCGGGTACACGCCGCCGCCGACTTCGCCTGGCTGCAGCACTGACTGCGCCGTGCGCATCCGCGCGACGATCGCCGCGCACTGCGCTGCATCCAGGGCGTTGTCATGGACTTCGATGAAGTCACCGAGGTGTTCGTCTGCGGAGGCCATCGCCTCAGCCGGCGTCGTAGTCGGTGTGGTAACGCACGGCCTCGGCCACTTCGTTGCGCGAGCCCAGGAACACCGGCACCCGCTGGTGCAGGGCGGTCGGTTGCACTTCGAGCATGCGCTGGCGACCGGTGCTGGCGGCGCCGCCGGCCTGTTCCACGAGGAACGCCATCGGGTTGGCTTCGTACATCAGCCGCAGCTTGCCGCCCTTGGCCGCGCACTTGGCGTCCAGCGGGTAGGTGAAGATGCCGCCGCGGGTCATGATGCGGTGCACGTCGGCGACCATCGAAGCCACCCAGCGCATGTTGAAGTCCTTGCCGCGCGGGCCTTCCTTGCCTGCCAGCATGTCGGCCACGTACTGCTGCACCGGGGCTTCCCAGTGGCGCTGGTTGCTGGCGTTGATGGCGAATTCCTTGGTGTCCGGAGGAATCTGCATGTCGCGGCTGGTCAGCACGAAGCTGCCGATCTCCCGGTCCAGGGTGAAGGCGTGGGTGCCGTGGCCGACGGTCAGTACCAGCAGCGTGCTCGGGCCGTACACCGTGTAGCCGGCGGCGACCTGGGTGGTGCCGGGCTGCAGGAAATGCTCGTCGTCCGGTTCGGTCACGCCCTCCGGGCAGCGCAGCACCGAGAAGATGGTGCCGACCGAGACGTTGACGTCGATGTTGGAGCTGCCATCCAGCGGATCGAACAGCAGCAGGTAGTTGCCGCGCGGATAGGCGTCGGGAATGCGCTGGCTGTGGTCCATTTCCTCGGAGGCCAGACCGGCCAGATGCCCGCCCCAGGCGTTGGCGTCCATCAGGATCTCGTTGCTGATGACGTCCAGCTTCTTCTGCGCCTCGCCCTGGACGTTGATGGACGCGCCGTTGCCGGTGCCGGCGTCGCCCAGCACACCGCCCAGCGCGCCCTTTCCGACCGCCACCGAAATCGACTTGCAGGCCCGGGCCACCACCTCGATCAGCAGGCGCAGTTCGGGGTTCACGCGGGCCGCGCGTTGCTCTTCGATCAGGAAGCGGGTCAGGGAGATGGTCTTCACGGCGCTGTGGCAAAGTGGCGGAAACGTCATTGTAGCCCGCCGTTCAGCGAGGGATCGGTCATGCACGATGCAGCTTCCGGGCCCCGGTGCCCACGCGTTGCAGCCCTGTTCGTGGTGCTGCTGTCCGCCTGTTCACAGACACCCCCGGCGCACGATGCGGGTGCCACTGCCCCGCTGCCACCGGCAGTCGATTCCGGTGATGCCGCGCCGGGCGAGGCGTCCAGTGGTGCATCTTCGGCGCCTCGGGGCCGGGCCACTGGCAGGCAGCGTCACCTATCCCAGCGAGTACATCCCGGCGATGCGGATCTGCGCCGTCGCCGTCGGCGATTACGGCACCGGTTACTGCATCGACAAGCCGCGCGATGCCGCCGACTGGCGATTGCCGGTGCCGCCCGGTCGCTGGTGGTTGTGGGCGTGGCCGGAGGATGGCAGCGGCGTGCCGGGGCGCCACAGCCAGGCCAGTGATTGCATCGCCGACGGGCGCCATGGCTGCGATGACCACGCCATGCGCGTGCTCGAGGTGGGCGCGGGCGAGACACGCGGCGGAGTGCAGATCAACGACTGGTACGCCGACCCCGAGGACGGCATCAACCCGGAGCCGCCGCGCGGCGAGCCGCTGCCCGACCATTGATCCGCAGCGCCACGTGCAGCCCGACGCCGAGGGCGTCAACGAAGGCACGAGGGCACGACACGTCGATGCGGTCACGGTCTGCGCATGACCGACGTTGCGTGCACCCTTCGGCAAGGATCAACCGCGCATTGCCCAGGTGCTCATGGTGAACTGATCATCGCAAGGAAATCGACCGATTCCCTTGTTGAATATCAATCACATGGGCGAGAGTTCGTTGTTGTTGACGAATGGATGTGTGACTGGATGCTCACACATCCCCATCCATCGCCCAGCCTTCGCCGGTGCCGCGATGGATCACGTCGTCGCTTTCCAGCACGGTGCCCGCCGGGACCGAGTCCTGCGCCGCCAGCCGCTCGTAGATCGGGGTGAAGTCGGGGCGCGTGGCGTCCATCAGCTGCTGGAAGCTGTCGATCACGAAGTAGGTCTTCTGGAAGGTGTCGATGCGGTAACGGGTGCGCATGATCCGTTCCAGGTCGAAGCCGATCCGGTTGGGGGCGTCCGACTCCAGGCAGTGGATGGATTCGCCCTTCGACGAGACGATGCCGCTGCCGTAGATGCGCAGTCCATCCTGCTGCCGGATCAGCCCGAACTCCACCGTGTACCAGTACAGCCGGGTCAGGAACTGCAACGCGTCCGGGTTGATGCCGTGGGCCTTGACCCCGCCGCGTCCATAGGCCGCCATGTAGTCGGCGAACACCGGCAGCATCAGCAGAGGAACATGGCCGAACAGGTCGTGGAACAGGTCCGGTTCCTCGATGTAGTCCAGCTGGTCGGGGCGGCGGATCCACCAGGTCACCGGGAAGCGGCGGTTGGCCAGGTGATCGAAGAAGTCCAGCTCCGGCAACAGGCCCTCCACGCCGATGATTTCCCAGCCGGTGGCTTCGCGCAGCACCGCGTTGAGTTTGTCGAACTTCGGGATGCGGTCCGGGCTCATGCCCATCGCGTCCTGGGCGGCGAGGAATTCGTCGGCGGCGCGACCGACCAGCAGTTCGCGCTGACGCTGGTAGAGCATCTTCCAGACCTCGTGGTCCTCGGCGCTGTAGCTGTCCCAGGGTTGCTCGACCACGCCGGTGGCGTAGACGGGCACCTTGCCCTTGTCGGTATGGAGGTTTTCGACCCGGCGTGGCGTGGTTCGTGCGTTCATGCACCGATGGTAGCGCGCTGCATACGCATTCAGCTTGCCGGACGCTACCATCGGCGCATGAATGCGACGACTTCGACGGCGCCGGTCCAGCGGCGCGCCCTGGTGACTGGCGGCAGTGGTGACATCGGCGGTGCGATCTGCCGGGAGCTGGCGCGTGCCGGCCACCACGTGATCATCCACGCCAACCGCGGACTGCCGCGGGCGCAGGTGCTGGCCGACGAACTGGTGGCCGAGGGCGGCAGCGCCGAAGCCGTGGCCTTCGACGTGGCCGATGCCGACGCGGTGGCGCAGGCGATGCACGCCTTGCTGGCCGGTGGCCCGATCCAGATCGTGGTCAACAACGCCGGCATCCACGACGACGCGCCGATGGCGGGCATGGATGCACGGCGCTGGCAGCGGGTGATGGACATCTCGCTGGGCGGCTTCTTCCACGTCACCCAGCCGCTGCTGCTGCCGATGGCACGCACGCGCTGGGGGCGGATCGTCAACATCTCCTCGGTCGCGGCGCGCCTGGGCAACCGCGGCCAGACCAACTACGCCGCGGCCAAGGCCGGCTTGCACGGGGCGACCAAGTCACTGGCGCGGGAGATGGGATCGCGCGGGATCACCGTCAACGTGGTGGCGCCCGGGGTCATCGCCGGGCGCATGGCCGACGACAGTTTCGCGCCGGAACAGATCAAGGCGATGGTGCCGACCGGGCGCGCCGGTCGGCCCGACGAAGTGGCGGCGCTGGTCGGATTCCTGTGCAGCGATGCCGCCAGTTACGTCAACGGCCAGGTGATCGGCGTCGACGGCGGGATGTAGCGGCATCGGCGCCGATGGCGTGACGCAGGGCCGCTGGTTGCCGTGCTTGTCCGGCAAGGTCTGCTCGAGCAGAGGCAAACCCGGCGGAGCACGCCGGGCTTTGCGGCGGCAGCGTCCCGCACATCACCATTGCGCCGGCAGCGGTGCGGGCAGGGCGTCGTCGTGCTCGGCCGGCGGCAGGTCCCAGTCGCCGTGGGCGGCGCGCGCGCGGCGGGTGATTTCGCCGGCGAGCCCGCGCATCCGCCGCAGGTTGTCGTCGATGCGGGCGGCGAAGGCGTCGTCGTCGAGCCGTTCATGCAGCGCCTTGTTCATGGCATGGAACCAGTCGATGTTGTACTGGTCCAGCATCGGCCGCGGGGCGGAGAGCGGCGGTGGCCCGGCCGCCGCGTTGCGATCTCCCCAGTCGCGCAACAGCGGCTGCATCCCGGCGTTGAGCGCGGCCGCCTCCGCCATCGCCGGGCGCAGGCGGCCGAGCATGCCGGTGTCGACATGGCGGCCGCTGATCACCAGTGGTGCCAGCAGGCCCCAGTAATAGGTGTAGTCCCAGATCACCTTCAGCGGCAGTACCTGTTCATCACCGAACAGCGCGTACTGGCCCAGGTACAGCCCCATCGTGTTGGCGTAGAACGAGTCGTACAGCTGCTGGTACAGCGAGGCGTACGGGCCGAACGGCTCGCCGCGGCGATCGCGCCCGATCAGCTCGGCGATGTAGCTGTTGCTGATGGCGATGAAGTCGCTGCCGGGCGAATAGAACGGGTCCAGAAACAGCCCGGCCTCGCCGGTCAGCGCCCAGCGCCGGGACGAGAACACCTGCTTGCAGTCGTACGAGAAGCGACGCAGGAACAGGAAGTCCTTGACCGTGTGCCGCGGTCGCTGCAGCAGCGCGGCCAGCGCCGGCTGGTGGCGCTGCAGCCAGGCCATGGCCTTGTCGTGGCTCTTGAGCGTGTCCAGCGGATGCATGGCCTCGTCGGCGACGATGCCGATGGAGTGCGCCTCGGAACCCAGCGGGATCATCCACACCCAGTAGCCGGCGCCGCACAGGTGGTTGGTCGAGCGCCAGCGGTCCGGCGGATCGCAGCGTTGCAGCCAGTGCGGGTCGCTGCCGGCGTCGTCGGGGTCGACGAAGCCGTCCACCCGCCACCAGACCGCGTTGACGTCGTGTGCGTTGGGTGCCGACAGTCCGAGCTTGCGCTTGAGCAGCCCGGCACGTCCGCTGGCGTCCACCAGCCAGCGTGCCTGCAGGCGCCCGCGCCGGCCCTCGTGCTCGACCTCGACCGCGTGCGCGCCCTCGTCCTCGCCCAGCTCGATGCTGCGGATGACGTGACCGTCGCGGAAATCGATGCCCAGGGCGCGGGCGCGCTCGCCGAGGAAATTTTCGAAGCGGCCACGATCGATCTGCCAGGACGGCGTCGGCAGCATGCGGCTGACGCCCAGCTCGGTACTCTCGTCCAGACGGCTCCGGCCTTCTGAAAAGAAAAAGCGGAAGCCGAACTTGCGGATCTGCTCCTGGTCCAGGTGCTCGCGCAGACCGAGCACGTTGGAGAAGTAATGGGCGGCGATTTCCACGGTGGATTCGCCGACCTTGAACGCCGCCTCGGCCACCGGATGGCTGCGGCGCTCCAGCACGGTGATGGCGATGTCCGGATCGTCTTGCTTCAGCTGCAGCGCCAGGCACAGCCCGGCAAGGCCGCCACCGAGGATCAGCACATCGGCATCGTCCCGGTTCATCGCGGCGCCACCGGCTGCGGGTGCGCCTGGCCCAACACGCCGTCGACATCGTCGATGCGCGGGGGGTTGGCGCGGGTGCGCCGATACTCCCCGGCGAACTCGCCGTAGGCCCAGATCCGGCTGGCCACGTGCGATGTGATGCGCCACAGGTCGCGCAGCGGACGGAAATGGCTGCGGCGGAAGCTCTCGCCGCTGTGCACCGACTTGTAGCGGGCCTCGATCGGCACCGACACCACGCCCAGCCCCAACTCGCGCGCGCAGGAGATCAGCATCTGTGCTTCGTACACGAAGTCCTCCCCGGGGATGTCGTCCAGTGCGCAGGCACGGGCGGGATAGAAACGCTGGCCGCTCTGGGTGTCGCGGATGCGGTAGCCGCAGCCCCAGCTGATGCCCCAGTCACCGAAGTCGTTGCCGATGCGGCGGTACAGCGGCTGCTGGCTGCGACGGCGCAGGCGCGCGCCGTTGACCAGGCAGTCCGGATGGCGGTTGGCGGCGGCGATCAGCCGCGGGATGTCCAGGCCCGAATGCTGGCCGTCGCCATCCATGGTCACCACGCCGGCCTTGCCCTGGCGGATGGCTTCGGCAAAGCCGTCACGCAGGCTGGCACCCTTGCCCATCCGTTGCCGATGCCGCAGCAGCGTCACCGGCAAGTCGGCGATCGCCGCGACGGTGCCGTCATCGGAGCCGTCGTCGATGACGATCACGGTGCGGCACTGCGCCAGCGCCTCCTGCACCACGCCGCGGATGCGCAGTTCCTCGTTGAGTGCGGGAATGACCACGGCGACGTTTTCGCCGGTGTAGCGTGGCTCAGTCATGGGCCAGCTCCACCCGCAGGCTGCGGCCGGGGCCGGCATGCAGCAGCGCCAGGTCGCCGCGACGGGCGAGGGCGTCGAACAGGGGCAGCATCGGTGCCATGGCATTGCCGCCGGCGGCGTCGGCCAGGGGGCCTTGCGGCGCCGGGGCCGCGGCATCGACCGGGGTCGCGCGCAGGCGCGGGCCGCTGCCGGCGCCGGTCAGCAGCAACGCACCGCCGAGCAGGCCGGTGCTGGGCGTCATCTGCGCCAGCGGACCGCGGGCGGCACCGTCGTAGGCCACCAGCAACACCGCCTCGGCGCCGTCGTGCAACTGCACCAGTGCCTCCAGCAGGCCTTCGGCGAAGCTGGCGTCGTGGGCGCTGATGGCGGTCGCCGGGCGCGTGCAGCCGGCACCGATGGTCCAGTAGCCGGCCGCCGCATTGTGCACGGAGTTGTGGAACTTCGTGGGCGAAATCGCCCGCGGATCCTCGGCCAGGGTCTGGCCCATGTAATCGGTGATCGCCAACTCGCCGTGGGTGGAGGCGAACACGCTCGGCAGGCTGGCCGGGTCGCGGCCGGCGGCCGTGCACGCAGCCAGCGCCACGTCCAGCGCCAGCGCCACGGTATCCGGTGCGCGGCGGCGTTCATTGGCGGCAAGCAGTTGCGGCGACGGGCGGCGCGGGGCGTCGTCGGCACGATGCCCGTCGGCAAGCAGCGTGAGCGCGGCGTCCCAGGAAGGCAGGCCATCGCTCCAGTAGCCGATGCCGCTGACATTGGCGCGCAGGGGCATCAGTCGGCCCTCCCGAACAGCAGCGAGGCGTTGTTGCCGCCGAAGCCGAAGGAGTTGTTCATGGCGTAGTCGATGTTGGCGCCGGCGTTGTCGAAACGGATCTGCGGGCCGTTGGCCGGTTCCGGATCGCTGCTGCCGAGCGTGCCGGGCAACAGCCCGTGCTGCAGGGCGATCAACGCGAACACCGATTCGACGATGCCCGCCGCACCCAGCGTATGGCCGGTCCAACCCTTGGTGGAACTGGCGTGCAGGGTGTCCGGGAACAGCGAGGCGACCGCAGCGGCCTCGATGGCGTCGTTGGCCGGGGTGGCGGTGCCGTGCAGGTTCAGATAGCCCACCCGTGCCGGCTCGATGCCGCCACGCGCCAGCGCATCGGCCATGCACAGCCGTGCGCCCAGCCCCTGCGGATGCGGCGCGGACATGTGGTGGGCGTCGCTGGATTCGCCCCAGCCGCACAGTTGCAGGGCCGCATCGTCACCCCGTTCCAGCAGCGCGAAGCCGCCGGCTTCACCCAGCGACAGCCCGTCGCGCCCGGCATCGAATGGCCGGCACCGCTGCGAGGACACCAGCCCCAGCGCGTTGAAGCCGAACAGCACGCTGCCGCAAAGCGTGTCGACGCCCCCGACCAGCGCGGCATCGACGCGTGCGGCGCGGATCAGCCGAGCCGCCTGGGCAAAGACCTTGGCGCTGGACGAACAGGCGGTGGCCACGGTGACACAGGGCCCGCGCAGCCCGGTGGCGGCGCGCACGAAGCCGCCCAGCGAGTGCGGCGTATGCACCCGTGGCCGTGCCAGGTCCGGCGGGAAGGCGCCATCGACCAGCCGCGCATAGGCCTCTTCGGTGGCGCCGATGCTGGAGGTGGAGGTGCCGAGGATGATCGCCACGCGGCTGTCGCCGTGGCGGCGGGCGGCATCGGCCACCGCCTCCAGCAGGCCGTCCTGCTGCAGCGCCAGCCATGCCAGGCGGTTGTTGCGGCATTCCCATTCGGCCAGTGCCGCGGGCAGTGGCGCGTCCTCGAGGCCGGCGACCCGGCCGATCCAGGTGTCCAGGCGTTGCTCGGCCAGCATGCCGTCGCCGAAATCATTGCGGCGCAGGCCACTGCGTCGCGCGGCGAGTGCTTCGCGCTGGGCCGCCAGGCCCGCGCCGAGCGCCGTGGTGGCAGTGTGGTGGCGGATCGCCAGCGGCGCGATCCGGTCGGGGGAAGGGGGCACGCACGGTTCCATGCGGAATGGTTCCGCGGCAGTATAAGGAACTGCAGCGGAACCGCCCGGAAACTGTCGTGCCCACGCGTTTGCGCCATCGCCTGAACCTGTTCATGGACCGTGACGTGCTGCATGTCGGCGGCGTCGCGCTGGCGGCCTGCGTGCTCAGCGGCGGGCTGGTGTATGCGGTGTACTTCGCCCACGTGCTGTGGATTGCCCGGCGCGCACCGGTGCAGCCGCAGGATGGCGGGCAGTTGCTGGTATTCGGCAAGCATGCACCCGCAGGCCAGCTGGATGCGGACTTCACCGCGCGCATCGAGCGGGCGCTGGCGGTATGGCGCCGGCAACCGCCGGCGGGGATCGTCCTGCTCGGCGGCGGTCCTGCCGGCGCACCCACCGAGGCCGCGCTGGCGCGCGATGCCCTGTGGGCGCGGGGCCTGTGCCAGAGCGTGCCGCTGCTGCTGGAAGACGCCTCGCGCGACACCCTGCAGAACCTGCGCAATGCTCGCGCGCTGCTGCATGGCGGTGGTGTCGGCGGGCCCGTGGTGCTGCTCAGCAGCCGCTACCACCTGGCGCGCTGCGCCTGGTTCGCCAGACAGCTGGGTTTCGACGCGCGGCTGTGCGCGGCCGAACCGCGGCTGCGCTGGAGCAGCCGCACCCTCGTGCGGCTGGCCGGCGAAGCGGCCTATGTCTGCCTGACCGACATCGGCACCCGCTGGGCACGGCTGATCGGTGCACGGCGCATCCTGGCGCGGATTTCCTGACGCGCATTCCCTCTCGTGCATTCCGTGACGCGGGTGCTTGTCATGCCGTCCGCGCCACCGCTCGGCGCGAGTGTCGCGGTGGCGTAGGATGAAGCGGTTTTCGCCCACGAGCCCGCCATGACCCACCACGCCACCACCGCGGCGCTGCTGCTGGCCCTCGCCAGCGCCAGTACTGCCGCGCAAACGCCCGCGCTGACCACCGCCGACTACGACCGTGCCGCCAGCCGGCTGGCGCAGAACGTCGATCCGCTGGTCGACGGCATGGCCAGTGCGCTGGCGTGGCAGGACGATGGCAGCGTGCTGTTCGTGCTGAGCGATGCCGATGGCGGGCGCCTGTTGCAGGCCGACGCCGGGCAGTCCGGTCGCGAGCTGGTGCCGCGCGCGGCGCTGGCACGGGCGCTGTCGCGCGTGGCGGACAAGCCGGTGGTCGAGGCGCGGATGTTGGCCAAGGTGTCCGGCCTGGAACTGCGCGATGCCGGCCGGTCGCTGGCACTGCGGCACGACGGCCAGAGCTACGTGTGCAGCATCGGCAACCGTCCGCAGTGCCGCAAGGACGACAGCGCCACCCCGGCCGACGGCGATGGTCCGGGCCTGGCCTCGCCGGACGGCAGCCGTGAAGTCTTCATCCGCGCGCACAACCTGTGGCTGCGCGAGCGCGCCAGCGGCAAGGAAACCCCGCTCACCAGCGACGGCGTGGAGCACTACGGCTACGGCACCGACAACGCCGGCTGGGCGCGGCGCAAGACCCCGCTGGCGGTGTGGTCGCCGGATTCCAGCCGGCTGGTGAGCTTCCGCCACGACGCCCGCAAGGTCAGCACCATGACCATGGTCGGCACCGGCATCGGTGCGCCGGAAGCCACCCAGTGGCGTTATCCGTTCGTCGGCGACGAACACATCTTCATGATCGAACCGCTGGTGCTGGACCTGCGTGGCGACACGCCGCGCCAGGTCGCCATCGACCTGCCGCCGCTGAACCACCGCGGCACCATCTGCGACCACATCGCCTGCTTCGGCACCTGGGAGGACGCGCAGTGGTCGGCCGACGGCAACACCTTGGCGATTGCCTCGGTGGCCCGCGACCATCGCTGGGTGGAACTGTTCGAGGTGCAGGCCGACAGCGGCGCCACCCGCCGCTTCTTCCGCCATGAAACCCCGACCCAGTACGAATCCGGCGTGCGCGGCGTCAACTGGCGGTATCTGCCGGCGCGCGGCGAGTTCCTCTGGTACGACACCGGCAGCGACTGGGGCCATCTGGTGCTGCACGACCTCGCCAGCGGTGCGCGCAAGCATGCGGTGACCGCCGGCGGCTGGAACGTCACCCAGGTGGCGCGCGTGGACGAAGACGCCGGCAACGTGTGGTTCCGAGCTGTCGGGCGCGAAGCCGGGCGCAATCCGTATTACACGCACTTCTACAAGGCATCGCTGGACGGCGGCGAGCCGCTGCTGCTGAGTCCCGACGATGGCGAGCACCGGATCGACGTCAGCAAGGATCAGCGCCTGTTCGTCGACACCTGGTCCGACTACCGCAGCGCTCCGGTCAGCGTGCTGCGCAGCATGGACGATGGCCGCGCGCTGCAGACGCTGGCGCAGGCCGACCTCGGCCGCCTGCATGCCTCCGGCTGGCAGCCGCCGGAACCGTTCACGGTCAAGGCGCGCGACGGCACCACCGATCTGCACGGGGTGATGTTCAAGCCTTCGGACTTCGATGCCTCCCGGCGCTATCCGATCGTCAACTACATCTATCCCGGCCCGCAGGTCGGCTCCGTGCGCACCCGCGCCTTCGCCGCCGCGCAGCTCGACCATCAGGCACTGGCGGAACTGGGCTTCATCGTCGTCGCCATCGACGGCATGGGCACGCCATTGCGCAGCAAGGCCTTCCAGGATGCCTATTACGGCGACATGGGCGACAACACCCTGCCCGACCAGGTCGCGGCGATGCGCGCATTGGCGCTGCGCCATGCCTGGATCGACATCGACCGCGCCGGCATCTGGGGCCACTCCGGTGGCGGCAACGCCACCGCCGGCGCATTGTTCCGTTACCCCGACTTCTTCAAGGTCGGCGTCGCCCAGGCCGGCAACCACGACAACCGCACCTACGTCGACGACTGGGCCGAGCGCTACCACGGCCTGAACGTCAAGGCCGCCGACGGCACCAGCAACTACGACGACCAGGCCAATGCCGCGCATGCCGAGAACCTCGCCGGCAAGCTGCTGCTCATCCACGGCATGATGGACGACAACGTCCCCGTGCAGAACACGCTGCTGGTGGTCGATGCGCTGGTCAAGGCCAACAAGGATTTCGACCTGCTGATCCTGCCGCATGCGCGGCACGGCTTCACCGGCGCCGACAACCTCTACGTCACCCGCCGCCGCTGGGATTATTTCGTCGAGCACCTGCTCGGGGCGACCCCGCCGCACGAGTACCGCATCGCGCCTGCCCCCTGACGCTCCCCTCTCGCGCCATCACGGAACGGCGGCCATGGGAGGGCCGTGCGGCCCGGCTTCAGCGCAGGCTGACGTACTTCTCGCGACGGATGTGCTTCATCGGCAGGCCGTGGCCCTTCAGTGCCTCGACGCAGGCATCGACCATGTTCGGGTTGCCGCACAGATAGGCGATGTCGCCCTCGGCCTGCGGGGCCACGTCCGCCAGGAAGTTCTGCACGTAGCCGTGGCGGACGTTGATTTCCGCGGCCAGTGGTGCGTCGGCGGCGGGCAGTTCGCGGGACAGGCAGGCGAGGTAGCGGAACCGCGCGCCGTGGCGGCGGGCGAAATCTGCGAACTCGTCGGCGAACAGCAGTTCGGCCGGGCTGCGCGCGCCGTGCATCAGCACGATCGACAGGCCCGGTTGTTCGGCCAGCCGCTGGTCCAGATCCGGCAACATCGACCGGTAGCTGGCCACGCCGGTACCGGTGGCGATCAGCAGGTAGCGGGTGTTGCTGTCGTCCGGCTTGAGCGTGAACAGGCCCATCGGCCCCGTGGCCTGAAGCGATTCGCCGATTGCCATCCCCTGGAACAGTGCGGTGGCGCGACCGCCGGGCACCACGCTGGCGATGAATTCGACCGCTTCGCCCACGGCGATGGCATGGTCGTGCCGGGTCGCCAGCGAATAGCTGCGCCGCGCCACCTCGCCATCGCCCAGCGGGAAATGGATCTGGATGAACTGGCCCGGGGTGTAGTCCAGCGGCTGGCCGTCGTCGCGCACGAAACACAGGCGCATGACGCCGGGCGCGAAGTCCTCGCGCTCGAGCAGGCGGATCGGGAAGAACTTGGACATGGGCACAGGCCGGGACACGGCCGCGAACGACGGGGGACAGCCCGGCAGTTTAATGCACCCGGCGGTACACTAGCCGGTGACCTGAATGGCCGGTCGTGCGCGCCGCCCGGAATGTTCACCGGGCGGCAGTGCTACCGTGCTGCCGCGGTCGCCCGCCGATGCCCGTGCGCAGGGCGCACCGCGTCCGCCGGTGCCGGCGATGCGTCTTTCGTCATTTTCGGAAAAGCCTGTCCCGTGTCAGCTTCCCCTGTCGACCCCCAACCCGCCGCGCTGTCCGTCAAGGATCTGCGCAAGACCTACGACAACGGCGTGCAGGCGCTCAAGGGCGTCTCGCTGGAGGTCGCGCCCGGCGACTTCCACGCGCTGCTCGGGCCCAACGGCGCCGGCAAGTCAACGCTGATCGGCATCGTCTCCTCGCTGGTCAACAAGACCTCCGGCGAGGTCCGCGTGTTCGGCACCGACCTCACCGCGCAGCGCAGCGCGGCGATGCGCCTGCTGGGCCTGGTGCCGCAGGAGATCAACTTCAACATGTTCGAGAAGCCGCGCGACATCCTGGTCAACTATGCCGGCTTCTACGGCGTGCCGCGCGCCGAGGCACTGGCCCGGGCCGGCGAGGAACTGGCGCGCGCGCAGCTGTCCGACAAGGCCGAGGTGATGAGCCGCACGCTGTCCGGCGGCATGAAGCGCCGGCTGATGATCGCCCGCGCCATGATGACCCGCCCGCGCCTGCTGATCCTCGATGAGCCCACCGCCGGCGTGGACATCGAGATCCGCCGCGGCATGTGGCGCACGCTGCGCGAGATCAATGCCGCCGGCACCACCATCATCCTCACCACCCATTACCTTGAGGAAGCCGAGGCGCTGTGCCGCAACCTGGCGATCATCGACCACGGCACCATCGTCGCCGAGGGTTCGATGCGTTCGATGCTGGCGCGGCTGGACGTGGAAGGCTTCCTGTTCGACATCGACGGCGTGCTGCCGGCCGAGTTGCCGCGGATCGAGGGCACCACGCTGGTGCGGCTGGATGACCACACCCTGGATCTGGACATGCCTCGCGCCATGGACCTCAACCGCGTGTTCGCCGCGCTGGCCGACGCCGGCATCCGCGTGCGCTCGATGCGCACCAAGTCCAACCGCCTGGAGGAACTGTTCGTGCGCATGGTGTCGCAGCCGCGGGAGGATGCGGCATGAGCCATCCCGACCTGACCGCGCTGCTGACCGTCGCCCGCCGTGAAGTGGTGCGGATCCTGCGCATCTGGCCGCAGACGCTGGTGCCGCCGGCCATCACCATGACCCTGTACTTCCTGATCTTCGGCGGGCTGATCGGCGCGCGCGTCGGGCAGATGGACGGGCTGCCGTACATGGCATTCATCGTCCCCGGGCTGGTGATGATGAGCGTGATCCAGAACAGCTACGGCAACATCTCCTCCAGCTTCTTCGGCGCCAAGTTCGGCCGCCACATCGAGGAATTGCAGGTCAGCCCGATGCCGAACTGGGTGATCCTCGCCGGCTACGTCACCGGCGCGGTGCTGCGCGGGCTGATCGTCGGCGCGCTGGTGCTGTTGATCGCCATGCTCTTCACCAAGGTGCCACTGGTGCATCCGCTGATCACCATCGGCTCGGTGTTGCTGGGCGCGGTGATCTTTTCGCTGGCCGGCTTCGTCAACGCGGTGTACGCGAAGAAGTTCGACGACATCACCATCGTCCCGACCTTCATCCTGACCCCGCTCACCTATCTCGGCGGCGTGTTCTATTCGGTGAAGTTGCTGCCGGAGTGGGCGCAGACGCTCACCCACCTGAACCCGATCTTCTACATGGTCAACGCCTTCCGCTACGGCCTGATGGGCGTGAGCGACGTGCCGCCGTGGACCGCGTTCGCGCTGATGGGCGTGTTCGTGCTGGTCCTGGGTGCACTGGCACTGTGGCTGCTGCACCGCGGGACCGGGATGCGCAGCTGAGGTAGCCCGTGCGTCGATCCTTCGGCGCACGGTGCGTGCGGACATGAACCGCGTATAGACTCGCGCGCTTCCCCCCCACGCGAGTGCTTCGCCATGACCCTGAGCAAGACCCTGCCGTTGCTGGCCTGCCTGTGCGTTGCCGCCACCGGCTGCAACGCGGACACCACCGCTGAAACTGGCACCACCGCCAATGCCGCGAGCGCGCAGGCCGAAGCGCCCGTCGCCGCGCCGGCCGAAGCCGAACGGATGGCTGCGCCTGCCGACGATGCCGAGGTCATCGCATCGGTGGACGAGAATCTTCGCAACACCATCGGCCTGGCCGGGGTGATGACCGCGATGGTCGAAGCCTGCGGTCTGGGCAATGCCGCGCAATCGCGCGAAGCACTGGCCAACGTGCAGCGCGAGATGGCGCCGCAGGGCCTGTCCGCCGCGCAGGTCGCGGCAGTGTTCAACGCCGCTTACGCGGGAGCCAAGGCCAAGGCCGCGCAGGTCGATGCTGCGGAGAAGGAGCGTGATTGCCAGGGCCTGCGGCAGATGGCCGATCCGGAAACCGCCAGGAAGGTCGAGCGCGCCTTGGGCGACGCCGAGGAAGCGCTGAAGCAGATGCCGCACTGATCGGAAGCGCGTATCGCCCGCGCCAGGCCACTCAGTGCCCGGGCGCGGGCGGTGCGCTCTTGCCGCGGCCGAACCTGCGCGCCACCCAGTCACCGGCATCGTGCATCACCGTGTAGGTGGCCGGGATCACGATCAGGCTCAGCGCGGTGGAGGTGATCAAGCCGCCGATCACCGCCCAGGCCATCGGCGCACGGAAACTGGAGTCGCCGGCGAATCCCAGCGCCAGCGGCAGCATGCCGGCGCCCATGGCAATGGTGGTCATGATCACCGGCCGTGCGCGCTTGCGGCAGGCGTCGATCAATGCGTCGTGCTGGCTCAGGCCGTGCTCGTCCTCGGCCATCACCGCGTAGTCCACCAGAAGGATCGAGTTCTTGGTGGCGATGCCGATCAGCAGCAGCAGGCCGATGAGCGCCGGCAGCGAGAGCATGTTGTTGGTCAGCAGCAACGCGCCGAACGCGCCGCCGGCCGACAGTGGCACCGCGGCCAGGATGGTGGCCGGCATCAGCGGGTGCTTGAACAGCAACAGCAGCACCATGTAGATGCAGACGATGCCCGCGACCATCGCCACGGCGAAGCCGACGAACAGTTCCACGAAGATTTCCGAATCGCCGGTGTTGCCGAAGGTCACCCCCGGCGGCAGCGCGTTGACCGCCGGCAGCGCGCGTACTTCGCGCATCACCTCGCCCAGCGGGCGCCCCGACAGTTCGGCCGACAGGGTGACGTTGCGCTGGCGGTCGTAGCGGCTGATCACCGAAGGGCCGGAGCCGTCGCTGATCTCGGCCACTGCTTCCAGCGGCACCGGGCCCTTGGCGCCGCGCACCCGCAACTGGCGCAGGGTGGCCGGGTCTTCCAGATCCTCGCGGGCGAAGCCGACGCGGATCGGGATCTGGCGGTCGGGCAGGTTGAGCTTGGCCATGCGCTGGGTGTAGTCGCCGGCGGTCGCCACGCGCGCGGCTTCGGCGATCGCGGCGGTGGAAACACCAAGGTCCGCGGCTCGCGCCGTATCCGGCACGATCCGGATTTCCGGCCGCAGCAGCGCCGCGCTGGAGGAGATGCTGCCCAGGCCTTGCAGTTGCCGCAGTTCGCGCTCGACCTGGGCGGCGGCGGCATTGAGGCTGCGCGGATCATCACCGAACAGCACCAGCTGCATCTGCTCGCCCGGTTCGTTGCTCATGTAGCTGACCCGCGCCCCGGGCAGCGTGCGCAGGCGTTCGCGGGCGACGTCTTCCAGTGCTTTCTGGTGGCGATCACGGTCGCCGCGATCACCCCAGTCCAGGGTCAGCACTGCCTTGCGTGGATCGGCACCGCCCGAGCGCGACGGATCGCCAACGTCCGGAACCGAGCCGACCTGGGTGAACACCTGCTGCAACTCGGGGATGTCCGACAGCATCGCGCGGGCGCGTTCGGCCACTGCTTGCGTCTGCTCGATGCGGGTGCCCGGCGGAAGCTCCAGCGACAGCATGCTGCGGCCAGGATCGGATACCGGGATGAAGGTCGCCGGGATGAACGGGACCAGCCCCAGCGACAGCACGAACAGCCCGAATGCCGCGGCCAACGTTTTCCAGCGGTTGCGCAGGGCGGCATCCACCCAGCGCAGGTAGCGCTGCATCAACCGGCTGTCGCCTTCCTTCTCCGGCTCCGCGTGCAGCAGGTAGGCGGCCATCATCGGCGTCAGCAGGCGCGCGACCAGCAGCGAGAACAGCACCGCGGTGGCGGCGGTCCAGCCGAATTCCTGGAAGAACTTGCCGGCGATGCCGGGCATGAACGCCACCGGCACGAACACCGCCACCAGCGTGGCCGAAGTCGCCACCACCGCGATGCCGATTTCGGCGGCGGCATCGCGCGCGGCCTCCAGCGGCTTCTTGCCCATGCCGAGGTGGCGCACGATGTTCTCGATCTCGACGATCGCATCGTCCACCAGGATGCCGATCACCACCGACAGCGCCAGCAGGGTGATCAGGTTCAGCGAGAAACCCAGCCACCAGATCACCGCGAAGGTGGGGATGATCGACAGCGGCAGCGCCAGCGCCGCGATCCAGGTCGCGCGCCAGTTGCGCAGGAAGAAGAACACCACCACCAGCGCCAGCAGGCCGCCCTCGATGAGCATGTGCATGGACGACTTGAACGAGGTCTCGGCCTCGGTGGTCATGTCGCTGATCAGGTTGAATTCGATGCCGGGGTGGCTGGCCTGCAGGTCGGCCAGGGTCTGCTGCACCGCCTTGCGGATCTTCAGTTCGTCACCGCCGCGACTGCGTGCCATGGTGAAGCCGACCACCGATTCGCCGTCCAGCAACGCCGCCTGGGTCGGATCGGCGGCGGCATCGGTGATCCGCGCGACCGCCGACAGGCGCAGCGTGCGGCCGTCGGTCAGTGCGAGGCTGAAATCACGCAGTTGGCGGACGTCCTCGACCGTGCCGATGGTGCGGATGGTCTGGGTTTCGCCGCCCAGTTCGGCACGTCCGCCCGGCCGCTCCAGCTGCGTCTGCGCCAGTTGCTGCGAGACTTCGCCGGCGGTGATGCCCCAAGCCTCCAGCGCCTGCGGGTCCAGGTCGATGCGGACCTGCCGTTCGATGCCGCCGATGCGCCGCACCGAGGCCACGCCCTCCACGCCGTACAGCGCACGGCTGACTTCGCGGTCCACGAACCAGGACATCTGTCCCGGGTCCATGCGCGGGGCGACCAGCGCGTAGGTCAGCAGGTCGCCACCGATCTCGACCTTGGTGATGACCGGCTCCTGGATGTCCTGCGGCAAATCCATGCGGATGCGGGTCACCGCGTCCTTGGTGTCGTTGAGCGCCTCCATTTCCGGCGTGTCCAGATGGAACTCCACCATGGTCGTGCTGGCGCCTTCGACCACGTTGGAGACCACCCGCTTCACGCCGTTGAGGGTCGCCACCGAGTCTTCCACCCGGCGGGTGACTTCGGTTTCCAGCTGCGAGGGCGAGGCACCGGGCTGGGTGATGGTGACCACGGTCATCGGCAGGGCGATGTCCGGGAACATCGCCACCGGCAGCTTGTGGAAGCCCCACAGCCCGGCCACGCACAGCACGAAGAACAGCATGATCGAGGGGACCGGGTTGTGGATGCCCCAGGTCGACAGGCGCCCGCCGCGCGCGCGTCCGACGGGCGGAGCCGGATCGGGCGCCGTGGCCGCGCTGTCGGGGACCTGCGTGTTCACTGCGCCGGCTCCGTGGCGACGGTCGGCGCCGCCGCGTCGGTGCGGGGGACCACCTGCACGCGGTCGCCCTCGGCAAGGAAGCCGGCTCCTTCCACCACCACCTGCATGCCGGCGTCGATGCCGTCTTCCACCGCGACGAAGCCGTCGTCGCGGGCACCGGCCTGGATGCGGTGCTGCCGGACCACGCCATCGCCATCGACGCTGAACACCGTCGGGAAGCCGTCGCGCAGGACGATGGCCGCGGCCGGCACCGCCAGCACGCGCGCACTGCCGACGTCGATGCGACCTTCGAGGAAGGCGTCGGCCTGGACCGTGCCGGCTTCCAGCAGGCCCGGCGGCAGGTCCACGAAGATCGTGCCGGTGCGGCTGGCCGCGTCGACGCCGGGACTCACCGCGCGCACGCGGCCGTCGATGCTGTTGCCGTCGTCGACCCGCAGGCGCACCGGATCACCCGGGCTGACCTGGGCCAGTTGGCTGGCCGGCAGGTCGGCGCGCCACTCCAGGCGGCCGTCGCGGATCAGGCGCAGCAGTTCGGTGCCCGCCGCGACCACTTGGCCCGGCTGCACGAAGCGATGGCTGATGATGCCGTCCGCCGGTGCCCGCAGGTCGGCGAAGCTGCGCCGCAGCGCGGCGGTGTCCCGTGCGGCACGGGCGGTGCCCAGTCGCGCTTCGCCTTGGGTGCGCGCGGCGCGAAGTTCATCCAGCTGCATGGCGCTGATGTAGCGATCACCCGCCAGGCTTTCGCCGCGGGTCAGGTTCGCCCGAGCCAGTTGCGCGCCGGCTTCGGCTTCGCGCAGCGCGGCACTGGCCTGCGCCAGGTCGGCATCGAGCATGCGATGGTCCACCTGCAGCAGCAGATCGCCGCGGCGGACCTTCTGGCCGACGTCCACCGGCAGCGCGGTCACGCGCAGGCCGGAGACTTCAACACCAAGCTGCATCGCTTCCACCGGCGAGGCGGGGCCGGACACGGTGATGCCGCTGGCCAATTCGCGCATTTCCACCGGGGCCACGGCCACGGCCAGCGCGGCTTTCGGCGCCTCGGCTTCGGCATCGCCCTTGCACGCGACCAGCAGTGGCAGCAGCAGGGCGCCCAGCAGCAGGGCACGGCAGGGAAGGGCGCTCGGTCGGCTGGTCGCGGACATGGCGGGTCGGGAGGCGAGGGGCGGCTAGTGTACCGGCAGGTTCAGTATTGGGATCACCCGGCGTTGACGGCGTTCAGCCCTCGACAAGTGGACACAACTCCATAGTTGGTCACGAATCCACCGACTATGCGCGCATCCTGTGAAAATTTGCACCGACTTTGGTCTCGCGGTGCGAAGGCGCAATGACGGGGACTTGTCTGTGTCCGAGGCTGCGGTGGCTGGGTTCAGGTAGATCCGCCGCGTGGCCCGCTCCTTCTTCAATACGCTGAAGAAGTTCTCGGCCACGGCGTTGTCGTGGTAGTTGCCGCGTCGGCTCATGCTCGGCACCATTCGGTGCGCCTTCAGAACAACTACCAATCGTTGCTGGTTAGCTAGCAGCCGTGATCGAATCGGGGAAGGGGATGGCCCTTGATTGCGTTAGACCACGGTCGCGTCCAGGTACCCACGCGCCAGCGCCAGTCCTTCGATGCCGCCTTCCAGCATGATCGCAAGCGCGGTACGGCCACCGAACAGCACTGCCTGGTTAGAGCGCCGTAGCCAAGTATCGGCCTGCTGCGCGTGTGGGAACTTCACCTACAGTGCCTTGTGGATCCCGAGAACGTAGCTGATCCGAAGCAGCACATCGGCAGGCCCATCCGCAGTCTGCCCTTCCTGCCAACGTCGGAGCGCTGCGGCATCGGGACGTCCAAGCAGGACGTATGCTTCCTCTGTCAGCCGCCACCGCCGGGCAATCCGGTAAAACGTACGCAGGCCTGGACCTGAAAGATCCTCAACGGGCATGGGCTTCATGTCACCTCGTGACTCAGCGAATCTTGCCGATTCACGGCTTGCGCGACTTCATCTTGAGGCGGGGACCGCAGCCCGTCTGTTCGATCACCGGGACCCCGTCGGGACGGTGTGCTGCCGCGGGCATGCCAAGGTCTTCGGGCCGGATGGTGCGATCCGCCAGCGAGTGCCGCAGCCGCTCGA
Organism: Pseudoxanthomonas suwonensis; assembly: GCA_030535605.1. GTDB lineage: Bacteria > Pseudomonadota > Gammaproteobacteria > Xanthomonadales > Xanthomonadaceae > Pseudoxanthomonas_B > Pseudoxanthomonas_B suwonensis_B. The sequence goes on from JAUNRQ010000023.1 coordinate 28,642, forward strand.
AGTCCTGTGAGGTACGGCCTTCCAGCAACGCCTTGAGGCTCGGGATCCGTAGCCGCATGGGGGACGACCGATCAGGGTCGTGATGTTTGTCCATGGAACTTCCTCTGCCAATGAAGGGTGTGCGGGTGCACTGAGCTGATGCAAACAGCTCAATGTCGCAGCTGCTGCGACTGACCGCTGACACCCCAGCGTGGACAAATATGCTTGCATGAAATGAAAGGGTGACCCATTCGGACAGCCTATGCTTTCACGCACATGTCGGCCAAGGCGCCTCGCTAGCCCTGTTTGTGCTGAGACGCCATCCTCAGCGCCTGCCGCAAATTCAGCGCCGCGTCCAGGCACAATTCTGCCTCGGCGTCCGTATAACCAACTCCGACCAGTTTCTCCGTCAAGGCTAACCGCGGCAACCGACCCGACTCGCTGAGACAATCGGATAGAATCTGCGTGCCTGCGCGCATCTTTGGCCTTTGTAGTAGGCGATGTTCGCTTCGCGCGCGCTTCAGCAGTGTCGCGTATGCATCCGGCAAGGCGTTCTTGGCACTGACGGATGCGATTTCCATCGCCTGCCAGATGAGGCTGGTTGGTGGCAAAGGGAGGCCGCTCTTCAATAGATAACGAATTACGGTTGCAATCTGCGCGCTCGAGTATTTAGACCTTTCATAAGAGCGGGGAATAAAATCCTGAAACTCGAAGTCGGATTCAAACAAGTGATCGGGAAGCCAAGACTGCGCGTCGCCCAGCACCCCTTGAATTGAAACACCCTTCAAAGCTGCCAGATTGAGGAGGGTAGAAAGTGAGGGCCGCTGGCCCAGTGAATGAAGCCTATGGCGCGACCTCCTGCAATTGATGCCGTTTACGACGCTGACAACCCCTCCCTTGCCACCCATGTCAAGCAGCACCTTAGTGAGCGCATCCTTGGATACCGACTCTTGTTGATTATGAATCCACCTCGTAAAGTCCAGAAGCATCTCATCCACCCAATGGGACGCCCGGTCGCGAGTTGCAATTTCACCTGTCCACGCGAGTGACTGAGCGCATATGACACAATTTCGCCGACTCCTCCATGCGACGTAAAAGAGCTGAGGTGACTTACAATTCCGGCAGCGTGACTCCAGCGCAACGTCATGTAGTGGACATGCAGACAGAAGCTGAAACTGCCAAAGTAGTGGTTCGCAGCTGTGGAGTGAATCCCATTCGAGCAAGCAGCGCGGGCACCATGCGCGCTCCCCGCCCCGCCGACAATTCCGAATGCCGCCGTTTCCAATTACGTCTGCGACGACGTAGAACGTTCCTGCCCGCAAGCCTTCTACACCCGTGTCTCTCTCTAGGGATTTCAACAATCGCCGGAAGTTCCCAATTGGGCCTATCCAGCTACCTGGCGTAGAGATAACCTTCGCAGCTGGAGCTGACTCGGCGTCTCTTAGCAGGAACGCCTGGAGCGTGGACAGGCTAAGTCCACAGGCGTCAGCCATTCTCATGGCATAGGAGTGCAGGGACTCCTGCAAGCCAGGTCCCAGCTCACGCAACCTACTGGGTGGCAAGGGCGTAAACCCTGTATTGGACGGCGTTTCCACTCCCAATTTTATATCCTCAAGCTATTGAGATGACAGGCATGCAGCCTCCGGAGCTCTTCGCTGGTGGCACTGGCGCGCGCCTGATTCAAGAGCTTGACTCCAGCCCATACCTTTTCAACATGTGCTGTGGTAGGGATCGCCTGCTCGATGGCATGTTTCGAAATCTTGCCTTCGCCCGTGTTTCGTGCAAAAGCTGCAGCAGACTGGAAGAGACTTTTTACTGCGCGAATACTGGTGCCGGTCGCAAACCCGATGTCAAGGATTTTGTCCTGATATACGCCAGGGTCCTCGAATTCGAACTCGGAAGCCAACTGCATCACCAGTGCCGCAAAGTCATTAAGATCCTTCGGATCTTCCAGCGCGTATGGCTCGATGAAGATAATGTCCATCCGGTCACGAATTTCAGGCCGTCCCTCCCATAGCCGCGCACCGGACGGCACGACCTTCAAGACGCCCATTGCCCCGACAGCCTCTAACACGCTCATCAGGTTCTGGATGTGGTCAGACTCGCTCTCATCCTTCCGCACGACCGCGATCGACGCTGCATGCTCCACCACGAAGTATCGGAGTTCCCGATCAATCGCACAGTCGACAAAACTCTCCCAATGGTTGGCCTCCGTCAACGACGTGCGGAAAGGTATGACTGGCCACGCCTTCTCGGCCTTACGCAGTGACTCCCGGTACTCAGGCAGGATAGCTCCCTCCGCGTCACGAAATAGCGGCCAAAGATTTGGGCGCAGCAGGGATCTATGTGCTCGAGCAGCGAAACCCTTGGACGAAAAGCGAGAATTCAAGTCCTGAAGCGCCATCACTTCGGTAACGGCGAGCCTGCCAGTGCCCCAAAGATGTGGAAAACCAACCTCTGCCCGTATTCGGTCGTTAACAAGAGTGGTCTTCCCCGCCCCGCCTATGCCTCCCACTGCAATTAGCCGCCCTGGTCGGTGATTTGCCAGCGCGGCGGAAAGCAGAGACTCAGCGGCGACGTAGTTCCGATGCCTAATTACCTTCATTTTGCGAGACTCGAAGTAGTTGCGATTTCAATGAACTCGAGCACTGATCTGACTCCAATCGATTTGGTGGTACTCGATGTCTCGTGGCGGAACAGCTTCTGACGCATGCGGGCCGGGTCGCGACATCAAATGGTCCTTGCCGGGCAGCGATTCCTCCATTTCCCTTCGGCTCATCTCATCCTTCTTTCTACGCTGATCTAAATTCGCGGCTGCGCTTGCAGACCGCCTTTTAGGTTCACTCAGCAGTTCATAGAGACGCTCGGCGGGCGACAGGGTGAGCATTGCCTGGAAGTCGCGTCTGTGAGCTCGGAACCACTTTTCGCCGGCCGTTACGTAGATCGTGGTCGGGTCCACGCAGTCCTTTCGGATGGCCGTCACCCGGGCATTGTTCTTCAGGCATTCCGCCAGCGCAGTTCCCGCGTAGGGCCCCTCGGTCAAGCGGATTCCCTTGCTGGCCAACACAGTCCGGGGGACGTCGACTTCGACAGACGTCAATATGAGGAAGGAATCATCGAAGGAGCAAGGAGTGCCGTCACAGGCTCCCTTGTCTTTCAAGTCCTCTACTACGTCAGCGGGCGATACGTCCGCTGAGTTGCGCGTGTAGGGCATGAACTCATAGACGTGCTCCTCGAAATTGTTCACGATATCGGCGAAGCACTTTCGGGCGGTGCGTCTACTCTTCAGGCGCCCATCGAAGGCGCGTCCATGCTGGTCGGGCAGAGTGCTGCCCGGCCCCTTATGTGCTACCGCAGAATTGACCCTTCCGATGGCATTCTCAGCCGCCCCGTTGTAGCGGCTACCGCCGGTCGGCGGCCAACGAAGTTCGATGCAGTAATGGGCGGCGAACTCCTTGATCCATTTTGACGTGTTTTCTGGACCGCGGTCGAGTTGAATGATCCTAGGCAAGAAGCCATGACGGCGGACATGTTCGCGGAGCAGCATCGCGAGCGCATCCGTCCGCGCCGACCCGAAGTAGATGGCGTGACACATCGGTTGACCGGTAGCATCGTCAATTCCGATATAGAATCGCGGGACTGCCGACGGGAAGTTTGTCAGTAGGTTCTTTGCGATTCTCTGGTCAAAATTCGATGAATCGACGATGAGGGTGTGTCCATAGGCGACCGCTCGCAGACTGATTTTGCTACCGTCTGCTCGTGGTTTGTTCTTTTGGAATTTTCTTACGCCTTGTCGTATGAGAGTTCGCCTCACTGAACTCATCTTACGAATGGCGGCGTTCAGCGTCGACTGGTGTGGCGCTTCAGAGCCAGCAGCCTTGCAAATCCGCTCAAGTTCGAAGAACGCTTGCTCGCGGTCATAGAAATGACCCTTCTCCCACCGTCTAACAACTGTATCGATGCCTTGACGTTGCGCGGGATCCAGGCGAGACGCTCGATTGCCGCACATGTCATAGCGGGGCAAGCAGGCTTCCAAGGGGTTCGTGCCATCAGCGATCAGTGCGTATACCCGCTTCGCCACGGCTCGCATCTTAGGCGTGTTGGTTTGCTTGCCTTGCCGGATTTCCTCGAGTCTTTGCCAACGACGCTGGGCGGTCAAGAGTTGCGCTTCGCTAGCATTTAGGAGCGGACTCGTTACATCTAGCTCGCGACATTCACTTAGCTGTCCTGCAAAAATCGCATTCTCGACGATGTCGCGTTGGACTTCGGTGGCGAACATCAAAAAGTGCTCGGTATCCGAAATGGAAACGGCCCTCTCCAGCCCAAAGGCCGTCCGGTTTGCAAGCATTTTGGCGGCGGTTGCAACGGTGAAGCCAGGAACCAGCGATGCCAACTCGTCCAGCGAGACTCCGCCTAGATCCAGTTCGCGAAGCGCCAACTTACCGATAAGGTCATCCCGATCGGTCTGCTTGGTTTCGACGTGGCTGTAGATGAACTCGACGTTGCGAAGTTCATTGCCGAACAGTTCTGGTTGTTCAAAAGCAATGAATCGCATGCCGAGGTCTGCGGCAGCATTGTCGTAATCCTGATTGGACCACGTACTATCGTTGAACTCCCAACCTGATGACTTTTCTGCTGCCTTCCGAAATCCGTCCGAGGCCTTGCACTCCACCAGATCAATTCGGTCCTGCCGAAACACGAGGAAGTCAAAGGTCTTGGAGCTTATATGGCGACCTTTTGCGGTATTGCGGACAACACGGAGGTTCGGTTGGGTGACGTAGCCGATTACCTCGGGGTCCCTCTCCAAGCGATATGCGTACAGCCTCTCTACGGTATGGCTTTCTAGATAGACCTGGTTGCCGTTCTTCTTCGAGCAGAAAAGTGTGACGAGGTTGTCGAGGGCCCCCTTTCCGGTCGGTCGGTGGGGCGCGTTTGCGACGATGTCTTCAATAGCGGAGACTTGGTTGTCCGAGAGTTGCAGCGCATGATAGGTGCGTCGCCTGGTCTCCTGAGAGAGGCCTCGCTTCCAGCTCAAAAGCATCGAAGGGCCGATCCCGATCTCTGAGCCGGTTTGGTGTGATATTGCTTCGGCCAGCGCGGTAGGTGTAGGTTCGCAATCAGCGTGAGCTGCATCAAACATGACGGCCCCCGATGTTCAAGGGTCGCGGGGGTTGCCTGATACGTTCATCTTGTCGGCGAGCACCTGTGACGCCGGTTGGGTGCCGGGGCCTAAGACCAATAGCTGCGTATGTCATGAGTTCTCCATTCGGTGGTACACGAATGGACGCCGACTTGCGCGCGAAAAGCCCGACCTACCTCCGTTGACAACTCAACGTAGAATCATGCAAGATTGCAGCGTCGTGGCTAACGACCGCCGAACCTCAATCGGGTGACGCGACGCAAGGCGAAAGGGCTGACGGTGCGAACGTCGGCCCTTTTTGCGTCCATAGAGGGGTGTTGGTCTACTTCATGTGGCCTCCATGCGTGACTTTGTCTGGCGCAAAGTAGCGCTCAGGCCAGAGCTTGCCGGGCGTAGTCGCCAGAGTGTTCGCAATGTGCTCCTCAATCCGCCTTGAGCGGCTGTTGCCGAGACACACCGAGGTCACAGTAGTCGGCTGCACACCAAGCTCCCTGGCGATTTGCGCGAGCGAGCTTCCTGCCAAGCGCAAACGAACCTTCAGGCGCTCATGGCGCTTCCGTTTCGGCTGGAGGTGCAGTAGTGTGGCTCGCATGTGAGGTGCACGATATGTCAAAGTGAGTAGGTATGCAAGTCCAAGCTATCGACAGCATCTGGGTCGACGGCTGGCCCTTGTGAGGAAGCAAGTCGGTCTGAGCCAAGCTGACTTCGCCTCGTCTATCGGCATGTCACCGCGTGCATACGCGAATTACGAGCGGGGTGATCGTGAAGCCTCGCCCGCCGTACTCCTTGCGATATGGGACACGTACCGGATCGACCCCATGTGGATCCTCACCTCGTCTGAGCAGCCCCCCCCCAGTCCGGATATTCGTTACGTCGATACGGTGATTCTTCAACAGGTGCATGAGCTCGTCGAAGAGTTCCTTCAGGAGCGAAAGAGAACGCTCGCATCAAAGCCCAAGGCGCAACTCATTACATTTCTGTATGCCAAGGCCATACATGGAGCCGGGCTCAGTCCTGCCGATGCCATGGAAGCGCTGGAGCAGGCGGTAAAGCAACATGAAGCGGCCTGACGCTGAAGGCAACGTCACCCAGTTCCCCAAGAGCCGAGGATTGGCTCACTCGCAGCGAGAGGCGTTACGGGAGCAGTTGGGCATGCTCATGGGAACCGACCCCGCCGCAGATTGGCATGACCTGGGCGACGATCCCGATAAGCGAGCAGAGCTCGACGAGGATGAGTTCAGGCGCCGATTCGGCTTTGATGCATGCATGGCCGACAGACGTGCAGTGATCACGATCAAGCATGAGGCTGACCTGACCGATCGCGAAATCCGAAGGCTCAAGCGAACGGGCAATTTGCAGATTCGCGATGGTCAGGCTTCGTTGTCGTATTCCCGTATTGAACAGCTCTGGGGCACTGTCTTGATCGGATGCGTCTGCGTACTCATGCTGATCGGGATCTTGGCGGCCTTGCGTGTTGAGGCAACGTGGCAGGGGTTGCTGGTGGCAGTCACCTATCAGGCAATCATGGTCTGCCTGTGGTGGGGGGGTAATCCCCCCGCTTTTAGCGGACGGCAGAAGTGGGACTAGGCAGCGAGTGC
>JAUNRQ010000086.1 GCA_030535605.1 Pseudoxanthomonas suwonensis
CCATCGGGATCGCGCGGCCCTTGCAGCCGGTTTCGCCCTGCCGTGCCCGGATCGAACAGGCATAATAGCGGTAGCGACCGTTCTTGCCGGTGCGCAACGTCATCGCGCCACCGCAATTGCCGCAATGGCAAATGCCCGTCAGCAGGTTCGGCCCGCTGACGACGCGCGGCGGCGTCACCTTCGGATTGTTCACCTTCAAGCGGTTCTGCACGGCCTCAAATATCTCAAGGTCGATCAGCGGTGGCACCGGGACGGTGACGATTTCTTCCTCGGGTTTCACCAAGCCCTTGTTGGATCGGCGGTTGAAGCGATGCTCGCCGATATAGGTGCGCCGGGTCAGGACACGGTGAAGCTGGCCTATGCCCCAACGCCCGCCGTTGCGGGTAAACATGCGGTGCTTGTTCAGATGATTGACGATGTTCTTGACGCCCATGGGGCCGGACGTGCCGTCGCCTTCCGATGCAAGGCGAAAAATCAGCCGCACGGTGTCGGCGTGCAGCGGGTCGATCTCCAGCTTCTTCTTCATCTTTGCGCCGCGCTGCTCGGCATCGACGACGCGGTAGCCAATGGGCGGCAGCGAGCCGTTCCAGAAGCCTTGCCGGGCATTCTCTTTTAAGGCCCGCATGACGTGCTTGCCGTTCTCCTTCGACTGATATTCGTCGAACAACGCCATGATCTGCCGCATCATGACGTGCATAGGGTCGTCGCCCATTTCCTGCGTGATAGAGACCACCTTGACGCCGTTCTTGGCGAGCTTCCTGACGTTGAACTCCAGCTCGAAGTGATCGCGGAAGAAGCGGCTGAACGAGTGGACCACGACAACATCGAAGGGCGCGGGCTTGGACGTGCCGGCCTCGATCATCCGTTGGAACTCGGGGCGGCGGTCATTGGTGGCCGAAGCGCCGGCTTCCACGAAGGTTTCGACAAGCTGGTAGCCGCGCGACGCGCAATAGGCTTCGCCCTGCTTGCGTTGGTCGGGGATCGACACGTCATGTTCGGCCTGCCGCGTCGTGGAAACGCGCAGGTAGAGCGCGGCGCGCAAGGCGACATGGGGACTTTGCATATTCATAGCGCGCCTCCTTTCACGGCCCGGCGTTCAATCAGCGGCAGTTCCAGCGCCACGCGATCGTGCAGCACCTTGGGAACGACCTTCTGGCCCTCGCCGGGGTCCATGCGGACAAGGCCGTAGTTCGCCATCGTCTTGAGGGTTCGGGACAGGCTGGGTTTCGACCGCCCCGTGATCCGCGATAGTTCCTCCAGCGAGCCGGGCGACTGCTCGTCGATGACGCGCAGCAGCTCGCGGTTCCCGCTGGACAGGATTTGCGCGAAGGATTCCGTCGACGTGAACCACACCTTGGGGTCGCCGGGCGCAGGCTTTTCCTCGCCCTTGGCGATCCTCATGGTGCGGGCCTTCATCTCGTCGTAGTCGGCAATCCCGACTTTCAATGTGGTCATGTTATGCCTCGCTCCTTCAACACCGCGTCCACCGCCTGCCAGAAGTCGGCCAGCAACGTGGCCGCATCCTCGTAGGCGTAGGGCTTCACGGTCTGGAGGCGGTGCCGATGG
>JAUNRQ010000024.1 GCA_030535605.1 Pseudoxanthomonas suwonensis
CAAGGAAGCCATCCTCTCAAGTTTCAGCTGGTCCGGAAATGCCGGGGCAGGTCAGGTCCGCCACGTCCCGGTTGTTTCCCGGATTTGACCAGCCATGCTTGACCGAGTGTATTTGCCGCGTTCCGACGCGGATATCCGGCGATCAGTGCCGTCACTTGTTCCGGCACAAAAAGCCGGCAAGCTGGTCGATGTCTTCAAACAAGATGGACTGTGCAGCCAAGAACCGACCGTCCGTGCGCCCCTTAAGATGGGCGATCTCATCAGAAAAATGGTCCGTTGATCGATAGTCGAATCAAGTGCAGCATCACCAAGCGCATCCAAGCCTTGCAAGGGCTGAGTCGCCCCCGACTACTATGCGGCAGGCGAGTATCTCCCTAATTTACAGAAACCCAAGCGACGCAAATCGAGAGAATCGAATTTGCTGATGACAACACCATCCTGTACCGACGGGCACTGGACGTATTCGATAATCATATTTAATGAGCAAAAGTCTGCTGTTTCAATTAGATTCTGGAGGGTCGCCGTTTAAGGCAGATCTGTTTTGAGCCTCCTTATCCTTATGAAGATCATGGTGAATTGCTAAAGCACAGATCACTATCGACAACATATACATCCCCAAAAAGTAACGCCCCTGTATCTCGAATACGGCATGAACAAACCAAAATGAAAGCACCCATAGAAGACCCAGCAACCCCAGCCTTGGACTTCCTTTTCGCCACAACAAGAACGTCGTACCTACAACACTCAGCATTATTGCCAAGGTTACAAGGCTGTATATTTTGCGCTCGAATCGGAGAGCCCGTGAGTACGCTTCCTCAATAGACGCCTTCTGTGGGCTGACATTGATCCGTGCGCGCACATTAGGCGACTCTACTAGCCAATAAAGCGCGAACGGCGGCGGATGGAAGATGCTTGGAAGCTTGCATCTGACTACAGAAGCCCAATGACCAAAAGGCTTCTCCTTTAATCTGCCAAGTATGGCTTCATGTGGCGGCTTACTCAGATCCTGTCTAGCTGCTTTTGAAGCTTCTAGTGACCATGCGCCGCAACCAACTCCGTCAGATGACGTCAAAAGCCCACCATATAACGTGACAGCTGAGTTGGTTCGAATCGCCTCACTGCGCCCACCAAGTTCACGAAGACTAGAATCGAATGCAAACCCCAACGTCGCACCAGCAAAAAGTGTCAGAATCAAAATTCTTGAAACAATCTCGTTGGACACTTTTCGTCGTCGGAGAAAAAACGCTGGCAGAATGAACAATCCCGCCATCGTCCAGCAGATCAACGCATACTGCGGCTTCGTTGATACCCCTGCAGCGATAAGAATCACCGCCATAGCGATGCTTAGCGACTGCGCCAATCCCTTCGGGGCAGCCATTACAGCGACCATGCCCGAGGCTACTAAGGTCGTTGCGATCAAATCAAGCTGGACGATTCCAAAGAATGGGGCGATCAGTAGAAGATAGAACGCGAGTAACAGTGATAGGTATTTTCCATTTGAAATGTCGATACGCCGCATCAACACTAGCAACACGACGACTGAAGCCAGATTAAGCAGTAGAGCGGAAGATACAGGCGACCAACCAAGCGCCTTTGGGATTGCTAGCAACCACAAACCCGCGCCTCCACGTTCATAGGCCGACACCTGACCTGCTGCAGCCCAGTAATAGCCCCAATCGCTGTGAGGTTCTGGCTGCAGCCATAATGCAATCGACAAGCCGATGCCTGCGATTAGTACAAATTCGGCCAAAATCAGACTTCTACCCTCCAATACCCGAACTGTGGCAGAGGGAATCCAAGCTCTAGAGGCCCTAAGAAGTTGATCGTGATCTGACCCGGGCCCAGGAGAAGAAGGGAAAATAGATTTCACTCTCGAGATGCCTCCACTTCACCAATAAAGGTCCAATACCCATTAGGCATTCGAAGATCTAAGAACCGACAGTTCACGCCGAGCGGGGTTCTGTTGCCCAAGACATACTCTTCGCCATTGGATCCTGCCAAGTCGGCTTGAGTGAATGGAGCGGAGGCAGTCGCCACTTTAGTTAAAGAGGCGACCGTTGGTCCACAGTAGATGTCGAGCGTAACAGGCGACCTGATCCCCCAACTGGGATAGGTGAGAGTTTGAACACCTATCCAATCAACTCGCTTTATTGAGCCCAAATCAATGGTTACACGAGCAGCGCCATTTATCCCTACCCACGTCGGGTCTAGCGGATTACGCGGATCCCCTACATACCGATCAAACAGCTCGTAGCCACTTGTATCTGGATAGCTCGAACTGGGTGCGGTTACCCAATTGTAGTTAGAGTAATTGAGCGGAAACAGCAGCGCCGCACCTAACCCATATAAGGCACGATAAACACCCATCAACCGAGGCGACTCTACAAAACCTTGCCCCGGGCCAACCACTTCAGACATATGAAACTGATTCAACCAGGCAACTCTCTTTCCAGCGAACCTGGCGCTCCAAAGTTGATTATTGACACGCTGCGCTGATGTCGATCGATAAGCGCCTGATGCAAAGAGCGGGTCACCATGATTGAACAATTCAACATCCGCCCACAAGCCTCCAGTCCCTAACTGAAATGCCAGCGCCTGATAGTAGTCATCGATCGAGTAACCGCTTCGCGTCCAGAAGAACAGTTTCGCGTTAGGGTTCGCGCCAATTCCGTCCTGCCAGATCTGGACATCAACCCCGGTAGCGTCTCGGAACAAACGCGCAGCCATCGCTAGGGATGATGGATGTGTCGACGGGGCTCCCAGATACGGAGCAACCATAACCGGCTTCCCCGGCGTTGCAGCCTTCAGCTTTGCCGTTACTCGACTGTAGTAGTTATACGTAGTGGCGGGGACCGGGCCGGGTTCATCAGGAATGTACCATCCAAGAAAGGCGGGGTGTGATCCATATGTCGCCGCCAAGCTGGCATATGAGAGTGCTGCGTCAGCTTCAACTGCGGCCGTGTTGCCACTTCCCCAGAAAGAGGCGCAACGCAAATTTGTGTACGTGGTCCCTACAACAACCCTCATGTTCCGCGCAGAGGCCGCGTTCAGTATTGTTCCTAACTTTGACGGAAATCCTTTCACCCACTCGAAATCACTGGCGCTAGTAGCGCACGTGCGCCCAGACTTGGTAACGCGGGTAGGAGTGATGATTATCGTGTCGTAACCAAGATCCTCCAACTCATCCAAGTACAAAGGAAGTTGACTTACTGGAATATCTTCATCAGTCGCGCTGTAACCCATATGCACGAAACCCCCTGATAGTTTCGCGACTTGAGCATGAGCGACCGTACAAGAGAGCGTTGCGAAGAAGACTAGACAGAGTAAGAATCGCATAAAGCATTCCTCCATGAACGTCCACAGGGCGTGGACTATGCTTCCCTTGGGTACTTATCAAAGCAGATTCATGATCTTCAGATCAAGCTGCTTCACTCCCAGTTATCGCAACAGTCTTGCGGCGTCGTTACGACCTTAAGGTGAATTCCTGTTACTCCGCCCCGCGAGCGGACACCCTCCCCTCCAGAAGGAACACCATGCGATATCCGAGCGGGCGCTGATATTTGCATCTTACGCTCCAACTTTGGCCGTGTCAATTCAGAATTGTAAAGGCGATGGTAAACCCCCCGCTTTTAGCGGACGGCAAAAGCGGAGCGAGGCGGCGAGCGCCAGTTTTTGCATCGGCGTGATGCCCCCGAGCGCCATATTCGGGGCGCATAGCCTGGACCGGCAGCCAATGACGATGCGCCCGGGACGTATCACGAGAACGTCCGTGGTGCCGATAGCTACACCTGACATTCCTCAAGGATAATCCATGTCCTTGGAAATCTGACGCACTTGTTCGAAGTCGAGATTAGCCAGCGCGAATTGCGGAGGTTGAAGCGACTGATGCGCAATGCCAGGCTGAAAAACCATGCCGAATCCGAGGCAATCGACTACAGCGAAAACCGCAGACTGGATCGCGTGGTGGTCGCTGCCTCTTGACCAGCGCATGGATCGAGCGGCGGCAGAGCCGGATCATTACCTGCCCTACGGGCAGGGGCAAGACGTGGCTCTCGTGTGCGCTCGCCTTAGGCTGTGTGCAAGCCGATGGCGGTTGGCTATTGGCGAGTCATTCGCCTCTGAAGAACTGGAGACCGCGCGTGCCGACGGCTCGCTGCCTAAACGGCGGAACCAGCTTGCGGGCTGCAGTTGTTGATCCGGGGCGACTTCGGCCTGACCACGATGCGCCCGCGCCAACGCGCTGATCTGCTTGAAATCCTCGTTGATCACGTGGTCAGTGGATCGAAAGCCATACCTGGGCAAATGCCGGTCGAGCAGCGGCATGGCTTCATCAACGATCGTGTATTGGCCGACGCCATCTTCGACCGCCCTATCCACAGCGGCCACAAGCTGCAGATCGAAGGCGAGTCGATGCGTAAAATGAAAAGCTGACAGACCACGAATCCCACCAACAGCGTCGGAGTCCAATTTTCCGGCGCTGGCACCATTCTTTTGCCTGATAGCTAGTTTATTTGGCGATCTGGCTCTCTCTCGAACAGGGCGGCTAGTTCACATGGCGAAAGGGCAAGAGCGATCAGCTGGCGAATTCGTCCAGGTTATCTGGCGACAGCTAAAAGTTCCCGTGGGGAGAGCGTCCAGTTTGTTGGCTATCTGTGTTCCGGCGCGCGTCCCAACCCTGGATGATGCCGGCGAGCTGAGCCACGCCATCACTGACCGCAGCCGGCCCCGGCTGCAGGATCACGGGCGACTTCACCTCGTGCAGCTCGCCGTCGCGCACCGCGGGAATCCCCTCCCATCCCGGACGGGCGGCCACCTTGTCCGGGCGGAACTTCTTGCCGCACCACGAGCCGATGATGATGTCCGGCGCACGCCGCGCCACCTCCAGCGGATCGGCGAGAATGCGATCCTTGGCCAGTGGTGCGGCGGCGCACTCGGGAAAGGCCTCGTCGCCACCGGCGATCGTCACCAGTTCGCTGACCCAGCGGATGCCGGTGATGTTGGGCTCGTCCCATTCCTCGAAATAGACCGTCGGTCGCCGGGCGAGCTTGCCGGCACGCTCGCCGATCGCCGCAAGACTTTGCTCCAGCTCACCGGCCCAACGCGCGGCATCGGCGCCCCGCCCCACCATCGCGCCCAGCCGGCGGATGTAGTCGAGGATGCCGTCGACGCTGCGATGGTTGCTGATCCACACTTCCACGCCAGCGCGGACCAGTTCGGCGGCGATGTCGGCCTGGATGTCGGAAAAGCCGATGGCCATGTCCGGCCGCAGCTCGAGAATCCGTTCGATCTTCGCGCTGGTGAAGGCGCTGACCTTCGGTTTCTCCCGCCGTGCCCGCGGCGGACGCACGGTGAACCCGCTGATGCCGACGATGCGGGCATCTTCCCCCAGGCCGTACAGGACTTCGGTGGGCTCCTCGGTCAGGCAGACGATCCGACGCGGGCCGATCATGGCCCCATCCGACTCAGGCCGCGGCTGGCAACGGCCGGGGTCACGGATACAGCATCCGCTTGCTCCACTCGCCGTCATCGCCGCGCTCGTACAGCCAACGCTCGTGCAGGCGGTACTGTGCGCCGTACCAGAACTCGATGGCCCGCGGGACGATGCGGAAGCCGCTCCAGCGAGGTGGCCGCGGCACATCGGTGCCGGCAAAGCGGGCTTCGGCCTCGGCGACCCGCGCCTCGAACGCTTCGCGGCTGTCGAGCGTGCGTGACTGCAGCGATGCCCAGGCCCCGAGCTGGCTGACCCGGGGGCGACTGGCGAAATAGGTGTCGGCCTCGGCGTCGGTGACGATTTCGACCGCGCCCTCGACCCGCACCTGCACGCCGTTGCGAACACGCGGCCAATGGAACAGCAACGCCGCCTGCGGATTGGCTTGGAGCTCGCTGCCCTTGCGCCCGTCCAGATGGGTATAGAAGACGAAGCCGCGCGCGTCATGCGCTTTCAGCAGGACGGTACGGGCGGACGGCCGCCCCTGCGCATCGGCGCTGGCGATGGTCATCGCGGTGGCGTCGGGCTCACCCGCCGCCACCGCCTCGTCGAACAGCGCCTCGAAGGTCGACAGCGCCTGATCCAGCATCGGTTCGCTCATGCCGCCATTGTCACGCCTTGGCGGCGCGAACGCATCCTCAGTCGACGATGAAGGTCACCCGCAGATTGACCCGCCATTCGGTGATGGCACCATCCGGCGACGTCACCGCCTTGATCTCGTTCACCCAGGCACCCTGGATGTTCTTGACCGTTTCGGCGCACTTGGCGATACCGGATTTCACCGCGTCCTCGACGCTGGTGGCGGACGATGCGTTGAGTTCGATGACTTTGGCAATGGACATCTGGACAGACTCCTGCAGTGATGGGACACGTGGCTCGTTGCCACTGCCCTGACCGTAGCGGGGCCGTTGTTAAGATGCCGCCGATGAACCCTGCTCCCAATCTCGTGCTGGTCGGTCCGATGGGTGCCGGCAAGACCACCATCGGCAAGCGCCTGGCGCGTTCGATGGGGTTGACCTTCGTCGACGCCGACCAGGCCATCGAGAAGCGCACCGGCGCAAGCGTGGCCACGATTTTCGAGTGCGAAGGCGAGGCCGGTTTCCGCCAGCGCGAATCCACGGTGCTTGCCGAATTGCTGCGGGACACCGGGCGGCTTCTGGCAACCGGCGGCGGCGCAATCCTGTCCGAGGACAACCGCCGGCTGCTGCGCGAGCGCGGCTTCGTTGTCTGGTTGCAGACCGATGTCGCCCACCAGTTGCAACGTCTGGCGCGTGATCGCAGCCGCCCCCTGCTGCAGCGGCCGGATCGCGAACAGGTACTGGAAGCGATGGCACGGCAACGTGCCCCCTTGTACGCACAGGTCGCGGACTTCCATTTCGATACGCGCGGCCGCTCCGGGCTTGCGGCCGCCGCCGTGTTGCGCCGGCAGCTGGCAACACGCTGGCAACGCGGCGATGGAGCAGCGGAGACGATGAGCCCATGAACGCGACCGCCATCCGTACCATTGCCGTCGACGGCGCGGTCCCCTACCCGATCCACATCGGCCCGTGCCTGCTGGAGGACGGCGCGCGGCTGTGCGAACCGGTGCGTGGAGGGCACGTGCTGCTGGCCAGCGATGGCCACGTCGCGCCGTTGTACGCGGACCGGGTGGAGGCGGCATTGCGCCGCGCTCGGCCCGCCCTGGAGATCAGCCGTTTCGTGCTGCCTCCGGGGGAATCGGCGAAGACGCTCGAAGGCTTCGACGCCTGCATCGACGCGCTCGCCGCCCTGGGCATGCGCCGCGACGGCTGCGTCTTCGCACTCGGCGGCGGCGTGGTCGGTGACCTGGCCGGATTCGCCGCCGCCTGCTGGATGCGCGGCATCGACGTGGTGCAACTGCCGACCACGCTGCTGGCCATGGTCGACTCGTCGGTCGGCGGCAAGACCGCCGTCGACATCCCGGCGGGCAAGAACCTGGTCGGCGCCTTTCACCCGCCGCGCGCAGTGCTGGCCGACACCACCACGTTGCGCACCTTGCCGCGGCGTGAACTGCGTGCCGGTCTGGCGGAAGTGGCCAAGTACGGGGCGATCATGGATGCGCCGTTCCTCGACTGGTTGCACCAGCACCGCGATGCCCTGCTGGCGATGGACGATGCCATCCTTGCCGCAGCCATTGCCCGCAGCTGCGCGCACAAGGCCGCGGTGGTCGGACGTGATCCGTTCGAGCACGGCGAACGGGCGCTGCTGAACTTCGGCCATACCTTTGCCCACGCGATCGAGGCCGAACAGGGGTTCGACGGGCTGAACCATGGCGAGGCGGTTGCCGTGGGCATGGTGCTGGCCGCGCGCCTTTCGGCGCGCCTGGGGCTGGCCGGCGCCGCGCACGCCGATGCCTTGCAGGGACTGCTGGACGGGTTCGGACTGCCGACGCGCGTACCGGCCGGACTGCACGCCGACGCCCTGCTCGCGCGCATGCGCCTGGACAAGAAGGCCGCAGCCAACGGCCTGCGCTTCGTGCTCTGGCATGGTCCGGGGCGCGCCGGCGTGATCGGCGGCATCGCCGACGCGGACGTGCTGGCCGTGCTCGCGGACGACACGACCGGTGACGTCCCGACCGGCGACGCCCCGCAGGACAGTCCCTGAATACGGCGCGCGCCGTACAATAGCCCACCATGCGCCTGCTCCTGCAACAACGCCCCCAGGGTGGCGAAGCCCCGCGCTTCGTCCAGTTGATGCTCCAGCCCGACCTGCTCGGTGGCTGGACCTTGTTGCGCGAGACCGGGCAGATTGGCGGCCGCAGCACCTTGCGCCGCGAACAGTTCCCCGATCAGCCCAGCGCCATCAAGGCGCTGGAGACCGCGCGCGATGCGCAACTCAAGCGCGGCTACGCGTTGACCTTCGCCGAAGGCGCCAACGCACCGCGCTGAACTGCCGCAACGCCGGCCAAAGGAATCGATGATGTCCGTACCCCTGAAGAACGACCGGCTGCTGCGCGCACTGCGCCGCGAGGCCGTGGACCACACGCCTGTCTGGCTGATGCGCCAGGCGGGCCGCTACTTGCCGGAATACCGCGCCACCCGCGCCCGGGCAGGCAGCTTCATGGGCCTGGCGACCAACCCGGAACTGGCCTGCGAAGTCACCCTGCAGCCGCTGCGCCGCTTCCCGCTGGACGCGGCGATCCTGTTTTCCGACATCCTCACCATCCCCGATGCCATGGGTCTGGGCCTGCACTTCGTCGACGGCGAGGGCCCCAGGTTCGAGCGCCCGCTGCGCAGCGCCGCGGACATCGCGCGACTCGGCGTGCCCGACATGTGCACGGACCTGCGCTACGTCACCGACGCGGTGCGGCTGATTCGCCGTGAACTGGACGGGGCGGTGCCGCTGATCGGTTTCTCCGGCAGCCCGTGGACGCTGGCCTGCTACATGGTCGAGGGCGGTGGAAGCAAGGACTTCGGCAAGGTCAAGGCATTGGCCTTCGATGATCCTGCCAGCCTGCATCGATTGCTCCAGACCAACACCGACGCCGTCATCCAGTATCTGGCCGCCCAGCGCGAAGCCGGCGCGCAGGTGCTGCAGGTGTTCGACACCTGGGGCGGGATGCTGTCGCCGGCCATGTACCGCGAATTCTCGCTGCCCTATCTGGTCCGCATCGCCCGCGAACTGGAGCGCGGCGATGGCGCCGAGCGCACCCCGCTCATCCTGTTCGGCAAGGGCAACGCGCCGTATCTGGAAGAACTGGCCGACTCCGGCACCGAAGGCCTCGGCGTTGACTGGACGGTCACGTTGGAAGAAGCCGCGCGCCGCACCGGTGGCAAGGTGGCGCTGCAGGGCAATCTGGACCCGGCCACGCTGTACGCGAGGCCACAGGCCATTGCCAAGGCCGCCGGCGAGGCGCTGGACAGCTACGCCAGGGGCAATGGCGGCTCGCGCGAAGGCCACATCTTCAACCTCGGCCACGGGCTGTCGCCGGGCATGAACCCAGAACACATCGGCGCGCTGGTCGAGGCCGTCCACCGCCACAGCGCGCGCTGAGCCCGGCAACGGCAGGGAAGACTTCTCCCCTGCTCTTCCCGCGCGGTCGAAACGGTCCCGGGCCGCGCCCGGCCGCGGCCGGCGTTACAGCGCGTTCAACACCGCCTTCGAAAACGCCGGCACATCCTCGGGCTTGCGCGACGTGATGAAGTTCCCGTCCCGGGCCACCTCGACGTCGGACCAGTTGGCACCGGCTGCCTTCATGTCATCGCAGATGCCGGGGTACGAGGTCATGTCGCGGCCCGAAGCCAGTCCCGCCTCGGCGAGCACCCATGGCGCGTGGCAGATTGCGGCGACCGGCTTGCCGGCCGCGGCGAAGTCCTTGGTGAACTGCACGGCCTTGCTGTCGTTGCGCAGCGCGTCGGAGTTCTCCGTGCCGCCGGGGATGACCAGCGCCGCGTAGTCGGCGACGTTCGCATCGGACAACTTGCGGTCGACTTCGACCTTGCCCTTGTCGCTGTCGTCGTTGTACGCGCGGATCGTGCCGCTGGACGGCGATACCACGTCAACTTGATGACCGGCGTCTTCGAAGGCCTTCTTCGGACCGGTCAGCTCGGTGACCTCAAAGCCGTTGCTGGAGAGGATGGCAATCTTCTTCGGCATGGGATGTGCTCCTGCGTTTGAGGAAGGAAACATCACCTTACGCGCCAGTCGGTCAACAACGGATCAATTCGCGACGCCCCCGTTCGCGCTGACAATACACCTTGGGGCTGGGTCAATCAGAATGCCGAATCCCCGCGTTCAGATGAATTGATGCGACGCGTTGGTAATGGCATGGGCGGCGATGGCAGCAAGGACACTTCCACTACGGTGACGCACCCAGAAGAATATGAGGCCGGAAACGAAAAGCACCCACCCTCGCAAAGGGTCTTCCCACCACTGCGCCGTTCCGTGCCACATCATGAAGAGAACGCTGGAAACCACAGCCATCCACCACACGGAAAATCCGGCGCGCTGCAGCCAGCGATAGATCACACCGCGGAAAATCAGCTCCTCCAATATGGGTCCCATGACGACGGGTGCCACTACCAGCCAGCCACTGGCTGTACTTCCTGCAACCCAGAACCCCGCCTGCAGGAACATCCGGACCTTTGCCAGCACGGCTGTCAGGATCCCGGCCAGCGGAATCAACCAAGGTTCAGCGCGAACAAGACGAAATCCAGTCATCAAGTCCTCGCGCCAACCATGGCCACGCAGTAACAGCAGCAAGATCGGCAGCGGCAACCACCAGAAATACAATTGATTCACCCATGAGAAAGGCGTCAGCTTGGGCGAGAAAGACACACCGGTACTGAGGACCGGAAATGACCCCAAAGCATCCACGAATGACTGCCAGGTCCAACCTGTATTTTCGGGGTGACGCATCAACGTGATGCAGCGCAGAACCGTTCCCCCGTCTGTGGGACGTGTGGCGCTGGGCCAGCACTCCGCGCGCGTCCATGGCTGTTCTTCGGATTGCCTCGCGACTTGGTCGGCAATGCGCGCTCGCCAATCATCGGGGAGGTCAACAAACTCGTAGTCCCCCTCGACCTGTACCGGCAAGTTGCGTTCGATGACAGCCGGCATCAGCTTCAGTACGCCGAGCATCAGCAGTATCGAGCACACCACTGCCATGAACTTCTTCATTTAAACCGCTCTGAACACGGCGGGAAACGGGGCCACGGATAGCACCTCCTTTCCAGCTGATTCACGGCCCTTGGGGTTCAGTGTGCGTCCGAAGCTCACAACGGAACGCGACGTTGTTTCCACACACGTCACCCCCATTTATCAGGCTAAATGATCCTCCCGCAGCGGCACAACTTTGCATCCCCATTTGTATCGTGGTGTCAGCTGATTGACGGGCCAATCTACATGTCTCCGACCCCACGGAGCGAGCCACGCCACGCCTCTCCTCATCACTTTGCCCGCTTCCCGACAGGCGTTCGTAGACCAGCTCCGCAATAACACCCGGTAATCCCGGCAGCTTTGGAAAGCGGGGCTTGTTGCGATTTCTTTCCAGATCGTCTGGTGTGATCTGACCTGTGATGTAAGTAGTTCCTGTAACAAAGTGCGTCTGCCCGCTGTGCCTGTCGTAAAGGAAACTTCCGACTTGACCGTTGGCATACACCTGCTCCAAACCGATTGCACTTGCAGTGGCCACAACTGAATCCGACATCACCACGTAATCGAGCACCACGACATCATCCGTGATTGGAGGCTGCTCCGGTGGAGGTGCTTCGCCGGGACGCTGCGCATGGGCAGTCGCTGCCAGACAACCTGCAAACAACAAAACAGCAATTTGCATGAATCGCACAAGTGTCCCCTTGTCATCCGTCACATCGTCGTGACGGATGGACCCTACCCCCCCCCGACCTCACATTGCAAGAACGTACCTATGCACTGCCGCCATCTTGGTTCGTCTCAATCCTCGAGCAGCACCTCGCCATACAAGTCATGGTCGTCACCACCCATGATCTGCACGTCCACGAACGCGCCCGGCCGGCAACCGGCTTCACGACCGTTCTGGATCTGCACCACGCCGTCGATCTCAGGCGCATCGGCCATGGAGCGGGCAATGGCCAGCTCGCCATCGACCACGTCCACGAGGCAGCGCTGCACGGTGCCGACCTTGGCTTCGAGCTTGGCGGCGGAAATGGCGGCCTGAACCTCCATGAAGCGGGCCAGTCGTTCCTGCTTGACCGCATCGTCCACCGGATCGGGCAAGGCGTTGGCGGCCGCGCCTTCCACCGGCGAATAGGCAAACGCGCCGACGCGATCCAGTTGCGCCTCTTCCAGAAAGGCCAGCAGCTCCTCGAACTCGGCTTCGGTCTCGCCCGGGAAACCGACGATGAAGGTGCTGCGGATGGTGAGCTCCGGGCAGATGGCACGCCAGTTGCGGATCCGCTGCAGGGTCTTGTCGATGGCACCGGGGCGCTTCATCAGCTTCAGCATGCGCGGGCTGGCGTGCTGGAACGGGATGTCGAGGTACGGCAACAGCTTGCCGTCCGCCATCAACGGGATGACGTCGTCCACGTGGGGGTACGGGTAGACGTAATGCAGGCGCGTCCATACGTCCAATTCCGACAATCCCTCGCACAGCGCCTTCATGCGCGTGGCGTAAGTGTTGCCCCGCCATTCGCGCGGCGCGTATTTCACGTCCACGCCGTAGGCACTGGTGTCCTGCGAGATCACCAGCAGTTCCTGCACGCCGCCATTGACCAGCCGTTCCGCCTCGCGCAGCACCGCGTCGACCGGGCGCGAGACCAGATCGCCTCGCATCGAGGGGATGATGCAGAAGCTGCAGCGATGGTTGCAGCCTTCTGAGATCTTCAGGTAGGCGTAGTGCCTGGGCGTGAGCTTCAGGCCGTAGTCCGGAACGATGTCGAGGAAGGGATCGTGCGAGGGCGGCACCGCCGCGTGCACCGCATCCATCACCGTGGCGTAGTCCTGCGGGCCGCTGATCGACAGCACGTCCGGGTACTGCTCGCGGATCACCTCGCTGCGCTTGCCCAGGCAACCGGTGACGATGACCTTGCCGTTCTCGGCCATGGCCTCGCCGATGGCATCCAGGGACTCCGCCACGGCGCTGTCGATGAAGCCGCAGGTATTGACCACGACCACGTCGGCATCGTCATAGCTGGGCACCAGCGCATACCCCTCGACCCTCAACTGGGTGAGGATGCGCTCGGAGTCGACGAGCGCCTTGGGACAACCAAGGCTCACGAAACCGACTTTGGGCGAGGACCGGGACATGCGGGCAGACCATCGGGGCAGCCACCGATTATAGGCGCCCGAGGCCTGGCGCCCGGCACGGGCTGGCCACCACCGGGCAACACGGCCGCCACCCGTGCCACACTGTCGCCATGAGCCGCTGGATCGAACTGCGCACCGCGTCCGGGCCCGTCGGTGCCTGGCACGCGGCGCCGGTCACTCCCGCACGCGACGGACTGGTGGTGATCCAGGAAATCTTCGGCGTCAACGCGCATGTCCGCGACGTCGCCAAGCGTTTCGCTGCACACGGTTACAGCGTGTTGGCGCCGTCGATGTTCGATCCGGTCGAGCCCGGCGTGGAGCTGCATCATGACGATGCCGGCATGGCCCGCGGCCGCGACCTTGCCGCCGCCCTGGGCATGGACGCCGCGGTGGGCATCGTCAGCGCCGCCGTGCACTGGTTGCGCGAGGCCGGGCACACCGTCGGCGCGGTGGGCTATTGCTGGGGCGGCAGCGTGGCACTGCTGGCCAATACCCGCCTCGGATTGCCGGCGGTGAGCTATTACGGCGCGCGCAGCATTCCGTTCCTGCACGAGAATTTGGCCGCGCCGATGATGTTCCATTTCGGCCAGGACGACCCCTTGATCCCGGAAGCGGACGTCCAGCGCCACCGGCAGGCATGGCCCCGGGCCTCCATCCACGTCCATCCCGGCGGCCATGCCTTCAACCGCGACTGCGATCGCCACCACTACTCCCCTGACAGTGCCGCCGCCGCGCTGCGGCAGACGCTGGACTTCTTCGCGGAGCATCTGTGATGGATGGCTGGCACCTGCACCCGCAATTGGCGGACGACACCCACCCGGTGGCCAGCTTCGAACTGTGCGAGCTGCGGTTGATGGACGACGCGAACTATCCGTGGTTGATCCTGGTGCCGCGCATTGCCGATGCCAGCGAGTTGATCGACCTGGACGCCGCGCAGCGCCACCGGCTGACCGACGAAATCGACATGGCCGCACGCGCCCTGCGCGTGCTGATGCAACCGGACAAACTCAACGTCGCCGCGCTCGGCAACATGGTGTCGCAACTGCACGCGCACGTGATCGGCCGGTACCGCGACGATCCGGCATGGCCGGCTCCGGTCTGGGGCCGCGCCGCGGCACGGCCCTACGCGCCGGAGCAACTGGTGGAACGGGTCGCCGCATTGCAAGGCGCGATCGCCAGTCTGCTGCCGACCCGGTAGCGCACGGCTCGGCCCGGACGGCAACGGGCCTTTGTCGACCACCCGGCAGGCCCGGGGATTGTTCCTGCCGAACGGACTCCGGAACCGCAGCTTGCCGCGCTGCCGCCGGCCCGTCTCAGGTGCGAGGCAGGGTCACGCCGGTCTGTCCCTGGTACTTGCCGCCGCGGTCCTTGTACGAGGTTTCGCAGATGTCGTCGTCGTCGGCCTGGAAGAACAGCATCTGCGCGACGCCTTCGTTGGCATAGATGCGTGCCGGCAGCGGCGTGGTGTTGGAAAACTCGAGGGTCACGTGGCCTTCCCACTCCGGCTCCAGCGGGGTCACGTTGACGATGATCCCGCAGCGGGCGTAGGTGCTCTTGCCCAGGCACACCACCAGCGTGTCGCGCGGAATGCGGAAGTACTCCACGGTGCGCGCCAGCGCGAAGCTGTTCGGCGGAATGATGCACTCGTCGGCCTCGATGTCCACGAAGCTGCCCGGATCGAAGTGCTTGGGATCGACGATCGTCGAGTTGATGTTGGTGAACACCTTGAACTCGCGCGAGCAGCGAACGTCGTAGCCGTAGCTGGAGGTGCCGTAACTGACGATGCGCTCGCCATCGGCATGCTTGACCTGTCCCGGCTCGTAGGGCTCGATCATGCTGTGTTGCTCGGCCATGCGGCGGATCCAGCGGTCGGACTTGATGCTCATGCGCGGACAGGTTCCCTGGTGAATGTGGTCGGGTCGGAACGGGTGGTGATTCGGGTCGGATGGTGGGTTCGAGGATTCCCGACGGCCGCACTCAGCCCATCAGCGAGGCGAGAATCCCGCGGCCTACCTTGGGCCGCTTCTCCAGCTCCGCCAGCAGCGCCCTGGCAACCGCGGCGTAGGCTTGGGCCGGTGCGCCGTCCGGGGCTGCGGCGACGATCGGGGTGCCGGCATCGGCGTGCTCGCGGATGGTGGCATCCAGTGGCAACGAACCCAGCAGCGGCACGCCGTAACGCTCGGCCATCGCCTGCGCGCCGCCTTGGCCGAACAGGTGCTCCACATGGCCGCAGTTGGTGCAAACGTGCTGGGCCATGTTCTCGACCAGCCCCAGCACCGGCACCTGCACCTTGTTGAACATCGCCAGTGCCTTGCGCGCGTCCATCGTCGCCACCTCCTGCGGCGTGGTCACGATGACCGCACCGGCCACCGGGACCTTCTGTGCCAGAGTCAACTGGATGTCGCCGGTACCGGGCGGCAGGTCCAGGACCAGATAGTCCAGCCCTTCGTCACCACCCCACAGCGTGTCGCCGAGCAGCTGCGTGAGGGCGGACGTGGCCATGGGGCCGCGCCAGATCATCGGCGTGTCGCCCTCGACCAGCAGACCGATCGACATCGCCTCGATGCCGTGGGCTTGTTTCGGCACGATGTGCTTGTTGTCCGGACTGTCCGGCTTGCCGGCGATGCCGAGCATCGTCGGGATGCTGGGGCCGTAGATGTCCGCATCGAGAATGCCCACCCGCGCGCCGGTCGCCGCCAGTGCCAGTGCCAGGTTCACCGACACCGTCGACTTGCCGACCCCGCCCTTGCCGGAACCCACGGCGATGATGTTTCGAACTCGTGCGTTTGGCGCAACGTTGGGCTGGGCGGAGCGGGCTGCAACTCGACTGGACATGAACAACCTGAGGCCGGGACTGGCGGGCAGCCATTGTCGTCGGAATCCGCAGCGCCGGCAAACAAAACTGAATGCGCCCCTATACACCACGAAAGCAAAACTGGCGTGAAAACGAACCACATTTGATTAATGTTGTGTTAACTTCGGAACACCAATGGACCGCCATTGGCATGCTCTTTGATGAGCAAAGTGCGATTTCAACCACCATTCGTCGGGACTGACTCCATGACTACACGCCGCTCGTTGCTCCGTCGCCACCCTCTGGCCACATCCCTTCTCATCGCTGTTTCCATGCAGGCTGGGGGCGCTCTTGCTCAACAGACCACCACCAATGACGACGAGCAGCAGCCTGCACAGGGCAGCCAGCAAGAGGCCGACCTCGAGCGCGTCACCGTCGTGGGCTCCCGAATTCGCCGGAGTGAAGTCGAGGGCCCTGCTCCAGTAACCGTCATCACCCGTGCGGACATCGAACGCGAGGGCTTCCAGACCGTCGGCGACATGCTGCAGACGCTGACCCAGAACACCACGGCGTCGTTCACGGGCGACCTCGGCGTGACCGGCTTCACCCCCAACGCCCAGGTAGTCAACCTGCGAGCCTTGGGGCCTGGCTACACGCTGACGCTGGTGAACGGTCGCAGGCCGGCACAGTACCCGCAGCCTTACAATCGCGACAACAACGTGACCAACGTGCGCGCCATTCCCTCGGGCATGGTCGAACGCGTGGAAGTCCTGGCAGGCGGTGCATCTGCCATCTATGGCTCCGATGCAGTCGCCGGCGTGGTCAACATCGTGCTGAGGGAGAATTTTGACGGCACGATGATCCGTGGCAGCGCCGGTGTCACGGCTGCCGGGGGGGGCAACCGCGGCAAGCTGGAACTGGTCCAAGGCCGCTCCGGCGACCGCTGGAACTGGGTCGGCGGCATCCAGTTCGAAGCCCTTGAGCCAGTGTTCGGCACGCAGCGCGACTTCATGGCTGACACGCGTGACAACCCCTATGGACTGACTGTCAATCCGAGCCTGTCCCTGATTGCCATCCGTCAATCCGCCTCGCCCGCCGGCCCGACCGGCCACAATGCGGTTTACGATGCGGCTGCTTGCGACGCCTTCGGATACACGACAGTCACGACGGCTGCTCGCGGACAGTACTGCGGCTCCTATTCACAGAACGCCTCCCGCTCCATCGTCAACGGGTTCCGCTCCATCTCCGGCGCGACCTATGGCACGTTCGACATCAACGACAACCTGCAGGCTTTCGCCAGCCTGAGCGCCTACACCTCTCATTCCAAGGCCGGCAGCGGCACCGAGTTCTGGGGCACATCAGGCAGCCGGTTCACGCCGAACGGCGTGTACTTCGACCCGAACCTCGGTCACTTGGTGCAGCTGCAGCGCGTTTTCAACTCGTTCGAGCTCGGCGGAAACGAGGCGGCGACATCGATGTTTGACGAGACCACCTACGACATCACGGCAGGCATCAGCGGCAGCGTCGGGCGCTTCGACTGGGAAGGCTTTGTCCAACATTCCCAGTACGACTACAAGGTCGATCGTCCGCGCCTGCTGGCGCAGGCCGTGCACGAGTACTTCCTCGGACAAAGCCAAGGAGCCATCGCTGGCTACCCGATCCACGAGCTGAATCTGGAACGCTGGAACACGCCGATCACCCCGGACATCTATCGCTCGTTCTCCACCCGCGTCGTCAACGAGGGGGTCACCAAGTCCAGCACGGCCGCGTTCGTGATCAACGGTGATCTGTTCGAGCTTCCGGCCGGGCCGCTCAGTTTCGCCGGTACCGTCGAGGCGATGCGTCAGTCGACAGACCTGGACAGCGACCCGCGCACCAACCCTCTGCGTCCGCTCGACAACCAGACCGTCTACAACCTGGTCAGTTCCGGCCGCACGGTCGGCAGTCGCGATCGATACGCGGCCGGCATCGAGTTCCGGGTACCGATCCTCAACTCGCTCAGCGCGCAACTGGCTGCGCGATATGACAAGTACGACGACATCACGGCCGTCGATGACGCGATCACTTACAACCTGGGTTTGGAATGGCGCCCGTTCAGCACGTTGTTGCTGCGCTCCTCCTACGCCACGAGTTTCAAGGCGCCGGACATGCAGTTGGTCTATGCCGAAGGTGCGGCATCGTATTCAACCATCCTGGATGAATACTCCTGCCGCTCGGGCACCGGCCCGGGCGCGACCGCCGGCCCACGCAACCGCGCACAATGCAACGTGGCCGGCGACCAGACGATCTACTCCGCACAGAGCCGCATTGCCGGTAACCCCGGGCTGAAGGAAGAGGAGGGGGAATCGTTCACCGCCGGCTTCGTCTGGGACATCACCCCGTCGATGTCGGCAACCGTGGACTATTACCGCATC
Organism: Pseudoxanthomonas suwonensis; assembly: GCA_030535605.1. Lineage (GTDB taxonomy): Bacteria > Pseudomonadota > Gammaproteobacteria > Xanthomonadales > Xanthomonadaceae > Pseudoxanthomonas_B > Pseudoxanthomonas_B suwonensis_B. Next base: position 18,440 of record JAUNRQ010000024.1, read on the forward strand.
AAGCTGGAAGACCGGGCGATCAGTCTTAGCGCAGACTACATTCTGCGCGCGGAAGCCGCGTGCCGCCTGGGTAGCTGGAGCTCCACCAACCCCCAGCCGTTGACACCCGAGTTCTGCGCCAACATCACCTCGTTCGTGACCCGTCTGGATGCTCCTGGAACGGCTCTCGACGGCCGCGTCGACAGTCTCAACACCGCATACATCAACGCGGCGTTGACCGACACGTCTGGCATCGACGCGAATTGGCGCTATCGCTTGGATACTGACCGCGCGGGCAGGTTCGTTTTCGACATTGGTTACACGCTCCTGCTGACGGACAAGTACAAGCGTTTCGAAGTGGATCCGCTGATCGACTATCGTGACGACACCGGAACCGCACAACGCAGCCGCGTGCGCGGCACCATCGGGTGGGAGGGAGATGTCTGGCGCGCTGCGGTATTCGGAACTCGCCTGGGCAGCACCGGAAGCTATGCGGAAGCAGAAGGCTGCCATTCCGCGCCCAACCAGGACATCTGCTACGGACGCCGGATCAAGCCTTGGATGGTGTACAACTTGACGGTCGGCCGGAAGTTCGGTCCCAACCTGACCACCCAGTTCGACATCGTCAATGTGCTGGACAACAAATTCCGCTACGACACCAGTGCGCCGTGGCCCTATTACTACGCATGGACCGGTGCGGACCCGCAGGGGCGCCGCTTCAACTTCTCGGTCAGTTACCGCTTCTGACGACCGCGAAAACGGACGGAAAAGCCCGGCATTTGTCGGGCTTTTCTCGTCAGGGATCGGCGTTGACAAACCGAGAACCCTGCACGGACACTCATTTCAATCAAGACCGGGGACGCAACACGATGAACACCGCATCCACCACAACGCGACTCAACGGCATCATGCTGGCACTGCTCGCGCTGGGATACAGCACGACTTCGACCGCGCAGGGCCAACGACTCACCATCGAGGACTTTGCAAGACATCCCACCTTCAGCGCGGCACGCATTTCACCGGACGGCAAGCATCTGGCGATCTCCGTGGACCGTGGTGAACAGAACGTACTGTCCGTCTTGCGCGTATCCGACCTTCAACTGGTGAAAGTCAACCAGTTGCCCGAGAAAAAAAGCGTGGGCGCCTTCTACTGGGTCGACGACAATCGACTGATGTTCGATGCCATCCAGAAAATAGGCACTTATGCGGCACCCTTCCGTCTCAACGAATGGTACGCGGTCAATGCCGACGGCAGCCAACCTCGCCCGATCATTTTCTCGGGGACGCGCGATGCCACGCAGCGCGGCCGGTCTGTTGGCAGTCAATCCTTTTCAATGGTCGACACTTTGCGTGGCCAGTCCGGTCGTGACGTGATCATGCAGGCACGTTCTCCACGGTCCTCGGAGGGAGCTGGAGCCGAACTGGTGCGTGTCGACACTCTGACCGGGCGTCGCACCAGCCTGGGGCGAGCGCCGAAGGCAGGCTGCAGCCTTGCCTTGGACGCGGGCAAAGAAACACGCTTCGCAGTATGCAGTTCCTCTCGCGACGAGCAGGGAGAGTTCGACGAGCGCACAGAACTGTACCGCCGCGTCGGCCAGGAATGGGAACTGGTCAATGCGTCCGCCACCGGCGGCAAGCATCTATGGGTCGTTCGTGCCACGGATGACGGAACGGTATATGCCCTGGAAAGCGATGGTACGCGGCCCGGAGCCATCGGCACCCTCGACACCGACACGGGGGCGTTCAACCGGCTTTTCCAGGACCCCGTCGCGGACATTTCCGAGTACATCTGGTCCGCGGACCAGAAAACCCTGCTCGGCGTCATGACCTCCGCAGGTGCGCCCAGCGTCCACATGTTGAACTCCGATCATCCAGACGCCCGTATCTACGAAGGGCTTTCACGGGCCTTTCCCGGACAGGTGGTGCGTTTCTCCAGCGCGACCCAAGACGGCGGACAGATCATCGTCAGCGTGAGCAGCGACCGGAATCCCGGCGAGCTGTACCTGTATGACAGAGACAGCGGGCAAGCCCGATTCCTTCTGAGCAGTCGGCAATGGCTGGACCCGGCAACCATGGCCGCGGTCAAGCCCTTCAGCTTTCAGGCACGGGACGGAAGGACGATCCATGCTTATCTGACGATACCCCATGGTTCCGACGGCAGGAACCTTCCGTTGATCGTCAATCCCCACGGTGGCCCGATCGGACCGCGCGACGAGTGGGAGTTCAACTGGGAAGCACAACTTCTCGCCAATCGCGGCTATGCCGTGTTGCAAGTCAACTACCGGGGCTCGGGCGGCTACGGCAAGGAATTCCAGGACGCCGGACACCAGCAGTGGGGAGAGGGGATCCAGAACGACATCATCGACGCGACCAACTGGACAATTCAGCAAGGCCATGCCGACAAGGAACGCATCTGCATCTACGGCGGCAGTTTCGGCGGCTATTCCTCCCTGATGGCACCCGTCCGTGCACCGGGCCTGTTCAAGTGCGCCTTCGGTTACGTGGGGGTCTACGACGTCGAGATGATGTTCCAGAGGGGCGACATCCCGCAGAGCGCATCCGGCCTGCGGTACCTGCGTCACACGCATGGTACGTCAACGCAGACCTGGACCCGGAATTCGCCTGCACAGCGGGCCGACGAAGTGAAGATTCCCGTTTTTCTCGCCGCTGGCGCTCGGGACGTCCGGACGCCACCTGAACAGACCGAACTGATGGTTCGCGCATTGACTGCCGCCGGAAACCGTCCGGAGGGGGTGCTGATCACCAGCGGCGAGGGGCATGGCTTCTACGACGTGAAGAATCGTATCGAGCTATATACTGCGATGTTCGAGTTCTTCGATCGACATATCGGCAAATGACCCGGAATCCACATCGGGCACGGCTGGCACGCACCTTCGGCCGTGCCAGCCGCAGCCTCCTGCTGATTCTCTGCTGGAGTCTCGCCAACCCGGCAACTGCACAACGCCACGCGGCGAGCCTCCCGCCGGCCGATCCGACCGAGGACCCTGCCCGCCTGTCTGCAGGATTCCTTTCGTCCCACCCCGATCTGCGTTTCCGGCTGCTGGGAATTCAAAAATGGCAGCAAGGCGAAAAGCGGGAAGCCTTGGACTACTTCATGCGAGCCGCCTATTACGCCGACAAGCCATCGCAAGCGATGGTTGCCGAAATGTACTGGGAAGGTGACGGTGTGCCGCGCGACCGTTCGCTCGCCTATGTGTGGATGGATCTGGCTGCGGAACGCGGGTACCGGGGATTCGTTGGCTTGCGCGAACAGTACTGGTCGCGAATGGACATACGGGATCGCAACGCGGCGTTGGCCCATGGCGAGACGGTTTTCGGACGTTATGCGGATGATGTTGCACAACCCCGGATCGACCGGGCGTTGCGCCGTGGGCTGCGCAACCAGACGGGCAGCCGGACCGGGTTCACGGGCGCACTGAAGATCGTCGTGCCTGGGCCGGGGGGATTCCCGGAAGAGATCGATGCGAGCAAATACTACGACTCGCAGTTCTGGAATCCGGCACAGTACCGGGCCTGGCATGATGCGGTCTGGAAGGATCCGCCCGTAGGCAAGGTGGTCATTGGGGATTTCGAAAACGTGATTCAAGCGACCACCCCGTCCACGCCGGTCCCGACAGCTGAACCGGAATCCGAACACGAGCCGGATGTCCCTCCTCGGTGACAGTCATCCATGGCATTCTGTGAGAGACACTCGTTCTTTCCGCACCGTTCCGGAGGCCTCTCATGCGCAAGATCCTGACCGTTCTCGCCATCGCCACCCTCGCCCTGCCGCTGGGCGCGCAGGCGCAGTCCAGTTCCCCGTTCGGCCGCTGGAAAACGCTGGACGACGAAACCGGCAAGCCGATGACCATCGTCGAGGTGTACCGCGGCCAAGGCGATACCCTGGCGGCGCGCATCGTCGAGAACATCGCCGCGCCGCCGACCTGCACCCGCTGCAGCGGTGCCGACAAGAACCGCTCGATCATCGGCATGAACGTGCTGTGGGGCCTGCGCGAGAACAACGGCACCTGGGGTGACGGCAATGGCCTGAAGCCCTCCAGCGGCGACACCTTCCGCGCTCGCAGCCTCGAACTGATCGACGGCGGCCGCAAGCTGAAGGTCACCGGCTGCAAGGCACGCATCCTGTGCCGCAGTGCGGAGTGGGTGCGGGAATGATCCACGCAGGCGCGGCCGGTGATCCCGCCGCGCTGATCCTTCCGCAGGGCGGAGCCGGCTCGGCTTCGCCCTTCCGACGCCCGGCGGAGTTCGCCACGCAAGCGATTCCCTGAAACGCGGAGCTGGCTGCGCGGCTTCTCTCACCATGCCCTGCGGACCGTGACGAGCCGCAAGCGCCACTCCACGGATGGCGACGTGCAGCGAACGGTGAATCGCGCAGGCATCTGCGTCACACTGTCCCGCCGTCCGTTCCTGCCGTTGCGATGCCAGCCGACCTCGACCAGCACACGCCCCTGATGCGCCAATTCCTGGGCATCAAGGCCGACCATGCCGACGTGCTGCTGTTCTTCCGGATGGGGGATTTCTACGAGCTGTTCTACGACGACGCGCGCAAGGCCGCGCGATTGCTCGACATCACCCTGACCCAGCGCGGGCAATCGGCCGGCCAGCCGATTCCGATGGCCGGCGTGCCGTACCACGCCTACGAGGGCTATCTGGCACGCCTGGTGGCGTTGGGCGAATCGGTCGCGATCTGCGAGCAGGTCGGCGACCCCGCCGCCAGCAAGGGGCTGGTGGAACGCAAGGTCATGCGCATCGTCACCCCCGGCACCCTGACCGACGAGGCCTTGCTGCCGGACCGGCGCGACACGCTGCTGCTGGCGCTTGCGCGCGGCAAGAGCGGTTACGGCCTGGCCTGGGCGGACCTGTCGGCCGGGCGCTTCCTGGTCAACGAGGTCGACGGCGAAGACGCGCTGGAGGCCGAGCTGGCGCGGCTGGAGCCGGCCGAGGTACTCATCGCCGACGAGGGTGACTGGCCGCAAGCCATCCAGCAGCGCGGCGGCCTGCGCCGACGCGCGCCCTGGCTGTTCGACACCGATGCCAGCGGCCGCAAGCTGCAGCAGTTCTTCGGCCTGCACGACCTGTCCGGTTTCGGCATCGACGGCATGCCCCTGGCGATCGCCGCCGCCGGCGCACTGCTGGGCTACGTCGAGGAAACGCAGAAGCAGCGCCTGCCGCATCTGGACGGGATTGCGGTGGAATCCGGCGACAGCGCCATCGCCATGAACGCCGCGACCCGTCGCCACCTGGAACTGGACACGCGCGTGGATGGCGAGACCCGGCACACCCTGCTGGGCGTGCTCGACAGCAGCATCACGCCGATGGGCGGACGCCTGCTGCGCCGCTGGCTGCACAGGCCCTTGCGCGATCGCCAGGCGCTGCGCGCGCGTCTGCAAGCGGTGCAGACGCTGATCGATGCACGCGCCGACACCGATCTGCGCGAGCATCTGCGCGGCGTCGGCGACGTCGAGCGCATCCTTGCCCGTGTCGCCCTGCGCAGCGCGCGCCCGCGCGACCTGTCCACCTTGCGCGATGCGCTGCAGCTGTTGCCCGAGCTGGCCGCGGTGCTGGCGCCACTGGACGCGCCGCGACTGCAGGCGCTGGTGGCCGAACTCGGCTCGCATGGCGAAAACGCCGAACTGCTGCGTGCGGCAATCGTCGAGCAACCACCGGTGCTGGCGCGCGATGGCGGCGTGATTGCCGATGGCCACGACGCGGAACTGGATGAACTGCGACGCCTGTCGACCAGCGCCGATCAGTTCCTCGTCGACCTGGAAACGCGCGAGCGCGCCTCCAGCGGCATCGCCACGCTCAAGGTCGGCTACAACCGGGTCCATGGGTACTACATCGAGATCGGCAAGGCGCACGCCAGCAAGGTCCCGACCCACTACACCCGGCGCCAGACCCTGACCAACGCCGAGCGTTACATCACCGAGGAGCTGAAGGGCTTCGAGGACAAGGTGCTCTCGGCCCGGGAACGCTCGCTGGCTCGCGAGCAGTTGCTCTACGAGGGCCTGCTGGATGCGCTGGGCGAGCATCTGGAGGCCCTCAAGCGCTGCGCCGGCGCACTCAGCGAACTGGACGTGCTGGGCTGCTTCGCCGAACGCGCGCAGGCACTGGATTGGTCGCGGCCGCAGCTGGTCGACGATCCGGGCATCCGCATCGACGGCGGCCGCCATCCGGTGGTGGAGGCCGTGCGCGACGAACCGTTCACCGCCAACGACCTGCATCTGGGCGAAGACCGTCGCATGCTGGTCATCACCGGCCCGAACATGGGCGGCAAGAGCACCTACATGCGCCAGGCGGCGCTGATCGTGCTGCTTGCCCACATCGGCAGCTACGTGCCGGCCGACAGCGCAAGCATCGGTCCCATCGACCGCATCCTCACCCGCATCGGCGCCGGGGATGACCTGGCCCGCGGCCAGTCCACCTTCATGGTGGAGATGGCCGAAACCGCGTACATCCTTCGCCACGCCACGCCGCAGTCACTGGTGTTGATGGACGAAATCGGCCGCGGTACCAGCACCTACGACGGTCTGGCACTGGCCGAAGCCGTCGCCCGCCACCTGGCGGCCGTCAACCGCAGCCAGACGCTGTTCGCGACCCACTATTTCGAGCTGACCGCGCTTGCGCAGCCGGGCAGCGGCATCGCCAACGTGCACCTGGATGCCGTGGAGCACGGCGAGGCGCTGGTGTTCATGCACGCGGTCAAGGACGGCCCGGCCAACCGCAGCTTCGGCCTGCAGGTGGCGGCGCTGGCGGGCGTCCCGCGTCCGGTCATCGCCGAGGCCCGCGGCCGGCTCGCGGAACTGGAACACCATCGGGATGTCCCGGCGCCCGCACCGATGACCGCGAGCAACCTGGAGACGCCCCAGCAGATCGGCCTGTTCACCCCGGCATCGGCGGCACTGGACGCACTGGCGGCACTGGATCCGGACGAGCTGACGCCGAAGCAGGCACTGGAGGCGCTGTACCGGCTGAAGGCACTGGGCTGACCCGTTGCTGCCCGGACAGGACCACGACCATACGGGCTCTGCTCCTGGATGCCACCCTTCGTCCGGCACTTGCAGGCAGCCGGCCGCGGCCCTAGCCTCGAAGGTTCGCGCCCGTCCCCGGGCTTCCCTGAACGAGGCCACGCCGTGATCCAACGCCGCCCAACCCTGCTCGCCGCCGCCCTTGCGGTGGGCCTGCTGTCGCTTGCCGCCTGCCAGCGCACACCGACCGATCAGCCCGCCCCGACGGCCACCAGTGGCGCGCCGGCGGGCGAAAGCGCCGACGAATTCATTGCCCGGATCAACGCCGAACTCAAGGCGATGTACCCGCAGATCACCAAGCCGCAGTGGCTGTCGAGCACGTACATCAACGAGGACACCCAGTTCCTCGCGGCCAAGGCCAACGAGATGTACCTGACCCGGCTCAACGAATGGATCGAGCAGGCGCGGCGCTTCGAAGGCCAGGAAATGTCACCGCAGACCGCCCGCGCCATCACCCTGCTGAAGCTGGCGACCTCGATGCCGCCGCCGAAGAATCCCGAGCATCTGGGCGAACTGACCCGGATCGCCACCCGCATGGAAGGCGCCTACGGCTCCGGCAGCTACTGCAAGGGCGAAGGCGATGCGCGCAGCTGCCGCCAACTGGGCCAGCTGGAAGACGTGCTGCGCAGCAGCCGTGACTACAACGAGCAACTGGATGCCTGGCAAGGCTGGCACGGCATCGCCCCGCAGATGCGCGAGGACTACGCCCGCTTCGTCGAGCTGGTCAACGAAGGCGCCGGCGACATGGGCTATGCCGACGCTGGCGAGTTGTGGCGCAGCGGGTACGACATGAGCCCCGCGGAATTTTCCGCCGAAACCGACCGGCTGTGGAGCCAGGTCAAGCCGCTGTACGACCAGCTGCACTGCTACGCCCGCACCAAGCTGGAAGCGCGTTACCCGGGACAGGGCTCGATCGAGGGCGGCCTGCTTCCCGCGCACCTGATGGGCAACATGTGGCAGCAGGACTGGAGCAATCTCTGGGACATCCTGCAGCCCTACCCCGGTGCCGGCAGCCTCGACATCAGCGGTTCGCTGCAGCAGCAGTACCAGCAGGGCCTTTCCACCGCCCGTGGCGCGATGGCCGGGCAGTCGGCCGACGAGATCCAGCGCAAGGCCGAGCTGGACATCGCGGTGAAGATGACCGAGCGCGCCGAGGACTTCTACACCTCGCTGGGCATGCCCAAGCTGCCGGCCAGCTACTGGCAGAACACCCAGTTCATCAAGCCGCGCGACCGCGACGTGGTCTGCCATGCCAGCGCCTGGGACATCGACATGAGCGGCGACGTGCGCACCAAGATGTGCATCAAGCCCAACGAGGAAGACTTCACCACCATCTACCACGAGCTCGGCCACGTCTATTACTACCTTGCCTACAACCAGCTTCCGCCGTTGTTCCAGGGCGGCGCGCACGACGGCTTCCACGAGGCCATCGGTGACGTGATCGTGCTGGCGATGACGCCGCAGTACCTGCAGTCGATCGGTCTGGTCGGTGCGCAGCAGCAGAGCAACGAGGCGCTGATCAACTCGCAGATGCGCATGGCGCTGGCCAAGGTCGCGTTCATGCCGTTCGGGCTGATGATCGACCGCTGGCGCTGGGGCGTGTTCGATGGCTCCATCACCCCTGCCAACTACAACCAGGCGTGGTGGATGCTGAAGCGCCAGTACCAGGGCGTCGCCCCGGCAACGCCGCGCGGCGAGGAGTTCTTCGACGCGGGTGCCAAGTACCATGTGCCGGGCAACACCCCGTACACGCGTTACTTCCTCTCGCACATCCTGCAGTTCCAGATGTACAAGGCGCTGTGCGATGCGTCCGGGCACACCGGCCCGCTGAACCAGTGCAGCTTCTACGGCAACAAGGAGGCAGGCCAGAAGTTCTGGGCCATGCTCTCGCAGGGTGGCAGCCAGCCGTGGCCGCAGACGCTGAAGGAACTGACCGGCGGCGAGCAGATGGATGGCTCCGCGGTGCTGGAGTACTTTGCCCCGCTGCAGCAGTGGCTGACCGAACAGAACGCCGGTCGCCAATGCGGTTGGGCCGGTGCCTCCACGCCGGCAGGCACGGCCCCGGCCGCACCGGCCACCACATCCGGCGGCACTGTCCCGGCCGATCCGAGCACCCCGGTGCCCCCGGCGGCGTCGCCGGAAGACGCCGAGGCCCCGCCCGGCCAGCCCACGCCGGTGGATCCGCAACGTCCGCAGGACGATCAGGCGCCGCCGAAGGGCTGATGCCGGGAATTCCCGGCCATCATCACTTGCACGCACTTCGACCCCGGCCTTTGCCGGGGTCTTTTCATGCACGCCAACGTGACGGATGGCGCGGCCTACATCCGATCGGTCGGCTCGTAGCGCGCTGCGTTGGGCGAGGAATCGGGAATCGCGACTTTCGGCCGGTTGGCGCATTCCCAGCGCCAGAACAGCCAGCCACCGACCATGAACAGCGATGCGCCGATCGCCAGCCTCGACCGTGGTGCCAGTTGTTCGCGCACGTTTCGCAGTGGCCTGATGCCGAGGATCAGCACGAAGTCCGCCCTCCACTGCTTGCAACCCGGCGGCGCGGAGCTGATCCGGCCCGTCGAGCACACATGGCAAATCGTTCCACCGCGAGATCGTGACTACTGCTACTGGTCGCCGTCCCGGCGCGATCCCGGCCGACGCTGCCCGCGAACCCGCGAAGCCGGCTGGACATCCTCCAACTCACCGATGTCTACACGCCACATCCGCGGCACGCTCCACATCTTGTCATGCCAAGCTCGGTATTTTTCGGGAACCCAGAACGTCGGATCGTAGAAATTGCTGCCGTCAATCGTCAAGGGGTTGGCGGCGTTGGCGGCGCTGTCGCTCACTCCAGGTCCGGGCACGAGTATCCGCGCGTTTCCCGAAAACCCGGTACGACTTCCCACCACACGTTGCCGACCGCGGCGCAGCAAAGCTTCAATCCTGGGGACAGCAACTTCATCACCGTAGCGGGCATAGATGCGTTCGCCCTGCACCATTGCGTTGGACCGCTCCTGCTCTTCCAAAGCATCCCAATAGCGCTCACGCTGCAACAGGAAATCGGGATAGCCGCGCTCTGCAGCAAGATCCATCCAGACATAGCCGAGTGCACGATCCTGCGGCACGCCCCGACCTTCCCAGTAGAGGCTCGCAATCATCGCCTGGGACGGTTTGTCGGCATGCCACGCACCGCGCTCGAAGAAACGCATCGCGCGCGAAGGGTTGCCGGCCTGCAGTTGCTCCATTCCGCGTATGCGTCCACGCAGGTCGAGATGGGAGTTCAGAAAGCTCTCGTCCGAAAGCACATGCTGGCTCCGATCCTGAGCTCCGACAGACCATGACAGACCCGCCAGCAGAAGCAACAGAAGACAACACCGCAAAAACATAGGCAACCTCCGATCATGATCCAGCGGAATGGAGTCGAGAACCAACGGGCGGCGACTACACGCCGCCAGTCGAAACCCTCTCGAACCTAATCAATCAGGGGGGCGTGATCGGCGGGAATACAGACAAGCCTTGGCTCTCTCTTGGAATCCGCTCCATCTTCGTACCAACACTCCCACCATTGGCCATCACGATACTGGAAGAATATCCCTGCCAACGCGCTTGAACTGAACAAGCAGATCGCCAATGCGATGGATGCAATCTTCACGAGACGACTCATACCGGGCCCCTTCAATTCGCGACGGAGTGTCGCTGACCCATCTTCCCCCCCCCCCAATCGGGAACACAAGTTCTGCAGCTGGGGAAAGCGACTACATCCGATCGGTCGGCTCGTAACGCGCCGCATTCGGCGAGGAATCCGGCACCGCCTGTTTCGGGCGGTGCCGGCATTCCCAGCGCCATAACAGCCAGGCCAGCATCATGAAGCCGACCGCGCCGGCCGCCAGCCACAACCGGTCCCGCGTAAGCAGTGGTGAAAGCACGCCGGCGATCAAAGCGTTGAGCACCAGCGAACCGAAGGCCTGCAGTGACGATGCACTGCCGCGCTGCTTCGGATACATGTCCAACACCATCAGCGTGATGACCGGGAACACCAGCGCGATGCCGAAGGCGTTCAATGTCATCGGCAGCACCGCCCAGGGCACGGTCGGCACTTCCACCAGCGCCGTGTAGGCGCTATTGGCCAGCACCGCCAGCGCACAGCAGGCGAAGCCCAATGCGATCTGGGTGGCCCCCGGCACCTTCCCGGCCAGGCGCCCGGAAAGGAACGCGCCAACCATCATTCCCGAGATCATCGGGATGAAGAACCACCCGAACTGCCGCTCGCCCAAGCCCAGGAATTCGAGCACGAACACCGGTGCCGACGCGATGTACAGGAACAGCGCACCGAAGTTGAACGCAGCGGCTGCCGTCAGTCGCAGGAAGCGCGGATTGCGCGCAATCCGCGCGTAGCCGCGCAGCATGGGCCCGACCCGCAGCGGCAGGCGCTGCACGGGCGGATGGGTTTCCGGCAAGGCCCGCAACACCGCCACGAACAACAGCACCGCAAACCCCACCAGGAACCAGAAGATCAGCGGCCAGCGACCGAATCCCAGCAACCAGCCGCCAATCACCGGCGCAATTGCCGGGGCGATGCCGAAGATCATCGACACCTGCGCCATCAGCTTCTGCGCCGCGTCGCCGTCCAACACGTCACGGATCACCGCGCGGCCCACGATCAGCCCCACGCCCGCGCTCAGGCCCTGCAGCGCGCGGAACGCCAGCAGGGTGGGCAGGTCACGGGCCAGCGCGCAGCCGGCAGAGGCCAGCGCGAACACCGCCAACCCGCCCAGGATCACCTTGCGCCGCCCGACGGCATCCGACAACGGCCCATGCACCAGGCTCATCGCCGCGTAGGCGATCAGGTACACGCTGATGGTCTGCTGCATCGCCAGCGTGTCCGCGCCGAATTGCCCGCCGATCTGCGGGAATGCCGGGAAGATGCTGTCGATGGAGAAAGGGCCGAACATCGCCAGGCCGCCCAGCAGCATCGCGAGGCGCGGGATCGCGGGACCAACTCGGGGGGAGGGGCTGGAAGGCATGCGGTGCAGTGAGCGCGCGGATGCCCATTCTAGGCGACACCCGCGCCCCCACCGCGCACGTCCCGTATACGCGACCTGCGCGTCGGCCGCCCTAGTCTGCGCGGATGAAGACACCGCATCGACAGGAATCGCGTCGTTCGCCCCGGCGACTGGAGGACATCAACCGCGAGGCCTACATCTACTTCGGCGCCGGCGCCACCGTGGCCTGGCAGATGGCGAATCCCGGCGTGGGCCGCGGCGTCTCGAACCATAGCGCCACCTTGTCGCGTCCGCTGCAGCGGCTCCGCGCCACCATGTCCTACGTGTACGCGGTGACGCTGGGCGACGACGCCGATCGCGCCGCCATCGCCCGGCACGTGAATCGTGCCCATGCGGGCGTTCGCGGCCCCGGTTACAACGCATTCGATCGCGAACTGCAGCTCTGGGTCGCCGCCACGCTCTTCCGGGGCGCGATCGACGTGCACGAGCTGTTCGAAGGCCCGTTGCCTGACGACGCACGGGAAACGCTTTACCGGGATGCCTGGGGGTTCGGCCGCACCCTGCAGGTGGCTGATTCGCAATGGCCACCCGACGTGGCGGCCTTCGATCGCTGGTGGGATGAACGGGAGGCGGCCCTCTCGGTGGACGACCAGGTCCGCGCCTACATGCAGGCCGTGCTCGATGGCGGCCACGTGCCGTGGTACCTGCGTGGCGCCATGCCGCTGCAACGCCTGGTCACCGCCGGCCTGCTCCCGTCGAGGCTGCGGGCGATGTTCGGGATGCCGTGGGATGCGGCCCGGGAGCGGCGCTGGCAGGCCTTCCGTCGCTGGGCCCCGCGCCTGTACTGGCTGGTTCCCCGCGGATTGCGCCATTTGCCGGCCCGCCATTACCTCGCCGCACTCCGCCGGGATCACGTCGCCCGCGACAACGACGACCGATCACCGCCGTGACGCGCCGGGCGGCGGGCTATAATCCCCGCCGCAGTGGGAGAAGTGGCCTCCGGGCCGCTGCCGAAGGCGCAACCGCCCGGAATCGCTCAGGTCACTGACCGCTGCAGGCATCGACACTCTGGAGAGACCGGCCGTGGCCGGCGCCGAAGGTGCAAGGCGACTGCGGTCACCGAAACTCTCAGGCAAAAGGACAGAGCGGGCCCATTCCACCCAGCGGCGAACGCCGCGCTTCCGGATGCCTGCCCCATGTCGAATACGCCCCGCCTCGCCGCGCTCGAACACCACGACGCCTTCATCGAACGCCACATCGGCCCCAACGATGCCGAGATCACGGCGATGCTGGCCGAAATCGGCCAGGAATCGCTCGAGACGATGACCGAGGCGATCGTGCCCGGCAATATCCGCCAGGGCATCACCCTCGACCTGCCGGCCCCGGTCAACGAGGTCGAGGCACTGGCCCGCATTCGCACCATCGCGAAGAAGAACAAGGTCCTGCGCAGCTTCATCGGCCAAGGCTATTACGGCACCCACACGCCGAACGTCATCCTGCGCAACATCCTCGAGAACCCCGCTTGGTACACCGCCTACACGCCCTACCAGGCCGAGATCTCGCAGGGCCGCATGGAAGCGCTGATCAACTTCCAGACCATGTGCGCCGACCTGACCGGCATGGAGATCGCCAACGCCTCGCTGCTGGACGAAGCCACCGCCGCCGCCGAGGCGATGACCCTGGCCAAGCGTTCGGCGAAGAGCAAATCCAGCACCTTCCTGGTCTCCGGTGACACCCATCCGCAGACCATCGAAGTGCTGCGCACCCGTGCCGAGCCGCTGGGACTGACCGTCGCGCTGGCCAACTCCGAGGAAGAGTGGAAGTCGGCCATCGCCGGCGGCGACTACTTCGGCGTGCTGGTCTCCTACCCGGCTTCCAGCGGCTGGCTGGCCGACTGGTCCGACGACGTCGCCACCATCCACGGCCACGGCGCGCTGGCGGTGTTCGCCAGCGACCTGCTGGCGCTGGTGCTGCTGAAGTCCCCCGGCGAGATGGGCGCGGACATCGTCATCGGCAACTCGCAGCGCTTCGGCGTGCCGTTCGGCTTCGGCGGCCCGCATGCCGGCTTCATGGCCTGCCGCGACGCCTACAAGCGCAACATGCCGGGGCGCCTGATCGGCGTCTCGCTGGATGCCGAAGGCAACAACGCCTACCGCCTGACCCTGCAGACCCGCGAGCAGCACATCCGCCGCGAGAAGGCCACCTCCAACATCTGCACCGCGCAGGCGTTGCTGGCGATCATGGCCTCGATGTACGCCGTCTACCACGGCCCGGATGGCCTGAAGCGCATCGCCTCGCGCGTGCACCGCCTGACCTCGATCCTCGCCGCCGGCCTGGCCGAACTTGGCTTCCATCGCACTCACCACGCCGGCGACACCGCGTTCGACACGCTCAGCCTGAAGACCGGCGCCGCCACCGACGCGATCATGGACCGCGCGGTCGCCAAGGGCGCCAACCTGCGCAAGGCGTGGGACGAATACATCTGTATCTCACTGGACGAGACCAGCACGCGCGGCGACGTCGAACTGCTGTGGGAGATCTTCGCCGACGGCAAGCCGCTGCCCTCGATCGACGCGCTGGACGGCAAGGCCGCGGACCTGATTCCGGCCGAACTGCGTCGCACCTCGGACTTCCTGACCCACCCGGTGTTCAACACCCATCACAGCGAGCACGAGATGCTGCGCTACATGCGCTCGCTGGCGGACAAGGACCTGGCGATGGACCGCACGATGATCCCGCTCGGCTCGTGCACCATGAAGCTCAATGCCACCGCCGAGATGATCCCGATCACCTGGCCGGAGTTCTCCAACCTGCACCCGCTGGTGCCGGCCGACCAGGCCGAGGGCTATCGCGAACTGATCGCCGGGCTGGAAGCGATGCTGGTCGAATGCACCGGCTACGACGCGGTCAGCCTGCAGCCGAATTCCGGCGCGCAGGGCGAATACGCCGGCCTGCTGGCGATCCGCGGCTACCACGCCTCGCGCGGCGAAGCGCACCGCGACATCTGCCTGATCCCCGAATCCGCGCACGGCACCAACCCGGCGTCCGCGCAGCTGTGCGGCATGAAGGTGGTGGTGGTGGCCTGCGACAGGAACGGCAACGTGGATGTCGAGGACCTGCGCGCCAAGGCCGAGAAGCATGGCGAAAACCTCGCCGCGATCATGATCACCTACCCGTCCACGCACGGCGTGTTCGAGGAATCCGTGGTCGAGATCTGCGAGATCGTCCACGCCCATGGCGGCCAGGTCTATACCGACGGCGCCAACATGAACGCGTTGGTGGGCGTGGCCAAGCCCGGCAAATGGGGTTCGGACGTGTCCCACCTGAACCTGCACAAGACCTTCTGCATCCCGCACGGCGGCGGTGGCCCGGGCGTGGGCCCGTGCGCGGCCAAGGCGCACCTGGCGCCGTTCCTGCCCAAGGGCTTCGCCAACGACGGACCCGGCGTGCGCACCGAAGGCGTGGGCGATGGTGCGATGGTCAGTGCCGCGACCTACGGTTCGGCCAGCATCCTGCCGATCACCTGGATGTACATCACGATGATGGGCGCGGCCGGCCTGACCCGCGCCACGCAGGTGGCGCTGCTGGGCGCCAACTACATCGCCCGCAAGCTGGCCCCGCACTACCCCACCCTCTACACCGGCCGCAACGACATGGTCGCGCACGAGTGCATCCTCGACCTGCGCCCGATCAAGGACGCCACCGGCATCAGCGCCGAGGACGTGGCCAAGCGCCTGATCGACTTCGGCTTCC
>JAUNRQ010000063.1 GCA_030535605.1 Pseudoxanthomonas suwonensis
ACGCTCGGCAGCATCTGGATGCGGCGTTCGCTGTAATGGTTCTTCGGAGGCTGCTCGGAGCGGTTCACGCGGGTCACCCGGATGCAGAACGTGCCGTGATCGAGATCGACGTCGCACCAGCGCAGGCCGTTGGCCTCGCCTGAGCGCAGCCCGGTCAGGCCCCGGATCCAGACATAGTCGGCGAGGTGATCGGGTGCATGCGCGCGCAACGTGGCGAGCTCCGGCAGCGTGAAGGGGCGGATGTCGGTGCGTTGCTCGGGAATGCGGCGCAGCTCCACGCACGGGTTCGGTACGCCGTGCTGGCGCTCGCGCTCGGCCAGCATCCTGCCGAGCAGGCGCAGGACCGCGTTGACCTGTTTGGCCGAGCGGATGTGGCCGGTCGGGGTGCGGCCCCGGGCCAGGCGGGCGCGCAGCGCCGTGACCTCGGCACGGTCGAGGCCGTCGATGCGGTGGCCGTCCACGGCAGGCAGGATGTGGGCGTTCATCAGGGAGCGGCGGGTGGCGATGGTCGCCGGGCGCCACAGCACCGACTCCTCGTCGAACCAGCGCTCGGCAAATTCGCGCAGGGCCGTGGCGTGGTGTGGCGGGCGCAGGATGGATACGACAGTGCGGGCAGGCATGGTGCACGTCCGTGAGGGAGGTGCCGACCAGCCTCGCGCGTGGGCTCCGTCCGCAAAGTTGGATCACATCATCACATCGCTTTGCGCGGGATCGGGTGGCGCGGCATCAGCGGGCCCGAGCGTGGGCGGATTCATGCGGGTGTCCACGCCAGGCGCCGGCAGCCCTGGCGAGATCGGCCGTTGGGCGTGGCGCAGGCAGAGCGCCCGATAGTGCACCGTCGCCATGATGACCAGGCCCTGCAGGGCGTCGCCGATGCCGGGCGTGGCCACCAGGTCGGGCCGGGACAGGCGCACGCGCAGATGATCGGCATCCATGACGCAATCGGCGTGCGTCACCACATGCACCGTGCGCCCCGATCCGAAGTCGAAGGCATGGGCAACGTAGGCTTCGACCTGGTCCTCGCCAATGTCCAGATCACGGGTCTGGATGGCGGTGATCTCAACCGTCCACCGGAACTCACAGACCGTCGACGGCAGCGTCGCCATCAGTGCGACGGCATGCTGCAACTGCCAGCCGCGCGCCTCCACGGCCAGTGGAATCCCGAGCACGCGCGTGGTGAGCTCGGACTGCGTGCGGATGACGTTGAGGATCGCGTTCCAGGCGCGCGGCAGGCGCCCGTGCTTGAGCGCGGCCACGTCCACGCACCACGGATAGGCATGGGCGATGCCGCCGGGCGTGGCCGCGTTGACCTGTCCCAGCACCGTGCGCAGGGCGTCGATCTCGGCCGCGTCTGCACCGTACTCGGTGAGCAGTGCATCGATATCCTGGCCTCGCGCGAGCGCAAGCATGAGTGCACAGATCTCGTGGTAGTGGAGGGTCTCGTACGTGTGTCGCATCAGGGGACTCCTTTTCAGTGTGCGTTCGCGCGCCAGGCGCGCTGGCGCAGGGTTTGTGGCTTGAGGCCGCACAGGGCGGCCAGGATGGACCGCGGGATGCGCGGTGGATGGGCGGCGGTGGCCTCGGCCAGCACCAGCTCGGTCAGGTGCAGGTAGGACGCACGGGTCACCTGGGCATCCAGGTGCCCGATCAGTGCGGCGAGCGCCGCCGTGGTGTGCGCCCCGCGCGTGCGGTGGTCGGTGAGCCACTCGTGGTCGCTGACATAGGCGCCTGGCCGGGCGGATCCTGCGTGCATCATCATGGCCAGCTGCCCGCTGCGAGCCGGATCAACCCCCCACAGGCGCAACATCAGGGCGTTGGCCACGCCGTGGCGCAGGGCATGCAGGGTGATGGCGGCATCCCCGCTGGCCCGGCGCAGGGCGTCGACCAGGCGCTCGCGCACCTCGATGCCGGGTGCCGCAAGCGCGGCATCGGCCTCGGCGAACAGCCGCGCATCCGGCAGGTGCGACCATTGCCCCTGGCGCTGACCGACGAATGTCTCCAGTTCCTGCAGCGCGTCAGGGCCGAGCAGCTGGTGCAGCGGCAGGGTGCGCAAGCCGTTGGCGGTCTTGCTGCGGCGCACGGTCAGCCACACGCCGCGCCAGTCGCCGTGGCCGTCCTGGCGCACATCGGCGATGCGCACGTTTGCGGCCTCACCCCAGCGCAGCCCAGCGCCGTAGAGCAGGTGCAGCAGTGCACGGTCGCGATCGACGGTGCTGCCGTCGGAGCGCGCATCCAGGATGGCCAGTGCATCCACGTACTCGCGATGAGTGACGAGGTTGGCACGCGGCCGGCCGGTGCCTGCAGGCAGGTCCCAGTACTCCGACAGGTCCACTGCCGGCGCGCCGGCCGCCGCCCGAAAATCGAGCAACTCCTGGAGGCCGAGCAACGCCAGGAAGCCACCCCGCTGCTCGGCCAAATGCGCCGCCATCGCGGTGAGCCGCTCCAGCAGTTCCTCGGCCTCGACTGTGGCCGGGTCGAGGTCGGCGGCCAATTGCACCAGCCACCGGCCATAGGCCATGTAGCGGCGGATCGAGGACGGCATCAGCGCCCGTCCGCGCGCTTGGCCCAGCGCATGGCGCGCCCAAGCCGCCATCAACACCGTCCAGCCGCCGATGCCCGCGTGCGCTTGCTGCCAGGCCGCCAGCTGCAGGTCGGCCACGCCACGCGGGTCGACGCCACGACCGGTTTCGCGCACGTCCAGCGCGTGGCGCAGTGCACGCCAGGCCTGCCAGTGGCGGGCCGGGACGCCGCGCGGGGATTGCAGCACCTGGCCGCTGGCAACCACCGCCGTCGGGATCTCGAGCGCCGGGGCATCGCCCCTGGCCGGATCCGGCAGCAGCGGGCCGCGCCCGCCGAACAGCCGTCGGTGCGCGCGCGGCGGCAGCGACTCGCAGGCCTGCGCGTCGGTGGCCAGCGCCAGCAAAAATGGCGGCAGGCGCGGGGCCCAGTACAGGCGCGCCTCGCGCAGCAACGCGACCACGGAGGTGGGGAGCCCGCGGATGCCGAGCACCTGTGCCGCGGCCTCGAGCGCGGCCTCGGTGGGCCCTGCGACGGGATGGTCGCGCCGCCAGCGGCGCACCAGCGGGCGCGTCACGGCCCCGAATCGCCAGCGGCGCAGGCGTGCCACGCCGCGCGCATCGCCATGCACCAGCAGCACGTCGTCGCGTTGCCATTGCGTGCGCGCCTCGGCCAGCGCCTGCAACAGGGGCGCGGCCAGCAATGCGTCGAAGTAGACCAGCGCGTAGGTGACCAGGCCCTGGCGCACCAGGGGTGACAGGTCGGTGGGCAGGCCCGGCAAGGCCCGTGCCAGCGCGTCACGCCGGTGCATCGCCGCGCGCAGCGCATCGGCATCCGTGGTGGCAATGGGCGAGGCCACGAACGGATGGCTGGTCGCGGTGCCGATGCCCGGATGCGTCCACAGGCCGAGCGCACGGCCCCGGGCCAGCGCGTGGTCGATGGCGTTGTGGATGTCGGAGCGCGTGCTTGCGGGCCTGATCCGCGCGAGCGCGCCGAGCAGGCGGGCCCTGGCCGCGTCATCGAGCGGGGCATCGGCTTCGCCGCGGGCGATGCCGCCAAGTCCAACCTCGATGAGCACCCGGTGCGCCTGTTGTCCGGCACGGTGCCGGCGCCTGGCCGCGCCGCGCAGCGGCGGCCGGTCGGTGGGATCGAGCAGGTTCATGGGGCGCTCCTGCGCACTCGCGGCAGGGCCATGCCGGCGGCGAGCGTGTCCAGTGAGTCCAGCGCCTGCGCCGGGGCCTCGGCCATGGCACGGGCCTGCATGGGCGCCCCGGGCTCCGCGCCCAGCAGCCAGTGGCCCAGCAAGGCACAGCGGATCTCGCCGGGGACCTGGCGATCGGCCAGCAGCGAGGCGAATCGGGCACGGCCGGCGTTGGCCGGCATGCCTGACGGGGGCAGCGGCGCCCGCAATTCCCGCAGGGTGGCGGCGCGCACCGATCGATCGGGCAGCACCGTGACCCACGGGGCCGGCAGGCGGCGTCCGCGCAGGCGCCGCGAGAGCCAGGTGCGATGCTCCGCCCAGGCGTCGATCAGCTGCCGCAGCGCCGCGCTGACCGGCACCAGCCGCGCCGAGGAGCGGCCCTCGGCACCGGCGCGCGCCTTGTCCTCGATGATCAGGTGATCCTCCGCAGACAGCAGGGCGTCGAGGCTGCCGGCATGCGGGCGGGCACCGGTGAGCCACAGCGCCAGATCATGCACGAGCGCCTGGATCTGCACGTGGTACGTGATCACGGTCTCCAGCGGCGCCCGTGCGCCGGGGCGAGCCCGCAGCATCCGGCGCAGGCGCGCCAGGTAGAGATCGCGCGTGCGGCCGACCGGCGTGCGCCGCATCCCCACCCAGCCGGGGAACGGGATGACCGATGCCGGTCCGATGCCGTGGCCCAGCCGGCGCGCGATCCAGTCGATCGCCGGCTGGTGCCAGCGCGCGATCGCCACCATGGTGGTCCCGTAATAGTGGGCCGGCGCGCGCGAGTAGCTGAGATCGGTGCCGCGGATCAGGGCGGACTCGGCCGGACCTGCGCCGGTGACGTGCAGGGCGTGCGCGAGCACCCGGGCCAGGCGGCGCGGGGTGAGCGCACTGCCGCTGTCGCATGCATGGTCCCGCAGCCAGGCGATGGCGCGTCGTACGTCGGCGCGCGTCGCGAATGCATCACCCACGCGCGAGTCGGCCTGGACCCGCAGCGCGACGGCGCCCGGGACGGTCTGCGGCAGCGGCAGGACGACGTGGCGCGCAACGTCCTCGGACGTATGCTTGGCGTTCGGCGGCGGCAGCGCCGCGCTCAGTTTGGCCGGCACGCACAGGGCGAGCGGATTGCGCAGCAGTCCGGCCTCGCCCGGGAGCAGTGCGCCGACCGTCTCGACCACGCGCCAGCGCGCCACCGCGGTGACCGGCACGCCGGCCAGGAGGGAGCCCAGCAGCAGCGCGCGGGTGGCGGGCGCTGCGCCCGCCAGTGCCTGGCCCAGATCCGCAAGCGCCCCATCGGTGACGGCATGCGCGCGCGCGACCCGACCGGCATGGGCGCCCTGGCGCGCGGCGCGCCATTGCAGGGCGCCCATCGCAAGGCGCATGGGCCGGGTCTGCGCCTGCTCGGCACCCGGCAGCGTGGCCCGGGCGATCCCCACCGATGCGATGACCTCGCCATCGCGATGGATGGCGGTGGCACGCAGCGCCGGGCGCAGCGCCTCTGCCAGTGCCTCGGTGGCGGTGGCCTCGTGCACGGCCTGGGCGGCCGGCCGTGCACGCAGCGGCGGCAGCGGCGCCGGCGCGAGCTGCGGGACCTGGCGCAGCTCGAGGAAGCCGGCGCATCGGCGGGCATAGGTCGCGATCGTGGCCAGCGCGCGGTCCCCGTCATGGTGAGTGGCCCACGCGCGCAGGCCGGTGATGGCGGCGGCCAGCACCGCCTCGGCCCGGAACCTGGCGCCGCCCGGCGGGCCGTCCCAGAGGCCCGGTGCGATCGGCAGGGTGGCGCCGCGCTCGGACAGTCGGCGCAAGCTCAGGCCCGCCTCGTAGCGCAGGCTGGCCAGGGCGGGATCGCCCGTGGCGTACAGCTCCGGGCAGTGCCAGGCATGCACGCACAGGGCGGCGGCGATCGTCGAGGTCAGCCTGGTGCGCGGGGAGGTGCTCGCCCAGATGATCAGGCCGCAGGCGGGGCTTGCGTGGGTCAGCAGTCGATGTAGCGTCGGTGGCAGCTGCGGCCGCGGCAGCTCGGTGGCGCGTGCCCAGGCGGGCGCAGGATCGAGCGTGGCCAGGGCGCGCGTGACCGCGTAGGCGGCCCAGTCAAGCTCCGCGCCGTCCAGGCGCTGGTCGCCGAGGCGCTGGGCGATGAGGTGGGGGTCGGGCATGTCCGGCTCCGGTGTGGGCTGGACACCTACAGTAGGGCACGATCCGGGCGTCAAAATCCGGAATGGAGCATGAAAAACGCCGCGAATCCGGATTTTGACCGGCCTTCGCTGTCGACATCCCGGTGCGTTGCCACCCCCCCTGCCGAGGGTGCCATCGGCGGCGTCCGCGTGACCGGGGTGCCGCCCCAGGCGTCGACTGGGGGCGCAAGCCCTTGCGCGGGCGGGCGGTTTTCACCGCCCCCAACCTAGGGGCGACAGGGGGCAAATCACCGCGCGGAGGCTTGGGGCGCAGCCGAAGCGGCCGATCGTGGGGTACGCGGCATGACCGTTGTCCGAGCTCGGCCAGGGTCGCGTCCAGGTACCCACGCGCCGGCGCCAGTCCGTCGAGTCCGCCTTCGCGCATGATCGAAAAGGCGGGCCGTTGCTAATTTAGCAAGCGTTGGGGCAGGGACCGTCGCAAGGGCAGGGCGCCCACCGAACAACAGTGCCTGGCTGGGGCGTCGGAGCCAGGTATCCGCCTGCTGCGCGTGCGGGAACTTCATGTGGCGTGCCTTGTCGATCCCCAGAACGTGGCGGATCCGAAGCAGCACCTCGGCAGGCACATCCCCGGTCTGCCTCTCCTGCCAGCGTTGGAGCGCTGCGGCATCGGGAGGTCCGGGCAGGACAGAGGCTCTTTCCTGGGTCAGCCGCCAGCGCCCGCCAATCCAGCAGAACATGCGCAGGCCCGGGGCGGCAAGATCCTCAACGGCCATGGGCTGCTTGTCGCTTGGCGCCTCAGCGAATCTTGCCGCTCCACAGCTTCCGCGCCGTCATCTTGAGTCGTGGACCGCCACCGGTCTGCTCGATCACCGGGACCAGATCGGGACGGTGCGCTGCCGCGGGGGTGCCAAGGTCTTCCGGCCGGATGGTGCGATCCGCCAGCGGGTGCCGCAGCCGTTCGGAGTCCTGTGGCGTACGGCCCTCCAGCAACGCCTTGAGGCTCGGGATGCGGAGCCGTTTCGGGGACGGCCGATCAGGGTTGCGATGCTTGCTCATTAGACCTCCTGAAGACTGCTGACGAGCGAGTTGTCAGCTGCCAAGGCATTGAAGCACCTTCTGGTCGCAGGGGCTGCGATTACCTGGTCGGCACTGGGGCGGTTTTCGGTAAAGAGCGGAGAGCCACTTCGGGTCGAATAGCACCAGCTGTCCAGAACGTACGAACGACTACCTGTCAGCGTCTCGATCTTCAGTTTCGACAACGCTTCTCATAGATATGGGCTCCAGTGTCGCACTGCGTATGACCCTTCCGATGTTCGCTGCGTTCTGGCTCAAGCCGTAGGCGACGGAGAGGCGGTCGAACCCGGACTCCAGCTTTCCAACGATGTCGCGCGGTTTGACCAGCTCCGAGACTTGGAACTTAATGCCAAGACGACGCACGGCTTCCTGGGCTATGCGTTCGAACCGCTTCTGCAGCGAAGGGATACGGCTGCCGCCGCCGCACAGGAACAAACGAACATTCTCCGCCCGCTGGAACGCCGGGGACGTCGGATACGTGGTTCTTGCCGCGCGGGTTGCCTGGTTGAATACATCGGCTACCGAACTCAGATAAAGGGATCTCCTGCTGCGTACCTCGACCGGCGAGCAACCAAGTTTTCGTCCGGCCTCTTCGTCTGACAGCGACGACTCGTCATCCGTCCAAGTGGCACGACCTTCTGCGCCCGACAGAGCAGCGATGAGGTAGTGGGCACCGAGTCTGTCTACCTCGGAGGCAAAGATGGGCAACAGCGCTTCGTCTTCTTTCATGAACACGTTGAAGTAGGCGACATCCAGCGTTCCCGCTCCGATGTCGACGATCGCATGTAGATCATCAGCGCGCTCTGGCGACAGCAGGTAGGAGTACAGCTGACACGCGAACTCGGGAAAGACATCCACGGCAGGGCGATCGACCTGGTCCGTCATCCGCAAGGCTTGGATTGCTGCGGTGCGCGTCACCGGCCCAGGCATGCAGGCCAGCACCCTCGCCGCCTGCGCCACAGTCTTGAACGTCTCCGTGGTGACATCGCTGTCCCACGATTTTGTCGGCAAACCGACATGCAGCCGCCATCTCAAGCCTTTCTCGAAGCCGAGACTTGTCCGTCGCAACCACTTATCCACATAGCGGAATGCCAAAGCAATGAAAATCACAGCATCCGCCATGTCCTGACTACTGACCCGAGAGCCGGAAGACAGCAGTTGGAGCTTGATGCCTTCTCGAACACACCAACCTGTCGTATCGGCTGCTCCCAGAATGCAATGCCCATCGTGGGCTTCGCTGAAAACCGATGCCAGCAGGTGACGGCCTTTGCCTTGGACAGCTTCAGACCAATCGACCGCGAAATGGCGACCGGCCCATCGCACTACGGCCTTCGTGAAAGCTGTTCCGAAATCCAGCCCGAGAGTGGCGAGCTTGCCATCTGAGTTTTCAATAACCGGCGGAAGCACAAGGGAACCACACGGGCGCGACATTGCAGCGGCAATCCGCAGGTCGCGAACGTCGGCCGAGGCTTCGAGCAAGCGTTGAAGCAAACTTTTTGCTGGCGGCGATGGCTGTGGCTGTGGCTGCGGAACACTAGGCGGCGCCGGGCGGACAATTCCAGGTCTGTTGACAGGCGCCGCCACTTTCTTTCCTGATGGAGGCCTGCCTGGTTTTGCCGGACGTTTCTCGAAACCTATAGAAGGCCCTTTCGTGACTTTCACTTCGCCGCCGCCCCGCTTCCAGCTGCGAAGCGTTTGTTCAATATTCCCGTCGCCACTGGTCGTGCCTCGGCCGGGCTCAATGACTGACGATGGTTCCTTGGGTAATCCCCCCGCTTTTAGCGGACGGCAAAAGTGGGACTAGGCAGCGAGTG
>JAUNRQ010000025.1:0-11827 GCA_030535605.1 Pseudoxanthomonas suwonensis
GAGAGCCTGCCGGGCTGGATGCCGGAGGTGATGCGCGAAGCCGATACCGCAGCCGAGCGGGGAAAGGTCGGGAAGGGTGCTGGCAAGAAGGTCGCGAAAAAGCAGCCGGCGAAGAAGCCGTCCACGCCGCCAGTGGCGCGTCCAGGCAAGGGGCAGGGACAAGGTCGTGCGGGCGATGCCGGGCCGCAGTTCATCGATCCGCATGCCGAGCGCGAGGCGCGCCGTTACGAACAACCCATCGCCAGCCGCGAGGCCATCCTGCATCGGCTCTCGGAGCACGACGGGCCGATGACCGCATCGGAATTGGCCGAAGCGCTGCAACTGACCGCGCCGGATCGTCGTGATGCGCTGGACAAGCGCCTGCGGGCGATGCTGCGCGATGGGCAATTGCTGGAGAATCGGCGCGGCGGCCTGACCCCGGCGAGCCGGGTCGACCTGATCCCCGGCAGCGTCATCGCCAATCCGGATGGCTACGGCTTCCTGCGCCCGGACGAGGGCGGTGACGATCTGTTCCTGCCGCCGGCGGAAATGCGCAAGGCCATGCATGGCGATCGCGTGCTGGCCTGCGTCACCGGCATGGATCATCGCGGACGTCGCGAAGGTGCGGTGGTGGAGGTGCTGGACCGGCGCCTGACGCGGTTGATCGGCCGCTACCAGGAGCAGGCCGGCATCGCCTACGTGGTGCCGGACGACGCCCGCCTGCAGCGCAACATCATGCTGCCTCCGGATGCACGTGGCGAAGCCCGCGACGGGCAGTTGGTGGTGGTGGAACTGACCGACGGCGTGCAGCCCCATCGGCCGCCCATCGGTCGTTTGCTGGCGGTGCTGGGCGACAAGCTGACCGCTTCGCTGGCGGTGGAGGCCGCGATCCACGGGCACGACATTCCGCACGAGTTTTCGCAGGCGGCGCTGGACGAGGCGATGGCGATCCCGCTGGAGGTCCGCAAGGAGGAACTCCGCGGGCGCGAGGACTTGCGCGAATTGCCGCTGGTCACCATCGATGGCGAGGATTCCAGGGACTTCGACGATGCCGTGTGGTGCGAGCCGAACCGTGACGGCTTCCGGCTGCTGGTGGCGATCGCCGACGTGTCGCATTACGTGCGCCCCGGCAGTGCGCTGGATGATGACGCGCAGCTGCGCGCGACCAGCGTGTACTTCCCCGGGTTCGTCGTGCCGATGCTGCCGGAAACGCTGTCCAACGGCATCTGCTCGCTGAACCCGGATGCCGACCGCCTGTGCATGGTCTGCGACATGCAGGTGGGGCGCGACGGCCAGGTGTCCGAATCACGCTTCTACCCGGCGGTCATGCGTTCGCACGCGCGTCTGACCTACACGCAGGTGTGGAACATCATCGGTGACGCGATCCCCGAGGAGGATCGCGACGCTGCACTGGCGAAGGTCGGCGCGTTGCTGCCCCAGATCGAACACCTGCACCAGTTGTACCGGGTGCTGGCGAAGGCTCGCGCCAAGCGCGGTGCCATCGAGTTCGAGACCTCCGAAGTGCGGTTCGAACTGGACGCCAAGGGCGAGGTCACCCAAGCCGGCATGTTGATCCGCAACGACGCGCACAAGCTGATCGAGGAGTGCATGATCGCGGCCAACGTGCAGGCCGCCGCATTCGTCGATGCGGCCGACATTCCCGCACCATACCGGGTGCACGACAAGCCGCCGGAAGGCAAATACGCGGACCTGCTGGAATTCCTCAAGGAGTTCAAGCTGCGCTTGCCGCCGTGGGGCCGGGTCAAGCCGCGTGACTTCACGGCGCTGCTGCACAAGGTGCGCGAGCGCCCGGACGCGGTGCTGCTGGAATCGGTACTGCTGCGCAGCCAGGCGCTGGCCGTCTACCAGACCGAAAACATCGGTCACTTCGGCCTGGCGCTGGAGCAGTACGCGCACTTCACCTCGCCGATCCGTCGCTATGCCGACCTGCTGCTGCACCGGACGATCCGCCAGGTGCTGGATGCGCGCGACAAGGCCGGGCACGAATACGCTCCGCACGAGATGGCCGCACTGGCGCTGCAGTGTTCTGAAAAATCACGGCGTGCCGACGAGGCCCAGCGCGAGGTGGACGAGCGCTATCGTGCGGCTTGGATGGAAGAGCACGTCGGTAGCGAGTTCGATGGCGTGATCAGTGGCGTGACCAGCTTCGGCCTGTTCGTCGAACTGGAGCAATCCAAGGTCAACGGCCTGGTCCACGTGACCCAGCTGCCAAACGATTACTACCAGTTCGACGCACTGCGGAAGACCCTCACCGGCGAACGCGGTGGTCGCGAATACCGGCTGGGCGACCGGGTCCGGGTGGTGGTGCTGAAGGCCAGCCTGGAGGAGCGCAAGATCGATTTCCGCCTGGTGGCCGATGGTGACGGCCGTGGTCGCCATGATCGCGAGCCGAAAGCACCACCGGCGCGTGGCAAGCCCGCGCGGCGGGAAAAACAGCCCTACTGAGCCCGCGCAGGCCCTGCCCGGGTGGGGCTTGCCGCGTCAGACGCGAGGCGGCATTGCTCGTGCAGGCGCCTCGGCCCGGTCGGGCAGGGCGGCGCGCCGGGCAGATCCGTGGATCAGCATGATCTGCGCCATCAGGATGAACAGGGCGAAGCCCGACAGCAGGAACGGGTGGATGTACCACTGCTCGCCCCAACTGAACTCGCCCGCCGACAGCCGCCGCCAGCCGCCGAAGTTCTGGGTTGCCGCCACCACCAGCCCGAGCGTGGCCACGACGCTGGCGATCCAGCGCACCAGCCAGTGCCCCGGACGCGGCAACAGCATCAACACGCCCAGAACGCCGATGGCCGAGCGCTGCACGCGGCAGAACGGGCAGGTGTAGACCCAGTCGGCCAGGTCCATCGCCCAGGTGGCGATGGCGATGAGGATGGCCAGCACCCCGAGCAGGCGGATGCGGTCCAGGTAGGTGTCGGCATCAAGCAATGGCAAGGCAATGTCCCCGTGTGGTTCGGGCGCTGCGATCCTGTCGCAGGCGGCCGCAAATGGTGGAAATCCTGCCGGTCCCCGTCCGGCCCTGGCAGCCTGTCGTCCGCATGGGGCCGTGGCTGCCCGGGGAGAGTACCAGCACGGCGGGCGTGCGTAGTGGTCTTGCACAGGTGGCGCCGCGCGCCGATCTGGCTACAGCGCGGCGGCGCGTGCCTCGCATCGGCGGTAGCGGCGTTCGACGTTGTTGGCGAACCATTCCGTGGTCAGCTCGCGGCTGATCTTGGGGCTGTCCAGGGTGATGCGCGGCATCGTCGCGCGGGGCAGGGCACGGCCGCCACGGGCTTGGGCAAGCGCGAACACGCGCTGGTACAGGGTGCTGCGCTCGAAATCATGGCGGTCCCCGCGTTCCAGGTCGCGTCGGATGGCGCGGTGTGACATGTCCAGGGACGTCGCCAGCGAACGCACGGCGGTTTCGGTGGTGCCGACTTTCTTGCTGCCATGGACGATCAGATCGCCGTCCAGCACCAGGTCCACGCCGGAGGCGACGCTGACGGCCGCCTGGAAGGCGGCATTGCGGCTGGCGTAGTGACCGGCGTTGAAGTCGGCGAAGCGATGCAGGTGCCGCGCATAGCTGTTGGGATACTTCAGCAAATGGGCGATGCCGAAATACAGGCCGCCGCGGCGGCTGAACACCTCGTCGCGCACGGAGCCTTCCAACGGATACGGGTAGGGACGCTGCCGCAGCTGGTCCGTCGCGTAATCGATGCTGACCTGCATCGGTCCGCCGGTCCGGACCGGATTGGCGCGGGCCAGCAGGCCGCGGCCCATCGGCGCGCGCGCGACAAGTTCTTCGAACAGATCATTCAGTTCGCGCTCGGTCCGCACCGCCGCCAGCTTGTCGCGATAGCGCAGCCCGTCGGGTGCCTTCAGCAGCAACGCCGCGTCGACCGCGAGCGTCGGAATCCCCAGCCCCGCCGCACGGCGGTCGATTTCCTCACGGGCGATCCGCCCCAAGCCGGGGACCGGCGGATCCGCCTGGTAGCCGGATTCCTGCTCGATCACGGCCAGCACCGCACACAGGTTGGCCGTGGTCGGCGGCAGTTCCAGCACCTGGAACGCCGCCTGGATGTCGGCGGCCCAGCCGGACCGATCGGCCAGGGTCATGGGCATCAGCCGTTGCAGCTGCGCACGGACGTCCTGCGGGCTGCGGTCGCTCCGCTTCGGTGGCTGCGTGCTGCAGCCCGCCAGCACTGCACTGGCCAGCAACACAGGCAGCAACACGCGGCTTGCTGCGTTGGCGGGACGGCGGGTGCGGCGGGTGCGCAACGGTTCCGGCATGTGGAGAGCCTGCGTCGACAAGGTCGGCGATGCCATGGTGCAGCATGCGACATCCGGCGCGGGACCGGGTGTCGATGGGGCACTTCGGTCAGTAATGGCGTTGCACGCCGAAGATGGCTTCCAGCACCGAGGCGAGGATCACCCACTCGCCGTTGCTGCGGCGTCCGTAGCGGCTGCGTCCGTGGTAGGCATCCTCGTAACCACGGCGGAAACCTTCGCGGAAGTAGTGGTTGTACTCGCGCTGGTCCACGTGCCAGCCGTGGTAGCCGTAGTTGGCATCCATGTAGGCGTAATTGCCACGCCAGTCCGGACGCCAGCCGTCCATGCGGTCGGCCTGGCCGGCGCGTGCACCGGCCTCGTAGCCGTAGCGGATCGCCTGGTTGAGGATGTCCACGCCGTACTGGTTGACGCTGTACCAGCGGCCGTCGCGGCGGTAGCGATAGCTGGCCGGGGTGCTGTAGTAGGGATCGTTCCAGACGTTGTAGCTGCGCACCCAGCGGTCATGCATCAGCCGTTGCTGCTGCCAGTACCACTGCTGGTACTGGTACTGCTGCAGGCGGCGCTGCTGCTGCAAGTGGGCGACGCGACGCAGTTCCTGCTGGCGGCGCAGCTGTTGCTGGCGCTGGAAATCGGCTTGGCGGCGCTGGTGCCGGGCGATGGTTTGGCGGCGCTCGGCGTCGGACATGCGGCGCTGGTCGCGCTGCCAGTCGCGGCGGTCGTCATCGCGCTGCCGCGTGTACTGGCGTTCGCGCTCGCGGCGTTCGGCATCGCGGCGCGCGTGTTCAGCCCGCTGCTGCGCCTGCCGGCGCTGGTCGGCGTCGCGACGAGCCTGCTCGCCGCTGTACTGCTGTGCCTGTCGACGTTCCGCGTCACGACGCAATTGCTCCACCCGTCGGGATGCCTGCCGGCGGTCGGCGTCGCGACGGGCCTGCTCGGCCCTCTGCCGCGCCTGCTGCCGCTGGACGTTGTCGCGGGTTTGCTGCAAGGGTTGGCGTTGTGCCTGGCCACGACTGAACTCGCGCGTTGCGTCATTGCCGCGCTCGGCGCGGCGCTGCACCTGTACGCGCTGCGCGGGCCGACCTGGGTTGACCACGCGCTGTTGGCCGCCGTCCGCGGAGCGTGCGTCGTTGCGCCCGCGTCGTTCATCGCCACGACCCGGCCGCTGATTGCCGGCAGCGCCGCGATTGCCACGGTTGGCATTGCTTCGCTCATCCGGGGTGCCGCGCCGGGAGGATTGGCGATCGCCGCGGTCGCGTTCCTGGCTGCGGTGTTCGCCGCGCTGCTGGGCCTGCACCGGCGCGGTGGACAAGCTGCCGAGCAGCGTCAAACCGAGGACGGTGGCGAGAAGGGAAGCGTGCGTGGTCTTCATGGCAGCGGCCTCGGTCTTGTGGCGGTGCCTCGAGTTGAACGCCGCGGGACTTAACGGCGCATGAGAAATCCCCACGAAGCTGAACGACGTTCAGGTGGCGTCATGACACCGTGAAGCCACTGTTCACGCCGGATGGGTCCTGCTGCCGGCCCGGGGTCAGTAGCCGCCGAAACTTCCGGCCGCTCCGGGGAACACCACCGGGCTCTCGCTGCCATCGTGTCCGACCGCGGCCACGCCGAAGAACCAGTTGTCGATGACCACGTTGCGAAGGGTGTGTTCGGTCACGTCGCCGACATACACGCTGTGGCTCCATTGCGGTTCGGTGGTCAGCCGCCAGTAGATCCGGTAGCCGGCCAGGTTCGCGGCCTGTGCGGCAGGCGGGCGGCGCCAGCTGAGCGTGGTGTCGGCACTGACCGCACCGCGGATGGCAACCTCCGCTGGCGGCGGCGGCGCCGCTGCAAGGCCGGCGAGACTGACTACGTTGAGTGCCGTCAGCTTGGCGGCATAGTCGAAATCCACCGCGTCGATGGTGTCGCCGTAGACGCGGCCGCCCTCGGTGCGCAGGTCCTGATGCTGGCGGTCGTAATGCTCGTGCGCCTCCATGACCCGCACCGCCGGGTAGCCCAGGTCGTTGAAGGGACGATGGTGGCCGCCGCGACCGAACCGGTCCAGGCGATAGATCATCATCACCTCGAGGTTGGGGACGAAGCGTGCTTGACGCTCGATGTAGCGCGCCAGGTTGCGACTGGGTGAATCCACCTCGCCACCGGTGAAGCGGCGCTGGCGGGCTTCTTCGGCGGTTTCGGTCTGGCGGGTGCCTTCGGCGAACACGCGCGCGGTGACGTTGTCATGGATGCCGTCGATGCCGCGGGTGTTGCCGATCATGTCGTTGTTGAGAACGGCCTCGATGCGCCAGCCTTCGCGCCGGGCGTGTTCGGCAAGGATGCGGCCGCCGAACAGGCCCTGCTCCTCGCCGGACAGCGCGGCGTAGACGATCGATCCGGCAAAACGGTGGCGGCTGAGCACGCGCGCGGCTTCCAGCGTGCCGGCCACGCCGGAGGCGTTGTCGTTGGCGCCGGGCGCGTCGGAGGTCGCGTCCATCACGTCGCTGGCGCGCGAGTCGATGTCGCCGCTCATGATCACGTAGCGGTCCGGGTCGATGCTGCCGCGCTGGACGGCGATCACGCTGAGCACCTCGGTCGGTTCGGGAATGCGGCTTTGGCCGGTGACGGTGTCGCGGATGGTGCGGACCTCCAGGCAACCGCCGCAGTCGCGCGAGATCTGCTGGAATTCGTCATGGATCCAGCGCGTGGCCGCACCGATTCCCCGGGTCTCGGAGTCCGTGTCCGACAACGTGTGGCGGGTGCCGAAGGACACCAGTTTGCGGATGTCCGCTTCGATCCGCGCCGCGCTCGGTTGCTGCGCCAGCTCCCGCAACAACGCCGGCTCACCTGGTGGCTGCGACGACTCGGCGACCGCCGCCAGCGGCAGGAGGGCCAACACAAGGACGAACGCCAGGATGGATGGCAGGACAGACGGCAGGGGCAGGGCGGTCAGGCGCATGGCAGCGTTTTCACCTGGAGGACGGAACCCGAGTATGCCGCAGCGTGCCGGTTCATCCATGCGCGGCTATGCTGGCGGCAACGGACCATTCGTGGAGCAGGCCATGGCCACCGGTTGGGCGGGCGACGGCGCGGTACAGGACCAGATCGACGCGACGGTGAGCGACGCCATCAAGCGTGCTCGCAGCCGCTTGCCCAGTGGCCCGGGGCTCGAACAGTGCGAGGAATGCGACGCCCCGATTCCCGAAGCGCGACGCGCAGCGATCCCGGGCGTGCGCCTGTGCGTGGCCTGCCAGCAGCTGCAGGATGAAGCCGATGCGGCCAGCAGTGGCTACAACCGGCGCGGCAGCAAGGACAGCCAGCTGCGCTGAGCCCCCACGAGGCTGAATGGCGGTTGCCACGTCCCGCGTGGCATCATTTGTCCGATGCCTGCTTCCTTGATCAACCTGTCCCAGCTGCGCCGCGGCTGCGCCCACTGCAGCCTGCAGCAGCTCTGCCTTCCCGGTGGGCTGGACGGCGAGGAACTGCAGCGTCTGGACGACGTGGTGCAGCGCCGCCGCGAGATCGAGCGCGGTGCGCGGCTGTTCCGCGTCGGTGACCCGATGGGCGCCGTGTTCGTCGCGCGCGAGGGTGCGTTCAAGTCGGTCAGCCAGGACGAAAACGGCAACGAGTCGATCGTCGGCTTCCATCTGCCCGGTGAACTCATCGGTCTGGATGCGATGGGCAGCGGCGAACACCGCTGCGAGGCGGTCGCCCTGACCCCGGCCCTGGTTTGCCAGGTCCCGTACGAGCAGCTCACCGAGGTCGCGGCGCAGCTGCCGGCGCTGCGGCGCCAGTTGTTGCGGGTGATCGGTCAGGAAGTCGGGCGTGGCCACGAACAGATCGAACTGCTGATGCGACGACAGGCCAGCGAGCGGATCGCCATGTTCCTGCACGGGCTGTCGGAGCGCTACCAGCGGTTGGGACACGATGGGCTGGCGTTTCGCCTGCCGATGAGTCGCGACGAAATCGCCAACTACCTGGGGTTGGCGCTGGAGACGGTCAGTCGCGGCTTCTCGCGGCTGCAGGACGAAGGCGTGATCGACGTCCACGGCCGCGCGATCTCGATTCGTGATGCGCGGCAGTTGCACGGCATCGCCCACGGCGAGGACAACGCGCGCGCGCGCGCCTGAAGGATCGCGGTCAAGTCACAGGCAGAGGCATCCGGCCGGCGTCGATCCCGCATCGACGATGCATGGACGGGGCCGGAGCTGCTCGGGCAGTGGCACGCGCCGGGGGATCGGGTGCTTTCGTCAATCAATCGCTGCCGGGGGTCTCGTCGGGGCGCGGTCGACGATCGTGCCGCAGCGAGTTGATCACGATGCCCAGGCCCAGCAACGCGGCGACCAGGAACAGCACCAGCGCCAGCGCCGGATAGCCCAGCAGGCGCGGGCCGCCGTCGACGCGCATCAGCATGGCCGAGGCCATGATCAGCGCGGCGGTGATGATGCCGGTGCTGATGCGGTTGGCGATCTTTTGCAGGTTCTCGATCAGGTGCGATTCCTCCAACCCGGTCAACTTCACCTGCATGCGGTTGTCGGCGAGCAGGCCGAGGATGCCGGCGACCTTGCGCGGCGCTTCGCGCACCAGCGACTGCAGTTCCATCGCATCGCTGGCCAACGCGGCCGGCGAGAACGCCTTTTTCAGGCGCTGGCGCATGACCCGCTCGAGGTGGTCCTCGACCACGTCCTTCACGTCCAGCTTGGGATCGAGGGTCTTGCTGACCGCCTCGAGGTTCAGCAGGGTCTTGCCCAGCAGCGACAGTTCCGGCGGCGTGCGCAGCCCGCAGGTGGCGCCGAGCACGGTGATGTCCAGCACCAGCCGCCCTTCCGATGGCGCGTGCTCGCCTTGGCGGGCGGCGTAGCGCGTGACCATCTGCCCGACCTCGCGCACGTAGCGGTCCTGGTCGAAGTCCTCCAGTCGCGTGCCCATGGCG
This sequence comes from Pseudoxanthomonas suwonensis, assembly GCA_030535605.1. Classification (GTDB taxonomy): domain Bacteria; phylum Pseudomonadota; class Gammaproteobacteria; order Xanthomonadales; family Xanthomonadaceae; genus Pseudoxanthomonas_B; species Pseudoxanthomonas_B suwonensis_B. The sequence continues at coordinate 9,173 of JAUNRQ010000025.1, forward strand.
ATGGCCAGGTGGGCCACGTCCTCGCCGCGACCGTCGACCGCGGCGAACAGCAACTTCAGCAACTGCTCGCGACGACGCGGCGGGATGTGCGCGACCATCCCCAGGTCGAGCATGCCGACGCGGCCATCGTCGGTCACCAGCAGGTTGCCCGGGTGCGGGTCGGCATGGATCTCGCCATGCACGAACGCCTGGTCCAGGTAGGCGCGGGTCAGCGCCGCGGCGAGCGCGCCCAGGTCTTCCTCGGTGCGACGCACGCCGCCAATCTCGGTGGCCTTGACGCCTTCGACCAGTTCCATGGTCAAGACGCGGCTGCGGGTCAGGTCCCACACCGGCTGCGGCACGAACAGCTCGGGATAGCCGGCGAAGTGGCTGGCGAAGCGCTCCAGGTTCTCGGCTTCCAGCCGGTAGTCGAGCTCGGCCAGCAGCGTGCGACGGAATTCGTGGACCCAGCCGGCAAAGTGCAAGCGCCGACCCATGTCGGTCCAGCGATCCATGCGTTCGGCCAGCGAAGTCAGGATGTCCAGGTCGGTGCGGATGCCTTCGGTGATGCCGGGTCGCTGCACCTTGACCGCGACCTGGCGGCCGTCACGCAGGCTCGCGCGATGGACCTGTGCCAGCGAGGCACCACCCAGTGGCTCGTCGTCGAACTCGGCGAACACGGTGGATGGCTTGACGCCAAGTTCATCCTCGATCACCGCGCGAATCTCGTCGGCGGGCAACGGCGCGACGTCGTCCTGGATGCGTTCCAGTGCGGCGATGTATTCCGGCGGGACCATGTCCGGTCGGGTCGAAAGCGACTGGCCGATCTTGATGAAGGTCGGACCAAGCGCTTCGAGGTCGGCGACGAACTGCTCCGGTTTGCCTTCCGTGTCCACTTCCTCCGGGACCAGTTCCGAGGCATCGACATCCAGTCCACTGAAGATCCTGGCGCTGCGGTACTTCAGCAGGAAGCCCAGGATCTGGGTGGAGCGGGACAGGCGAGCGGTGGTGTCGGTCATGGTCTGGCCAGTATTCAGGGCGGCGAGCGCATGGTGCTGCCATTGCGGACAGCGCGGCGTGAATGCGGCGCCTGGCGCGGGGCAATCTGCTATCGTGCCGCCGTTTCGCAGAACTGGATGCGCGATGAGCGAACTGCAGGACCTGGTGGCGCTGATCCGCGCCAATACCCCGCTGATCGTGATCGAAACCGCGGACGAACCGCGTGTCGTCGCATTGTTCCGCCAGTCGTTGACGCGGGTATGGCGGGCCATGTGGCGCTGGTCGATCACCGAAGGCCTGCGACGGATCGACATCGACCGCGAGGATGCCAGCGAGGTCGCTCCGGATGCCTCGGCCACGCTGCACGCCATCCGCGAAGCACCCCAGCGCGGGGTCTACCTGTTGCTGGATTTCGACCCCTACCTGCGCTACGCCGGCACCCAACGGATGCTGCGCGACATCCTGCTGCGGCGCGATTGCCAGCCACACGTGATCGTGATGATTGGCGTCAAGGTCGAGCTGCCGCCGGAGCTGGATGCGCTGGCCAGCCGGTTCACCCCGCGCCTGCCGGATGCCAATGCGTTGCTGAAGCTGGTGCGTGAGCAGGTGGAGGACTACGCACGCGAACACGGTGGCCGCCGTGCCCGGGCGGACCATGGGGCCATGCAGCAGATCGTGCACAACCTGCGCGGGCTGTCCGAGATCGACGCCCGGCGCATTGCCCGGCAGCTGATCTTCACCGATGGCGCGTTGTGCATGGATGACCTGCCGCAGCTGGCGCGGCTGAAGTTCGAGCTGCTCAACAAGAGCGGCCACCTGCATTACGAGTACGACACCGCGCGCTTCGCAGATGTCGCCGGTGCCGCACGGCTCAAGCGTTGGGTGGAGCAGCGGCGCCGGGTGTTCGTCGATGGCGATGCTCCTCCGGGCCTGGATGCGCCGAAGGGCGTTCTGCTGCTGGGCGTGCAGGGATGTGGCAAGTCGATGCTGGCCAAGGCCATCGCCGGCAACTTCGGTGTGCCGCTGGTGCGTCTGGACTTCGGCACCTTGTACAACAAGTACCACGGCGAAACCGAAGCCAACCTCCGCCAGGCGCTGGCATCCACCGAGCAACTGGCACCGTGCGTGCTGTGGATCGACGAGATCGAGAAGGCACTGTCCGGCGGTGGGGACGGTGATGGCGGCCTGTCGAGGCGAGTACTGGGCCATCTGTTGACGTGGATGGCCGAGCGCAAGGGCAGGGTGTTCCTGGTGGCCACGGCCAACCAGATCGATGCGCTGCCGGCGGAACTGCTGCGCAAGGGCCGCTTCGACGAGATCTTCTTCGTGGACTTGCCGGACGCAACCACCCGCGAGGAGTTGTTCCGCCTGCACCTGTCACGCCGCGGGCTGGACGCCGCCGGGCACGACCTGGCCGGACTGGCGCGTGCGGCCGATGGCTTCTCCGGCGCGGAGATCGAGCAGGTCATCGTCTCCGCGTTGTATGCAGCGCATGGTCAGGCGCTGCCACTGAGCGACTTCACCCTGCATCAGGAACTTCGCGCCACCCGGCCGCTGTCGGTGCTGATGCGCGAGCAGGTGGACGCCTTGCGTGCCTGGGCGGCGGAGCGCACCGTGCCCGCACATTGAGTCATGCCACGACGGCCCGCGGCAGCCCGGTCGTGCGCATGCCGCAGT
>JAUNRQ010000025.1:11837-33239 GCA_030535605.1 Pseudoxanthomonas suwonensis
ATCGGCGATCGGCGATCGGCTCAGCCGCCCTGCAGTTGCCTTTGCAATGCCTGCTTGCGCGGTGTCGGGTCGATGCCGCGGCTGGCGAGCCAGTCCGGGTCGTACAGCGTTTCCCGATAGCGGGCGCCGCGGTCGCAGAGCAGGGTGACGATGCTGCCGGTGCGGCCGGCCTCGCGCATGCGCGTGGCCAATCGCAGGCAGGCAACGAGGTTGGTGCCCGACGAGCCGCCGTAGCGGAAGCCCAGCAGCTCTTCCAGCAGCAGCATCGCGGCGATGGAGTCGGCATCCGGGACCTCGATCACCTCGTCGACCACGCCGAACTGGAAGCTGGGTTCCACGTTCTGCCGGCCGATGCCTTCGATCAGGCTGAAGCAGCCGACGTGTGCGCTGCGGTCACGTGCAGGCCAGGCCTTGGCGTAGACCATGCCTTCCGGCTCGGCCACGCACAGTTGCGTGGGCAGGCCGCGGTATCGCAGGTAGCGGCCGATCGTGGCCGACGTGCCGCCAGTGCCGACGCCGCACACCACCCACGCCGGATGCGGGTGCGGCTCGCGCGACATCTGACCGATGATGGATTCGGCGATGTTGTTGTTGCCTCGCCAGTCGGTGGCGCGTTCGGCAAGGCCGAACTGGTCGAGGAAGCAGCCGCCGGCGGCGGCGATTTCGCGTGCGCGCTCCTGGGTGCAGCGCCCCACCGGGATGAGGTCGCAATGACCACCGAGTGCGCGCACCGCTTCGATCTTCCCCGGCGCGGTGTTGTCCGGCATCACCGCGGTGAACTGCAGCCCCAGAAGGCGCGCGAACCAGGCTTCGGAAATCGCGGTGCTGCCGCTGGAGGCATCCACCACCGGCTGGCCGGGGCGCAGGCGACCATTGCACAGGGCGTAGAGGAACAGCGAGCGTGCCAGGCGGTGTTTGAGGCTGCCCGTGGGATGGGCAGCTTCATCCTTGAGGTAGAAGTCGATGCCGGGGAAGCCGGCGAAGGTCATGTGCAGCAGGTGCGTGTCGGCCGATCGCTCGGCCTCGCGTTGCAGCGCGTTGATGGCCTCGCTGACCCATTGGCGTTCATTGATGCTGGACATGCCTGCTCGCGTTGCTTCCATGGCCGACCGGACAATCCCCATTATCGGCCTTTGGCAGCGCCAGCGGCACCCCTGCGCGGACCCCTCGTCAGAGCAGCCGGTGCAGCCAGCCCAGCGGATGGTGCATGCGGGCGATGCCGAACATCAGCGCGAAGCAGGCCAGCGCTCCCAGGTAGAGCGGCACGCGCAGACCGCGCGACAATCCCGGGCGCATCGCCAGCACGCCCAGGACCACGTAGAACACCAGCAGCACCATCTTCATCGCCAGCCAGCCGTTGGCGAACATGCCGGCTGGCAGGATCGTCAGCAGCATCGCCGCGCTGGTCAGCAGGAAGGTGTCGATGCCGTAGCTGAGCCAGCGCAGCGTGGCATGCCGTGGCCATTTCGCCCCGGCAGCGGAGAACCCGCCGCGCACGGCGAACAGCAGGCCGGACAGCAGCACCAGATGGATGTGGGCGGACTTGATCTGCGGATAGAACTCGATCATGCGGGAGTCAGCCGGGTTTGCCGTCGCGGCGAGGTTGCAGGTAGATGGCAAGGTGGCGCAAGGCCCATGGCGTGAACGCGAGCAACCATCCCACCGCGGATGCCAGTTGCCAGGCACCCGGGTCCGGCAACACCTCGCCGAGTACCCGCAATACGGTCACCAGCTGCAGTACCGCGAAGGCGAACCAGCCGACTGCCGGCATGGTCAAGGGACGGCCGGAATGACCCTGGGTCACGCGCGTGACCATCGCCACCAGGATCGAGCCGAAGAAGCCGATGAACAGCGCATGTGCCGGCGCACGTCCCAGTCCGCTGAAACCGTCCCCCGCAATCAGCAGGCTGTGGAGGACATACAGGGCGAACGCCAGCGGCAGCCATGCGAAACCGGCGAACAGCACCCACAGCAACCCGGGCGCTCTGCCGCGCGGCCACCAGCGCCAAAGCATGTGTCCGGTCAGGGCCAGCAACGGCAGGTCGGCCAGCCACAACCAGGCGTACGCCTGCCGCAGTTCCAGCACCATGTGCAGCTGCAGCAGTGGCCAGGCAACCGCCAGCAGCCACATCGGCCGCCACGGCCGGTAGCCGGGCACGGCATTGCCGGCGAAGAACGGAAACATGCGGTGGGCCACCGTCAGGTAGATCGGCAGCAACAGGCCGAACGTGCCCAGCTTGATCGCCAGCGTTGTCCATGCCGGGTTGCCGACGAGCATGTGTCCGAGCACCAGCAGCATGCCGATCAGCCCAAGCGCCATTGCCGCAAGGCACGACCATGCGTGCCAGGTGGGTCCCTGGTGCGCGCGGCGCTCCGCGGCCAGCACCCCCGCCAGTTGCCACAGGCCCCAGCTCCAGCCCGCAATGCCCATCAACCAGCCCACCAGCACCCAGGCTTCCAGGCCGGCGAGCATGCCTGCCACGACGACCACCTGGCCACCGAGCAGGCCGGCGCCCACCGGCACATGGTGCCAGCGCTTCAGATCGGGAAAGCCGGTCCAGCGCGGGAACACCGTCAGCAGGAAGCCGAACATGAAAGGCGGCAGCAGCTGGTACTGCATCACGAGCGCATGTACCCAACCGGCGAACAGTGGTGTCTCCGGCAACAGGCGCCATCCCCAGCGGCTGTCGGCCAGCCACAGGGTCCACCAGGCCATGGCCAGCAGGACATTGGCAGCACCGGCGAAGAACAGCAGGCGGTGCGGGGCGGCGGCGAGCAGTTGCGGTGAGAGGCGGGCGTCGGGCGTCGGCATGGCACCATTCTCGCCGCTGCCATGCCGATGCTGCATTGATGCGGGTCAGTGACGGGTGCCGACCGGCTGCATCAACCAGTGCAGTGCGAGGTTGAACGAACGTCCCGGACCGGGCACGGCAATGCCGTGCGGGACGGCATTGATGCTCATGCGCCGTCCCTGGCCCACATCATCCTGTGCGACTTGGCGAAAAGCGTTGCCGGAGCGGAAGCATCACCGTCCTGTCATGGATGGGTGACTCGATGAAACCGTGCTTGAGACAGAGCGCCTACGCGACGTCATCGATCGCGTGGCAAAGCGGCGCACGGGCGCCCATCTGCTCGCCGGGCGGACCAGGAGCGCTGAGCGCCAAGGCTCAGCTCTCCCAAGGCGCGGGCGTAGCCAGCAATCGACGGATCGCCTCGTTGTTCGCCAGCGGCGTATCGAGCAAGGCATTGAAACGCTGCAGGGCCTGCCGGCTGAGGGCGAACTGGGTCTGATCGGCCAGCACCTCGCGCGCCTTTTCGAACACGGCATCCAGGATGAACTGCGTGCGGTTCATGCCGCTGACTTCCACGGCATGGTCGATGAGCGCCTGTTTGGCGGCAGGGGCTCGGAAACTGATGACTCTGCTTGCGGCTGCGCTCATGGCGGGTGCTCCGTTCTACCATCTGTTTGTGCTGGCAGATGAGTCCCACTCATGCCTGCACTCTTGTGTGCACACTGGACATACATGTTGGGCGTTGTTCAACCGTAATCACCACAGCAGCCGCACGTCGCGGCGTTGCACTTCCAGCAGGCCGTCGGTCTGGAAACGCTTCCGCACGCGGCTGACGGTTTCGGGGGGGGGGGAAGGTGCAGGTAGTTGGCCATGTCGGTGCGCGGCATGTTGAGCTGGAAATGGGTGGGGGAATAGCCTCTGGCTGCGTAGCGGCGCGACAGGCCAAGCAGGAACGCTGCCATGCGCTCGTCCGCGGAGAAGTCGCCGGCGAACACGGCGGCGTTGCTGATGTTGCGGCTCATCAACCTGAACAGTTCCTGCTGAAGGCCGGGGACGCGCGCGGCCAGCAGTGCCATCTGCGGGAACGAGAACCGGCACGGGGTGACGGTATCCAGCGCCACCGCGTTGCACGGGTAGCGATCACCGTCGATGCCGTCCAGGCCAATGACCTCGCTCGGCAGGTGGAAGCCCAGCACGTGTTCGTTGCCGTTGCGGTCCAGCACTGCTGTCTTGACCGTGCCGGCGCGTACCGCGCCAATGCCTTCGAACGGATACGCGGTAATGATGCCACGCTCGCCGGCATGCAGCGGGCCGATGTGTTCGACCAGCGCGTGCAGTTCCGCCAGTGCCAACTTGTCCATGCCGTGGGCGAGGCAGGCCCGGGAGAAGGCGCAGGTGCCGCGGAAGATCAACGGATCACTGTCGGCCGAGGCGCGCGTTCCGCCGGCCGGGGTGTGGCGGGTGCTGGTTCGTCATCCATGCGACCACGTCATATCGCGCGGGAATAGCGCGGCGTGATCTCCTCCTGCGGTTCGAGGTATCGGTCGAAGCACATCGCGATATTGCGCAGCAACAGCCGCCCGCGCGGCGTGGCGACGATGCGCTGATCCTCCACCCGCACCAGCCCGTCCTGCTGCAACGGCTGCAACTGCCGCAGGGCGTCTGCGAAATAGTCCTGGAAGTCAATGCTGTAGCGTCTCTGCAGTGCGCCGACGGGGATCTGCGCCTGGCACATCAGTGACTGGATCAGGTCGGCGCGCAGTTGGTCGTCTTCATCCATCCACATGCCGCGGAACACCGGCAGCCGGTCTTCGTCCAATGCCGCTTCCCAACCGGGCAGATCGCGCGGGTTCTGGCTGAAGCTGTTGCCGATGTGGCTGATGGCGCTGACCCCCAGTCCGATCAGGTCGCTGTCGGCGTGGGTGGTGTAGCCCATGAAATTGCGGTGCAGTCCGCCGTTGGCCTGGGCCAGGGCCAGCTCGTCGTCGGGCAGGGCGAAGTGGTCCATGCCGATGTAGACGTAGCCGGCAGCGGTCAGCCGTTCGATGGCCTGTCCGAGCAGCGCCAGCTTGGTTTCGCCGCCGGGCAGATGGCTGGCGTCGAGTTGGCGCTGAGCCTTGAACAGGTGCGGCAGGTGGGCGTAGCCGTAGACCGCCAACCGGTCCGGGCGCATGGCGATCACGGTTTCCAGCGTACGGTCGAAGCTCTCGGGATGCTGGTGCGGCAGGCCGTAGATCAGGTCGACGTTGATCGAACGCATTCCCGCCTCGCGGCAGGCCTGGATGATGGCGGCGGTCTGCTCCACCGACTGGATGCGGTTGACCGCGGCCTGAACCTGCGGGTCGAAATCCTGCACGCCGAGGCTCGCCCGGTTGAATCCGGCCTCGCCCAGGACAGCGATCGCCTCCGGCGCAATGAAGCGCGGGTCCAGTTCGATGGAGATGTCGCGGTGCGCGGCGTCGCTGAAGCGGAAGCAGGCGCGCAGCATGTCGACGGTTTCGGCCAATTGTGCCGGGCTCAGGAAATTGGGGGTTCCGCCGCCAAAGTGCAGCTGCACCACCTCGCGATCCCGGTCGAACAGCGGTGCGATCAACGCCGCTTCGCGTTCCAGCCGGCTCAGGTAGGCCTGGCTGCGCTGCTTGTCGCGGGTGATGATGCGGTTGCAGCCGCAATAGAAGCACGGGCTTTCGCAGAACGGCACGTGCACGTACAGCGACAACGGTCGCGGAATGGGGTCGCCGTTGCTGGCCGTCACCGCCTCGCGCAGTTGCTCGGGGCCGAAGGCATCGCTGAATTGCGGCGCGGTCGGATAGGACGTGTAGCGTGGCCCGGGCCGGTCATAGCGGCGCAGCAGGCCCGGATCGAACAAGGTGGTGGCGAGGCTCATGGGGTCGAATGCTGCCGCTTGTCGGCATCGACGTCCTTGACCCCGGTCAAACCCGGTGGGGCCAAACCCGGTGCCATTTGCGGGACACCAGTGGCCAGCGCGGCCGGGCGGGCGCGGCACGGGGCCGCACCGCGGTGTCGCTCACGGGCTTTCGTCGCGGGCCGCTCGCAGCACGCCTGCACCGAAGTGATCAAGCACCAGCACCTGGCCGCGACCGGGGCGGATGCCCAGGCGCAGTGCGTCGGCGATGAAATCGCCTGCGGCTTCGCAGGCCGGCAGCAAGGGCAGGCCGCGGCACAGGTTGGCGGCGATCGACGCGGCCAGCGAGCAGCCGGTGCCGTGGGCATCCACCGGCAGGCGCGGGTGGCGGAAGGCGACCACGCCCTGGTCATCGCCGAAGCGGTCGATGACCTCATCGCCTTCATCCAGGTGCCCACCCTTCAGCAGGACCGACTCCGCACGACTCGCCAGCAGGGTGGCCATCGCGCTGTCCGCGTCGGTGGCCGTGGTGATGCGCCTGCCAAGCAGCAGTTCTGCCTCTGGGATGTTGGGAGTGACGATGGTGGCGATCGGCAGCAGTCGCGAGCGCAGTGCGTCCAGCGCGTCGTCGGCCAGGAGCCTGGCACCGGAGGTAGCCACCATGACCGGGTCCAGCACCAGCGGTACCGGACGCTGCGCGCGCAACGCGTCCGCGACCGCATGGATGACATCGGCATTGGCCAGCATGCCCAGCTTGACCGCACCGATGCGGAAGTCCTCGAAGCAGGCGTCGATCTGTGCCCGCAGGAAACCGGTGTCCGGCACGTGCACGGCGGTGACCGCGGTGGTGTGCTGGGCGGTGAGTGCCGCCAGTGCGCTCAGGCCGTGCACGCCGTGGGCGGCGAAGCTCTTGAGGTCGGCCTGGATGCCGGCACCGCCGCCGGAGTCGGAGCCGGCGATGGTCAAGGCGCAAAGCGGGCGTAGGTCAGTGGTCATCGGGTGGTTGGCAAAAACGGAAAGTGGCGGAAAGGCCCGGGCGCGAGTGGCCCGGTGTCGCCGGACCGCGGCGGCGCGGACAGGCCGTCAGCCGGCAACGCCCGCACCGGCCACGCTACAGAACCTCGGACGCGTAATCGGCCAGGCGCGAGCGTTCGCCGCGGCGCAGGGTGATGTGCGCGCTGTGCGGCCAGTGCTTGAAACGGTCGACCACGTAGGTCAGGCCGGAACTGGTCTCGGTCAGATACGGCGTGTCGATCTGCTCCACGTTGCCCATGCAGACGATCTTGGTGCCGGGGCCGGCGCGGGTCACCAGCGTCTTCATTTGCTTGGGGGTGAGGTTCTGGGCCTCGTCCAGGATCAGCCAGCGGCTCAGGAAGGTGCGCCCGCGCATGAAGTTCAGCGCGCGGATCTTGATGCGGCTGGCCAGCAGGTCATTGGTTGCCGCACGCCCCCAGCTGCCGCCTTCCTGGGTCTGGGTCAGCACTTCCAGGTTGTCGGTCAATGCGCCCATCCACGGGGTCATCTTTTCCTCCTCGGTGCCGGGCAGGAAGCCGATGTCCTCGCCGACGCTGACCGTGGCGCGGGTCATGATGATCTCGCGGTATCGCTGCGCGTCCATGGTCTGCGCCAGTCCCGCAGCCAGTGCCAGCAAGGTCTTGCCGGTGCCGGCGGTACCCAGCAGGGAGACGAAGTCGACGTCCGGATCCATCAGCGCATTGAGGGCGAAGTTCTGCTCGCGGTTGCGAGCACTGATCCCCCATACCGCGTGCTTGCCATCACGATAATCGTCGACGATCCGCAGCGTCACCCGGCCGTCGGCGACGCCGGTGACGGTCAGCTCGGACTGTTCGTCGCCGGGCAGGTACAGGAACTGGTTCGGGTACCACTGCTCGTCGTCGCCGGCGGCGATCTCGTAATAGGTGCGCCCCTTGTCGGTCCACGACTTCAAGCCGTTGCCGTGGCGCTGCCAGAAGTCCTCCGGCAGCGCGGTCACGCCGCTGTACAGCAGGCTGAAATCATCCAGTGCGCGGTCGTTCTCGTAGTCCTCGTTGGCCACCCCGACAATCGATGCCTTGATCCGCAGGTTGATGTCCTTGGACACCAGCACCACCGCCGAGCGCTGCTCCTCGGCCTGCAACGCGATGATCGAGGCGAGGATCTGGTTGTCCGGCATGATCTTGCCGAACTGCGCGCGGCTGGTGTCCACCGGCGCAATCTGGAAGCGCAGCCGACCGGCGCTGGCGGCGTTGCGCAGTTGCAGCCCCTGTGGCGGAGCCAGCGCAATGCCCTTGTCCAGAGCAGTGCTGCCGTGCGCTTCGATCAGCTCATTGAGGAAACGGCTGACCTGGCGGGCGTTGCGGCTGGCTTCGGAGGTGCCCTTCTTGGCGTTGTCCAGTTCTTCGAGGACCTGCATCGGCAGGAACACGTCGTGCTCTTCGAACTTGAACAGCGCGGTGGGGTCATGCATCAGCACATTGGTGTCGAGCACGTAGATGCGCTTGCTTCGGGTCATGCCGGCAGGTTCCTTGGTTGCACGCAGCGGAAGACCACCGCGGCCCGCGGGGCGGGGCAGTGGCACGGGAAATCGGGATGGTCGCTCACTGGGCCTGCAGGTCCTGGAGCGTGTCGAGGACCGCCTGGGCATGCCCCGGCACCCGGACCTTGCGCCACTCGGCCGCCAGCACGCTGCCGGGGCCGATCAGGAAGGTGCTGCGCTCGATGCCTTCGAACTGGCGACCGTAGAGCTTTTTCGGCTTGATCACGTCGAAGGCACGGCACAGCGCTTCGTCCGAATCGCTCACCAGCGGGAAGCCGAAGCCCTGCTTGGCAATGAAGTTCTCGTGCGCGCGCAGCGAATCGCGGGAAACACCCAGCACCTTCGCGCCCAGTGCATCGAATTGCGGTTGCAGCGCGGTGAAGTCGCGGCCCTCGGTGGTGCAACCGGGCGTGGCGTCCTTCGGATAGAAATAGAGCACCAGCCAGCCATCGGCGTGGTCGCCCAGGGTGGTGCCGGCATCACCGGTCAGCGCCAGCGGAAGTTTCAGGGTGGATTTCGGCAGGGTTTTCCCGACTGTCGGCATCGTCGTCCTCTAGAACTTCATCGGATCCATGATCGCGTCCAGGTTCAGGTGGTCGCAGAATTCGAGGAAATCATCGCGCAATGCGGCGATGTGCATCTCCGCCGGCACGCCGATGGTCAGCTGTGCGGAAAACATGTCGGCACCGGTCTGCATCGCCCGGTAGCGCTGGCTGTGCAGCGACTCGATGGTGATGCCCTGGCTGTCGAAGAAATCGGCCAACTGGAAGAGGATGCCGGCCTTGTCGGCGGCCACGACCTCGATGATGTAGGGCAGCAGGTTGGACTGCAGGGTCTTGGCGGCGGTGCGGTACCAGACCAGTTTCAGTCCGTCTTCGCGTTCCAGCCGGCCCAGCATGGCTTCCAGCTTGGCCACTGCATCCCAGGAACCGACCGCCAAGGCGGTCATCGACACGTCGCGACCGACGGTGTTCAGGCGTGCGTCGGCCATGTTGCAACCGGAGTCGGCGATGCGTCGGGTCACGGCCAGCAGGGGCGAGGCCGGGTGCGTGGTGAATGCGTTGATCAGCAGGTGGTTTTCATTGGCGCCGGGGCGGATGGCGGGGTCGATGTCGGACAAGGCGGCGCCTGTGATGCTGGGGGATGAACGGTGTCCGCCGGGGCGGACCGATGGCGGCCAGCATACTTGCCCGCGCTTTCCGGCCGCAAGTAACATGCAGGCGCACCACGCATCGGCAACACCACCGTTCCTCCCCCTCTGTCCTGGCAACACGAGTACATCCCGCCTTGCGACCGACCGGCAGCATCACCGCGCTGGCCACGCCCTTCACGGCGTCCTGTGCCATCGACTTCCCGGCCTGGGAGCGCCTTCTGCAGGCGCAACTGGAGGGCGGCACCGACGCGTTGGTCGTTGCCGGCTCCACCGGCGAAGCCGCCGCGCTGGAGGATGACGAACAGGACGCGCTGCTGTCGCGTGCGGTCGCGTTCATCGCCGGGAGGATCCCGGTGATTGCCGGAACCGGACAATCCGGCACCGTGAAAACCGTCGCCAGGACCCGACGCGCGGCGGCGCTGGGCGCGGATGCGGCACTGGTGGTCACACCGCCATACGTTCGCCCGACCCAGGCAGGGCTCGTGGCCCATTATCTGGCGGTGGCCGATGCCGGCGAATTGCCGGTGCTGCTGTACAACGTGCCCGGCCGCACCGGCTGCGACCTGTTGCCGGAGACCGTCGCCACGCTGGCGCGGCATCCGCGCATCATCGGCCTGAAGGAAGCCCGCAACGAGCCGGAGCGCATGCAGGCACTGCTGCCGTTGCGCAACGAAACATTCTGCCTGCTCAGCGGTGATGACCCGACGTTCGTGCGGGCGATGCTCGCCGGCGCCGACGGCGTGGTGTCGGTGGCCAGCAACGTGGTGCCCGCGGCGTTTGCCGCATTGGTGGCGTTGGCGGCGTCCGGCGATGCCGACAACGCCCGCCGGCTCGATGGCCGACTGCACCCGCTGTACGACTTTCTCGCCGTGGAATCCAACCCGATTCCGTTGAAGGCGCTGCTGGCGCTGACGGGGATCGGTGACGGTCCCCGCCTGCCGTTGACGCCATTGTCCGCCGTCCATGCCACGCTTGCCCGGCAGATGGCCACCGAGGTGGCCGCCATCGAAGATTCCGTCCGCGACGTCGCGGACGCCTGATTCCCTCCGGAGATCCCCATGCGCTCGACAACCTCCATTCGTACTGCCACCGTTGCCGCCCTTGCGTTCGCGCTCGTCGCCACCACCGGTTGCAGCTGGTTCCGCAACAAGAACAACGCCTTCGCCCAACCAGCGGAAACCCGTCCGCTGGAAGTCCCGCCGGACCTCGACCGCCCCGGTTCCGCAGTGGCGGCCGCCCCGGCCTCGGTCAGCCGCTCCGAAGTCGGCGCACCGGCCACTGCCGGCCTCGGTTTCGCGGTGCCCGGTGCACGCGACGCGACGTATCAGCGTGTCGGCCAGGCGCTTGACGCTACTGCCGGCGTCACCATCGCCAGCCGTGCCGAACTGCTCGGCACCTTCGATGTCAGCTACGAGGGCAGCAGCTTCCTGGTGCGCGTTGTCCAGCAGAACGAGAACAGCAGCTACGTGTCCGCGGTGGACGCGCGTGGCGTTGCGCCGGAAGGCCCGGCCGCCGCGAAGCTGATGCAGCAGCTCCAGGCGCAGCTCGGCGGCGGTTGATTCAGAGCGCGCGCGCGAGGGCGCGACCAAGCACATCGAACGGGCACCCTCGCGGTGCCCGTTTTCATGGTGTCGGCAGACTTGGGGCTGCGCGGCGCGCGTGATGGGTACGGGACCGGATCACTGCCGGCAGGCGGGACTCAGCGTTCGAGCAACGGCAGCTTGTCCGGCTTGCCATCCCATTCGGCGGCATCCGGCAGCGGATCCTTGCGCGTGTTGATCACCGGCCATTGCTCGCTGAGCTCGGCATTGAGCGCAGTGAAGTGCTCCTGGCCGGCGGGCACGTCGTCTTCCGGGAAAATGGCATTGGCCGGGCATTCCGGCTCGCACAGGGTGCAGTCGATGCACTCCACCGGGTCGATCACCAGGAAGTTCGGACCTTCATGGAAGCAGTCCACCGGGCACACCTCGACGCAGTCGGTGTATTTGCACTTGATGCAGTTTTCGGTGACGACAAAGGGCATGGCATGACGGCAGGGTGGGGCAGCACGCGATTTTAGCCCATGCGCGAATCGCCGGCCGACTCGCGCAGACGCTCGATGCCTTCCCGGTCAAGTTCGCCCAGCAGTCCACGCGCCGGCCCCAGGCTGGGGATTTCCAGCTGCGGAGCGATTTCCAGCAAGGGCAGCAGCACGAACGCGCGCCGGTGCATCTGCGGGTGCGGTAACTGCAGGTGTGGCAGGTCCAGCCGCGATTGGCCATGCAACAGCAGGTCCAGATCGAGCGTGCGCGGGCCCCAGCGCTGTTCGCGGCTGCGGTCGCGGCCGTGCTGGCGTTCGATCGCCAGCAGCGCTTCCAGGAGTGCCTCGGGTGTCAAGGGTGTCTGCAGCAACACCACGGCATTGATGAAATCCGGTTGCGCCTCGACACCCCAGGCCGGCGTTCGATACAGCGAGGAGCGCGCGATGACGCGACTGCTCGGCGACAGGTTCAGCGCGTCGATTCCGGAGCGCACGTTGGCTTCGGCCTCGCCGAGGTTGGCGCCCAGTCCAACTGCGGCAACTCCGTCGGGCAAGGCGGGCATGGGCTCAGGCGGTCCCGGCGGCGGGGCGCCGCCGCCGACGGCGCCGACGCGACGTGCCGCCGCCGTCGTCGTCGGCCTCGGCAGCCGGATGCGCGCTGGCGTGCGCTGCCAGTTGATCCGGCGCAAGACGCTGGGCCTCGTGCCAGAACGCCACGTCCTCGGCATGTTCGTCGGATGCACTCTGGCGCAGGACGAGGAAATCGAAGGCGGCCCGGAAGCGCGGGTGCGCCATCAGTCGAGCGACCCGCTTGCGTTGCGAGAAGCGACCCTGCAACAGCCAGATTTCCTGCATCGGGATGGAGAACCGGCGGGGGAGGGCGATGCGGTCCAGTTGATGGACCGTGACGCGGTCGGCCGCGCGACGTTGGGCCTCGGTGGCGTGCAGGCCCTGCGCCTGCAGGGTGACCAGGGTGCGGCAGTAGGCCGGCCACAACAGCAACGCGAACAGGAAGGCCGGCGATACCGGCTCGTCCGCTGCCACGCGCGCGTCGGTGCCGGCCAGGCCTTCCAGCAGCATCCGCCGCAGCGCACCGCTGCGGTTCGACTCCAATGCCGCGGCGGACTCCGGCAGCAGCACCGGCAGCAGGCCATGGCGCTCCAGGCCTTCGAAGCTGGCAACCGCGTGGCCGGCGAGGAACATCTTCAGGCATTCGTCGAACAGGCGTGCCGACGCGGCCTCGCGCAGCAGCCCGGCCATCCGTGGAATCGGCTCGGCCGTCGCCGGGTCGATGGTGAAGTCGAGCTTGGCCGCCAGCCGCACGGCGCGGAGCATGCGCACCGGATCTTCGCGGTAACGGGTGGACGGGTCCCCGATCAGTCGCAGGCGACGATTTCGCACGTCGTCGAAACCGCCGACGAAGTCGCGGACCGAAAAGTCCTCGATCGCGTAATACAACGCGTTGGCGGTGAAGTCGCGACGCACCGCGTCTTCCTCGATGGTGCCGTAGACGTTGTCGCGCAGCAGCCGACCGTCCTCGTGGGTCTGGCGATCGCCACTGCCATCGTCGGCGTTCGACCGGAACGTGGCGACCTCGATGATCTCGCGCCCGAACACCACGTGCGCCAGGCGGAAGCGGCGCCCGATCAGCCGGCAGTTGCGGAACAGGCTCTTGACCTCTTCGGGCGTGGCGTCGGTGGCCACGTCGAAGTCCTTGGGATGGCCGCCGACCAGCAGGTCGCGAACCGCACCGCCGACGAGGAACGCGCCGAACCCGGCGTCGCGGAGGCGATACAGCACGCGCAGTGCATTGGGGCTGATGTTCTTGCGCGAGATGCAGTGGTCTTCGCGCGGGATGCTGGTCGGGGTGATCGGGATCAAGTGACGGCCGGGAAGGGTGGTAAAGAAAGCGCCGACCAGGCTTTTCAGCCGGCTCAGCCGCGGTATACTAACAAGCTGCGCGGCCCATGGCCGGAGGCGACGGAAGTCACCGCCGCTGCACCGTTTCATGCTCCCTTCGTCTAGAGGCCTAGGACGTGGCCCTCTCAAGGCTAAAACACGGGTTCGAATCCCGTAGGGAGCGCCAACATAAAAACCCGCACCCTTTGGTGCGGGTTTTTTGTTGTGCCGAGCGCAGGGACGAGAACCCGGTTCGACGCCGGTGCAGGAGCACCGGCGGACAGCCGCAGGCTGCCCGAAGGGCGCGGGCCATGGATGGCCCGCGTCTATCCCGTAGGGAGCGCCAACATCAAGACCCGCACCGTCGTTGGTGCGGGTTTTTTGTTGTGCCGAGCAAAGGGACGAGAGCCCGGTTCGACGCCGATGCAGGAGCACCGGCGGACAGCCGCAGGCTGCCCGCAGGTCGGGGCCGTCCCTGGACCGTGTGACGACGCCAGGTGAGGGTGCGTTGCATGGCGGCCCGCAGAATGCACGGAACAGCGTCCGGCCCGCCGCAACCGCAAGCGTAGTGGGCCGAGCAGGGTGCCGACAACGGCTGCTGCACGAACGCATCCCATCGTTTTCACG
This sequence comes from Pseudoxanthomonas suwonensis, assembly GCA_030535605.1. Classification (GTDB taxonomy): domain Bacteria; phylum Pseudomonadota; class Gammaproteobacteria; order Xanthomonadales; family Xanthomonadaceae; genus Pseudoxanthomonas_B; species Pseudoxanthomonas_B suwonensis_B. The sequence continues at coordinate 25,731 of JAUNRQ010000025.1, forward strand.
TAGGCTTGCGCCATGAACGACACCCGCCGCCCCGTCACCGTTCCCGAGCTGGCCAAGGCCCGCGCCGAAGGCCGCAAACTGACCATGCTGACGGCGTACGACGCCGGTTTCGGTCGTGCGGTGGATGCAGCCGGCGTGGACATGATCCTGATCGGCGACTCCCTGGGAATGGTGGTGCAAGGCGGTGATTCCACCCTCGCGGTCACCGTAGAGGACATCGCGTACCACACCCGTTGCGTCGCGCGCGTCGCGCAGCGCGCGTTGGTGATCGCCGACCTGCCGTTCCAGGCTGACGCCACGCCGGAGCGGGCGCTGGACGCAGCGACCGCGTTCCTGCGGGCCGGTGCCGGGATGGTGAAACTGGAAGGTGCCGGCCACAAACTCGACACCATCACCTATCTGGTCGAACGCGAAATTCCCGTCTGCGCGCATCTGGGCCTGACGCCACAGTCGGTGCTGCGCTTCGGCGGCTTCAAGGTGCAGGGTCGCGAGGCCAGTGCGGCCGACCGGCTTCTGGCCGACGCCCGGGCCGTCGCCGATGCCGGGGCCACGCTGCTGGTATTGGAGGCCGTGCCGACCACGTTGGCGGCAAGGATCACCGCCCAGTCACCGATCCCGACCATCGGCATCGGTGCCGGCAAGGACTGTGACGGGCAGGTCCTGGTGTTGCACGACATGCTCGGGCTGGACAGCGGCCACCGCCGTCCGCGCTTCGTGAAGGACTTTCTCTCCGAGGGCGGGTCGGTCGAAGCCGCGATCCACGCCTTCGTGGAGCAGGTCCGGGAGGGGCGATTCCCCGGCCCGGAACACGGTTACGGCGAGTGACCATGCTCCGTCTGCAAACCCTGGAGGCACTGCGCCAGTGCGTCGGCGGCTGGAAAAACGACGGACTGCGCGTCGCGTTTGTCCCGACCATGGGCAATCTGCATGACGGCCACTTTTCGCTGTTGCGTCTGGCGCGCGAGCGCGCCGACCGGGTGGTCGCCAGCGTGTTCGTCAACCCGACCCAGTTCGGCCCGGGCGAGGACTTCGCCCGCTACCCGCGAACCCCGGACGCCGACGCCGGGGGGCTGGCCGCGGCCGGCTGCGACGCGCTGTGGCTGCCGGATGTGGCCACCATGTATCCGCATGGCGTGGATGCCGCGGTGCGCATTCGCGTGCCGGGCGTCACCGAGATACTGGAAGGCGCGCATCGTCCCGGTCATTTCGACGGCGTCGCCACGGTGGTCGCACGCCTGTTCAACCAGGTACAGCCCGATGTGGCCGTGTTCGGGCGCAAGGACTACCAGCAGCTGGCGGTGATCCGCCACATGGCGGTCGACCTCGCATTTCCCGTGGAAGTGCTTGCCGCAGCGACCCGGCGCGAAGCCGATGGTCTGGCGATGAGTTCCCGCAATCAGTACCTGGATGCGGGCGAACGCCGCACCGCGGCGACGATCCACGCGGTGCTGCAGCAGATGCGAACCCGGGCCCTGGCGGGGCAGCCGTCGGAGTGCATCGAAGCCGACGCGCGCCAGGCGCTGGTGCAGGCGGGCTTTGTTCCGGATTACGCGGTGCTGCGGCGGCCGGACCTGAGCGAGCCGGCGGCCGGCGAGGGTGGCGCGCGCGTGGCGCTCATCGCCGCGCGGTTGGGGCGCACCCGGCTCATCGACAACCTCGAGTTCGACCTGGACAACGGCTGACACCGTGCGGCCGACGGCGCCGAACGCGGGTGAACCGCTGGCAACCGTGGTTTTGCACTGCAACACCGGAACCCTATACTTCGCGTTTCGGGCCGTACCCGACTGCCACCACGCGGAGCCATTGCCATGCAACTGACCCTGTTGAAGGCCAAGATCCACCGGGCCTCGGTCACCCACGCCGAACTGCATTACGAAGGCTCCTGCGCCATCGACGGGCGGCTGCTGGACATCGCCGGCATCCGCGAATACGAGCGCGTGGAGATCTACAACATCAACAATGGCGAGCGTTTCGCCACGTACGCGATCCGCGGCGAGGAAGGCAGCGGCATCATTTCGGTCAATGGTGCGGCCGCGCACCGGGCGTCGCCGGGTGATCTGGTCATCATCTGCGCCTACGGCCAGTGTGACGAGGCCGAAGCGGCGAACTTCAAGCCCACGCTGGTGTACGTCGACCGCGACAATCGAATGACCCACACCAACCAGAGCATTCCCGAGCAACGCGCGGCGTGAGCTCGGCGCTGGCATGCCTGCGTCCACATGGCTTGCGCATGCAGGCCACGTCGCTGGCGGCGCTGGTGACGAACGATCCGGCACGCGCGTCCGACTTCGCGCTGCGCGTCGGGCCGTTGTATGCCAACTTCGCACGCCAGTACTACGACCGCGAGGCCTGGTCGGCGCTGCAGGCACTGGCTGCCGAAACCGACCTGCCCGGTGCGATGCGCCGGCTGTTCGATGGCGAGCCGGTCAACACCACCGAGGGGCGACCGGCACTGCATGCCGCACTGCGCTCCGACCTGGGCGTTGGCGACACGGCAAGGCAGGCACACGGGCAGGCGAGGGCCGCGCGCCAGCGCATGGCGAGGCTGGTGCAGGAACTGGCCGAAAGCAATGTCACCGACATCGTCAGCGTCGGCATTGGCGGGTCGGACCTCGGGCCGCGGCTGGTGGTGGACGCCCTGGCCGCGACGAATGCGCGATTCCGCGTGCATTTCCTGTCGAACGTGGACGGTCACGCTGTCCAGAAGACATTGTCCGGCCTGGATCCGACGCGTACGGCCGCGATCCTGATTTCCAAGAGCTTCGGCACGCAGGAAACATTGCTCAATGGCGAAGTCGTGCGCCATTGGTTGGGCAACGACGAGCGGTTGTACGCAGTCAGCGCCAACCTTGAACGCTGCGCGGGCTTCGGGATTGCCGAAGCGCGCACGCTGCCGATGTGGGACTGGGTTGGCGGTCGCTATTCGCTCTGGTCGGCGGTGGGTTTCCCGATCGCGCTGGCCATCGGCATGGACCGGTTCGAGACGTTGCTGGCCGGTGCGGCGCAGATGGACGCGCACGCGCTGCAGGCGCCTGCGCACGCCAATCTGCCCATGTGGCATGCGCTGACCGCCGTCTGGAACCGCAATGCGCTTGATGCCCGGACCCAGGCCGTCCTGCCGTACGACGAGCGCCTGCGCCTGCTGCCGGCCTACCTGCAGCAACTGGTGATGGAAAGCCTGGGCAAGCGGGTGCAATGTGACGGCAGTTCGGTGGCATTCGACACCGTTCCGGTCTGGTGGGGCGGTGCGGGCACCGATGTGCAACACAGTTTTTTCCAGGCTCTCCACCAGGGAACGGACGTGGTGCCCGCGGATTTCATCGGGATTTGTCGACCCGATCATGATCGGGTCGGGCTGCATGCCGCTCTCATGGCCAATTTGCTGGCGCAAACCGAGGCGCTTGCCAATGGTCAGGACAAAGCGGATCCGCATCGGGTGTATCCCGGCAACCGCCCCAGCACGCTGCTGTTGGTGGATCGGCTGGACCCGCAAGGCCTGGGCATGCTGATCGCGCTGTATGAGCACAGTGTCTACCTGCAGGCCGTGCTCTGGGGCATCAACGCCTTCGACCAGTTCGGCGTGGAACTGGGCAAGCAGCTTGCAGGCGGTGTGCTGGCGGCACTGCAGGACGAGGCGGATGTGAGCGATCCGGTCACCGCGGCCGTGCTGGCGCAACTGCGCCGCACTTGAGTTTTCCTGTCCTGCACCCACGTTGTTGCGGATAACCGGGCGTTGCGCGGAATGCCGGCGTGATGCCCATCCGTTCCAGGAGTCGTTTTCGTGAAAGCCAGTGCCCGTTCCCGTTCCCTGCCCGACGTCGCCCAGGACCAGGCGGCGCTGGCGCGCACGCTGGACTGGGTCGGCATGGATGGCATCGCGTTGCCGTTGATGCTCGATGGCGGCGACGATCCGGATGTGGGCGATGGCGGTGCAAACAGCCTGCTGCGCGTGCCTGCCGAGGCGGACATCGCAGTCGACCTGGCCGATGCCGACGCCCGCGGCATCCACATGTCACGGCTCTATCTGCTGCTTCAGCAGGGGTTCGCGGATACGCCGCTGTGCGCGCAATCCCTGCGGGCGTTGTTGCAGGCCTGCATCGACTCCCAGAACGGCGCCTCCACCCGTGCGCGCGTGTGCCTGCGATACGACCAGTTGCTGCTGCGCCCGGCACTGGCCAGTGCCAACGCCGGCTGGAAGCAGTATCCGGTGGCGATCGAGGCCACGCTGGACGCAAGCGGCCTGCGTCTTCAGCTGGATCTCTCGCTGGACTATTCCAGCACCTGCCCGGCATCGACGGCGCTGTCGCGCCAGATCAATGCCGAGCGCTTCGTCGCGGACTTCGCCGACGTGTCGGCACCGTCCACGTCCCAGGTCCACGATTGGCTGGCATCGCCACGCGGCATGGCGGCGACCCCGCATGCCCAGCGCAGCCGGGCGTACCTGCGCATCCGGCTGCGCGACGACATCGGCAGCCTGGACGTGGGCGCCCTTGTCGATGCCGTCGAAGAGGCGCTGGCCACACCGGTGCAGACTGCGGTCAAGCGCGAGGACGAGCAGGCCTTCGCCGAGCGCAACGCCGCCAACCTGATGTTCTGCGAGGATGCCGCGCGCCGCATTGCCGCGGTGCTGTCGCGTTTGCCGGGCGTCGTCGAATTCCAGGCGCGTGCCGCACACCTGGAAAGCCTGCACGCGCACGATGCCGTGGCGCGCGTGTCCGGGCGCGGCCCGGGCTGATCTAGCGAGCCATCTCCAGCACCAGCAGCGGGTCGATACGGGTATCGAACCAGTTCATGCCCCAGTGCAGGTGTGGCCCGCTGGCACGGCCGGTGGCGCCGACTGCGCCGATCACCTGTCCCTGTTCGACGCGATCCCCCGGTTTGACGTCGATGCGTGACAGATGCAGGAAGTTGCTGCTGATGCCGTCACCATGGTCGATCAGCACGGTGCCGCCGCTGATGTACAGGTCGCGTTCGGCAAGGCTGACCACGCCACCGGCCGGGGCCTTGATCGGCGTGCCGGCGGCCGCGGCGATGTCCATGCCCGAATGCGGTGCGCCCGGCTGGCCGTTGTAGACCCGCGCATTGCCGAAGCGGCCGCTGATGCGTCCTTCCACCGGGCGGACGAACGCCTGCGTCCAATCGCTGCGTGGATCCTCGCGCGTGCGTGCGGCATTGACCTTCGCCGCTTCGCGACGGATGCGCTCGGCCACCGCGGCCGGCGGATTGACGGTGCGCGGCGGCACGCCGCGGACGTGCTGCAGCGGCCAGTCGCGCGCGGTGACGCGGATGGCGTGGGACTGCTCCGTGTCCTGGCCCGGCAGCACGACCACGACCGGCACGCTGCCCTTGGCATCCCGGCCGATGCCGAACACGAACTGGCCACTGGCGTCGACCCGGACCGTGCGGCCGTTGGCCTGGACCGTCGCCCCCGGGGTGGTGCGGCCGACCACCATCGCCCCTTGCGATGCCGAATCCGGCAGCGAAGTTTGCGCGGCGGCGGTGCCGGCCGCGGCCAGCAACAGGGCCGACAGCGACCGCAGGACAGACAGGGGCATGGCGCGAGGTGAGGTCATCGATCGAACTCCAATGGCTGGCCCACAGCTTCGCCCAGCAGGCGTGAACCGTCCCATACCTGCTGGCCGTTCACCCAGGTCGCGGCGATGCGATGGTGGAACGTCTGGCCTTCGAACGGCGACCAGCCGCACTTGCCCAGCAATTGCCCTTGTTCCACCTGCTGCGCTTGCGCGCGAACCAGCACGAGGTCGGCGTGATGGCCCTCGCGCAGGAAACCGCGTTCGGCGACGTCGAACAGCTGCGCCGGTGCGTGGGCGAACTTCTGCACCACCTGTGCCACCGTCAGCTTGCCTTCGTGCACCAGTTCCAGCGCCGCCGGCAGGGCGAACTGCACCAGCGGCAGGCCGCTCGGCGCCTGCGTGTAGGGGCGCTGCTTTTCTTCCAGCGTGTGCGGCGCGTGGTCGGTGGCCAGCACGTCGATGACGTCGGCCGCCAGCGCCCTCACCAGCGCCTCGCGGTCTTGCGGCTCCTTGATCGCCGGATTGCACTTGATCCGATGCCCCAGGCGCGCATAGTCGCCACGGTCGAAGCGCAGGAAATGGATGCAGGTCTCCGCGGTGATGCGCTTGCGGCTGCCGTCGGCACGCACCAGCGGGCCGGCTTCGAACAGCGCCAGTTCGTCGGCGGTGCTGATGTGCAGCACATGCAGGCGCGCACCGTGCCGGCGCGCAAGGGACAAGGCCAGTTGCGTGGACTTGATGCAGGCCTCGCGGCTGCGGATGTCCGGGTGCGCCGAGGCGGGGATGTCGTCGCCGTAGCGCTGGCGGAACTCGGCCATGCGCGCGTCGATCGTCGGCGTGTCTTCGCAATGGGTGATGATCGGCGTCGGGGCACGCGCGAAGATCCCGTCCAGCACCTGTTCGTCGTCGACCAGCATGTTGCCGGTGGAGGCGCCCATGAACACCTTCACCCCGGGTGCGGTGCGCGGATCCAGTGCCGCCACGGCATCGAGGTTGTCGTTGCTGGCGCCCAGGTAGAACCCGAAGTTGGCCCGCGAGCGGCCCTGTGCCCGGCGATACTTGTCGGCCAGTGCGGCGGCGTCCAGCGTCGGTGGTGAGGTGTTGGGCATGTCCATGAAGCTGGTCAGGCCACCTGCCACCGCAGCCGCCGATTCACTGGCGATGTCGGCCTTGTACTCCAGCCCCGGTTCGCGGAAGTGGACCTGGTCGTCGATCATGCCCGGCAGCAGCAGGGCGCCTGCGGCGTCGACCACGGTTTCGCCCGCACTGGCGCCCAGGCCGCTGCCGATGGTGTCGATGCGGCCGTTGCGGATGCGCAGGTCGCCCTCGAACTGCCGGCCTTCGTTGACCAGCACGGCGTTGACGATCAGGGTATCGGACATCGGAAATCCTCGCGGAGTCAGGGCACCGGATCGATGCCGCCGGGGTTGAGGGGATGACAGCGGGCGATGCGTCGCAGCGCCAGCCAGCCGCCGCGCAGCGCGCCGTGGCGTTCGATCGCGGTCATCGCATAGCTGGAACAGCTGGGATGGAACCGGCAGCGCGGCCCCAGCAACGGGCTGATGAAGCGCTTGTAGCCGCGCAGCAAGGTAATGAGGAAACGGTCGATCACGGCTTTCCAGCGCGGCTTGGGAACGCTTCGGAAAGTGCGTCGCGGTTGCCGCTTCAGTCCGGGCAGGGTATAACAGCTCGCTTTTCACCCTCAAGGGACGACAACGGGAGTTCCAGTGCTGTGGCAGTGAAGAAATCCGCCAAGAAGGCCGCCAAGGCGGTGAAGCCGGCCAAGACCGTCGCCAAGAAGGCGACCACGAAGACGGCCGCGAAGAAAGCGGCTGCAAAAAAGGCGGTGCCCGCGAAGAAAGCTGCTGTTGCCAGGAAGGCGCCTGCCGTGAAGGCGCCGGCGAAGAAAGCCGCCGCGAAAAAGGCGGCAGTGAAGAAAGTCGTGGCCAAGGCAGCGGCGAAGAAGGCCGTGGCC
>JAUNRQ010000064.1 GCA_030535605.1 Pseudoxanthomonas suwonensis
GTACGACCCGGTCGTGCGCAAGCACGTGATCTACAAGGAAGGCAAGATCAAGTGACGCCCTTGCCCGGGTCCGGATGACGGACCCGGCAGGCAACGCGTCATCCCGGACGGGCGACGCCTGATCCGGGGATCCAGCCATTCCGCGGTCTCCGCGGATCGCAAACAACCCGCCGCAAGGCGGGTTGTTTCGTTTCCGGCCCTCGCACTGTTGGCCGGGTGGCGATGCAGTTGTGTCGTTGCCCGCACTGCGGATAATCGGCTCCGCGGCGGTGAGCGGGCGGCCATCGCCGCCACCGGCGTGCCGTTGGACGCACGCGCGGTCCCTCGCCGCCCACAGGGGGAAATCATGCAGGCACCCACGTGGATCCGGGCCGCGGCGCTGGCCCTGGCACTGCTGTTGCCGCTTGCCGCGGCGCCGGCAAGAGCCCAGCAGAAGTCGGCCACGCCGGTCAAGCGCGACTACCACGTCGACATCAACAACCGCACCGGCTACACGATCATGTACGTGTACGTCAGTCCGGAAGCATCCTCGGAATGGGAAGAGGACGTGCTCGGCTCGGGCGTCCTGCAGGATCGCACGTCCACCCGGGTGACGTTGCGTGGCTACGGCAGTCCGATGTTCGACATCCGCCTGATCGACAGCGACGGCGACAGCTACACGTTCTGGAACGTCGACGTCTCGCGTCGCGACATCACCGTGACCCTGGACGATCTCGACTAGCCGACGCCGCGGCACCTCATCGGCGGTGGCGCTGAGCCAGCGCCAGCCAGCAAAGGCCGACCGTGACCGCATCGCCCAAGGCGGTGTGACGCTCCAGCAGCGGCACCCCGAGGTCGGCACAGATGGCCTCCAGCCGCAGGTCGATGGCGGCATCGGCGCGGTGGCGGCGTTCGCGTGCGAAGTATTCGCCGGCCAGCTCGATGCGCCGGTTTGGCAGGCTGAAACCGGCGATCCGCCGCACGTGCGGGGCCAGCATGGCCACGTCGAATGCCAGGTTGTAGCCCAGCAGCGGACGGTTGCCCAGCCAGCGCAGCAGGCGTTCCACCGCCGCGGTGACCGAAGCGCCGTCGGCCGATTCGTCGGGCGTGATGCGGTGGTGGCGGATGGAGTCGATGCCGAACGCGCGCTCCGCACGCACCGTGCAGGAAAACCCCCGGGCAATGCCCACGCGACCATCGACCACCGGTACCGCGGCAATGCTGAGGATGTGGTCCGTGCGCGGATCCAGGCCGGTGGTTTCCAGGTCCAGGCTGACCAGCTCCCTGCCTTGGTAGGGATGCAGCAGTGCACCCCACTGGCCATCGCCGTGGCGTCGCGCATCCAGCCAGTGGCGCAGGCCCATCGCTCAGCGCTCCAGCTGGAACGCGCTGCGGATGTGCTCCTTGAACGCATTGACCACGCGCAGCGCATCGCGCAGCAGCTCGCGGTCCAGATGCCGCATCGCATCGACATCCACGTGGTTGCCGGGAAGACGACCGGCATCCAGGTCCTCCAGCTGGCGCGCCAGGCGCAGGCGCTGGAACACGCCCAGCGCCTGCCGCACCTGATCGGCCAGATCGGCCGGCAAGGCACCGGCCCGCGCCAGCCCGTCGCTGCGACCGAAGCTGTTGTTGCGATGCACCTGATGGCGCAGCGCCAGCGTGCGCAAGCCATGCACCAGCGGGAAGATCCCGCCCTTCTTCAGGTCGGTGCCTGCATCGGAACTGCGAAGCTTGCCGAACAGCGTCAGCGGCGTGTCGAAGCTCAGGGTGGACCGGGCCATGAAACGCATCAGCATGTCGTCGTGCCCCAGCGCGCGGATGGCCTCGGCGATCGGTTCGCACAGCGGGGCGTTGCCGGCCACCGCACGCGCATCGATGGTGATGGCCAGATCAAGTTGCGCCTGCGCGTCGCGGGCCTGGCGCCACTGCTCGATGCGCTGCAGCCACTGGCTCTGGTCCAGTCGCCAATGCGGGTTGCTGACCATCACTCCGCCGGGACACGGTGGATAGCCGATCTGTTCCAGCGTGCGGCTGAACCGCTGCATGGCCGCGTCCAGGCCATCCCACCGGAACCCGTCGGCCAGCACCAGCGCGTTGTCCTGGTCGGTGCGCAGGATCTGCTCGCGCCGGCCTTCGCTGCCCATCACCACCAGGCAGATGCGGTCGTGGTACTCGGCCGGCACCACATGCGCGAAGACCTGCGACAGGATGCGGCTGTTGAGGGCGCTGACCAGCTCCATCAGGTAGGTGATGCGCGCTCCCTGGGCGTGCAGCGAGCGGATCAGCCCGGTGACGCCGGAGGCGGCCTCGGCGACCTCGTCCAACGTGGTGGCACGGGCCAGCCGCAGGCTGATCAGGTGCGAGTGACTGGCGTAGTGCGCCAGCACCTCGGCCATGCCCAGGGTGCCGATGACCTGGCTGCCCTCGCGCACGGCAACGCGTTCGATGCCGCGTCCGGTCATCACCACCAGGGCGTTGAACAGCACGTCCTCCCCGCGCAGCGCGACCAGGGGGCGTCGGGCCAGCGGGGCGATGGCCGCGGCAGGAGCGTGGCCGTCCAGCGCGAGGGCGTCCAGCAAGTCGGTGCGGGTCACGATCCCCAGCGCCTCGTCAGTGCCGCTGGCGTCTTCGACCAGCAGGCAATCCACGCGCTGTTCGCGCAGGCGGCGCACGGCGTCGGTGAGGGTCGTTCCGGCCGCCACGCGAACCGCCGGCGCCAGCTGCGCGTCCCCGACCCGGGTCAACATCAGGCGGGTCAGTTCCGAACCCTGCTCACGCTCGGCCAGCAGGTGCTGCTTGGCCGCCAGGCCCTCGTGGAACCACGCGGCGAAGCGCGGATTGGCGCTGCACAACGCGCGGAACGTGGCGGCCGGGATCGCCAGGCACACGCAATCGCTTTCGGCCACGTAGCGGTGGCGGGCACGGCCCATGATGACGGCGAAGGCGCCGATGATCTCGCCGGGGCCGTAATCGGAAAAATGCTGGTGGCCGCCGCCACGCGCGTCGCTGGCACGGACCCGGCCCTTGACGATCTGCCAGGCGAAGTCCGAGGCAGTCCCGGCTTCCAGCAGCACCGCGTCCTTCGCGAACCAGGCCACGTCCACGCTGGCCGCCAGCCGCGCGGCGCCGTCCGCATCGAGCAGGTCGAAGGGCGGTGCCTGCAGGTTGAGTCCGGGCACATTGGCCATGCAGGCAGTCTGCCAGCCGCGCGCGTCCGGGGAACTGCGACTTTGGTCGTGCAAGGCGACTGGCACTGCGGTTCCACGACCAACGACCGTGGCGCTTAAGATTCGGGTAGTCCCGCGAGAGGTCCGTGCATGTCCGGCTGGGTACTGCTGTTGGTGTCGCTGCTGTACGTCGCGGTGCTGTTCACCATCGCCAGCATCGGCGAGCGCCATGCCGGCGGCATCCGGCCGCGCTGGCGGATCGCGACCTACGCGCTGGCGCTGGCGGTGTACTGCTCGTCGTGGACGTTCTACGGCGCGGTCGGCACCGCGGCCGGGAGCGGGATGGGCTTCTTCGCCATCTACCTGGGACCGATCCTGCTGATGCTGCTCGGCTGGCGCTTGCTGGAACGGCTGGTGCTGGTCAGTGGCGAGCAGAAGATCGTGTCGATCTCGGACTTCCTGTCCGCCCGATACGGGCGTTCCCCGGCATTGGCGGCGCTGGTGGCGACGGTCGCGCTGGTGGCGGCGATCCCCTACGTGGCGCTGCAGTACAAGGCCGTCGGCATGAGCGTTGCGGTGCTGGCCGGGACCGCGGCCACGCCGCGCCCGCTGGCCGACCCGGCGCTGTACGTGGCCGTGGTGCTGGTGCTGTTCGCGATCCTCTACGGCACGCGCCGCGTGGACGCGACCGAGCACCATCGCGGGCTGGTGTGGGCGGTGGCGCTGGAATCGGTGGTCAAGCTGGTGGCGCTGCTGAGCATCGGCGCACTGGCGCTGGGCCATCTTCCCGGCAGCGGCGGCATGCTCGCGCGCGCGGCCGAGGCGGCACCACAGGCTTTGGAGGGCATCCGGCCCGCCAACTTCCTGATACAGACCGTGCTCGCCTTCATCGCCATCCTGTGCCTGCCACGGCAGTTCCACGTCGGCGTGGTCGAATGCCTGGACGCCGCCGACCTGCGACCGGCGCGCTGGCTGTTCATCGGTTATCTGCTGCTGCTGAGCCTGGTGGTCATGCCGATCGCACTGGCCGGGCAATCGCTGGTCGGCACCAGCCAGCAGGCCGATGCCTACGTGCTGGCCCTGCCGCTGCAGCTGGATCACGGCAGCCTCGCGCTGCTGGCGTACCTGGGCGGATTCTCCGCCGCGACCGGCATGGTCATCGTCGCCAGCGTCGCGCTGGCAACGATGGTCAGCAACGACCTTGTGGTGCCGGCACTGCTGCGCAGCGGCCTGTTGCGCGGCGCGGATGCGATCGAGCGGCCGCTGCTGTGGATCCGCCGCATCACCATCGTGGCGTTGGCCCTGCTGGCGTTCGCCTACCACCGCACCCAGATCGAGCAGGCCAACCTCGCGCAACACGGGTTGCTGGCCTTCGCCGCCGTCGCCCAGTTCGCGCCGTTGCTGCTGGGCGGGCTGTTCTGGCGCGGTGCCAGCCGCAGTGGCGCATTGGCCGGGCTGGGCGCGGGTGCCGTGTTGTGGCTGTACTGCCTGATGCTGCCGGCACTGGACGGCGGCACCACCGCGCAGTGGGTGCAGCACGGGCCGTTGGGCGCGGCCTGGCTGCGTCCGCAGGCGCTGTTCGGCCTCGAGGGGCCGGATCCGCTGGTGCATGGCGTGGTGTGGTCGCTGGCGGCGAACATCACGCTGTTCGTGCTGGTGTCATGGCGTCGCCAGCCGCGACTGGCGGAACGTCTGGCCGCTGCACCGTTCCTTGATCCCTACCACGTCGGCCCGCGCGGCGGCGGCACCGGCCTGCTCGGCCCGGTCCCCGCCGGCGACCTGCTGGCGCTGGCCGAACGGGTGGTCGGCGAACGCCACGCACGCGCGGCGTTCCTGCAGCACGCCACCGACAGCGGTCGCAGCTGGGACGCGACACAACCGGCCGACCGCGCCATGCTGCAGTTCACGGAACGACTGCTGGCATCGGCGGTGGGCGCGGCATCGGCACGCTTGGCGATCGGCGGCGCCTTGCGCGGCAGCGGCATGAGCCCCGACGAAGTGGTCGCGCTGCTGGACGAAACCTCGCATGCCATGCGCTTCAACCGCCAGGTGCTCAGCAGCACGCTGGAAAACATCGCCCATGCGGTCAGCGTGGTCGATGCCGAGCAGCGGCTGGTGACCTGGAACCAGCAATACCAGACGATGTTCGGCTACCCCGACGGCATGCTGTACGTCGGCCGCCCGGTGCGGGACCTGTTGCTGCACAACGCCGATGCCGGGCGCATGGGCGAGGGCGATGTCGAGGCCATGATCGAGCGACGCCTCGAGCACCTGCGCCGCGGCGAGCTGCATTTGCACGAGCGCGTGCATCCGGACGGCCGCGTCATCCGCCTGCGCGGGCAGCCGGTGGAAGGGGGCGGCTACGTCACCAGCTTCATCGACATCACCGAGTTCCGCCAAGCCGAACAGGCGCTGCGCGAGGCCAATGAAACCCTGGAAAGCAGGGTGCGCCAGCGCACGCTGGAAGCGGAGGCTGCACAACAATCGAAGCTGCGCTTCCTGGCGGCCGTGAGCCACGACGTGCTGCAGCCGATGAACGCCGCCCGCTTGTTCGCCAGCGCGATGCAGGACAGCGCCGACCCCGGCGAACAACAGCATCTGGCCGGGCGCGTGGATGCCAGCCTGAAGGCCGCCGAGGATCTCCTGGAAGGGCTGCTGGACGTGTCGCGGCTGGATGCCGGCGCGCTACAACCGGTGCTGGAGGATTTCGACGTGGCCGACCTGCTGCGCGAACTGGCAGCGCAGTACGCGCCGATCGCCGCGCAGCGCAAGCTGCAGTTGCGCCTGCGCGTGCCGCGCATGCCCCGGCCGCTGCGCAGTGACCGCCGGCTGCTGCGGCGGGCGCTGCAAAATTACATCGCCAACGCGCTGCGCTACACCCGCAGCGGTGGCGTGTTGCTGTCGGCGCGAATGCGCGGCGACGCACTGGAACTGGCGGTATGGGACACCGGCCCGGGCATTCCGTCGCACCATTTGCAGGACATCTTCGAGGAGTTCCGGCGCTTCGACGTCAGCGTCGGCGCCGAGCGCGGGCTGGGGCTGGGCCTGTCGATCTGCCAACGCATCGCGCAGGTATTGCAGATGCGCCTGGACGTGCGCTCGCGGCCCGGCCGCGGCAGCCGCTTCTCGATCCTGGTGCCGGCCGGCTGCCTGGTCGGCGAGGTACCCGTGCCCACGGCATCGCCGACGAGTGCCGCCAGCAGCCCGCTGCGTGGACTGCGGGTGCTGTGCATCGACAACGATCCGGAAATCATTGCCGGCATGCACGCGTTGCTGCAGCGCTGGCAGGTGATCGTCGATACCGCCGGCACCGTGGAGCAGGCGCTGGCGCAGTTGCAGCCACCGCCGCAGGTGCTGCTGGTGGATTACCACCTGCATGACCGGCTGGACGGACTGCAGCTGATCGCCACCATCCGCGGGCAGCTTCGGCAACCACGCCTGCCGGCCGCGCTGTTGACCGGCGACGGCAGCGACAGCCTGAAAGCGGCCGCGCGCGAGGCCGGCTGCACGGTGCTGACCAAACCGGTGAAGCCGGCATCGTTGCGCGCGTTCCTTGCCGCACACGCGGATCCCGACTGAGCCGGCAGCGCCTGCACGGCCGACCGGCCGGGCCGCGCCGGTCGTCGATCAGCGGACGGCCCGCCGGGAGCAGGCGGCGTCAGCCCGCCTCGTCGGGCGGCAGCCAGACGCTGCCGGGATCCACCGCCAGCTTGCCGGCCACCAGCACCGCCTGGGTGCGGTTGTTGGCGCCGAGCTTGCGCAGGATCGCGGTGACGTGGGCCTTGACCGTCGCCTCGGTCACGTCCAGCTCCCAGGCGATCTGCTTGTTCAGCAGGCCGGTCGACATCATCTGCAACACGCGCATCTGCTGCGGCGTCAACTCCCGCAGGCGGCGGGCGATGTCCTGTTCTTCCGCATCCGGCGGCGGCGCGGAGAACGCCAGCGCAGGGGCCCAGCGCTCCCCGTCCAGCACCTGCGCGATGGCCTCGCCGAGGCTGGTGGCGTCGACCGACTTGGGGATGTAGCCCATCGCCCCGTGTTCCAGCGCGCGGCGCATCACCACCGGCTCCTCGTGGCCGGAAACGATCACCACCGGCAACTGCGGATGGGTGGCGCGCAGATGCGCGAGCACGCCGAAGCCCTGTGCACCGGGCATTTCCAGGTCCAGCAGCAGCAGGTCCGCGTCCGGCTCGGCCTCGACCGCCGCATACAACGCCGCCGCGCTGTCGGCTTCGCGCACCGTGGCATCAGGCAACACCCGGGCGACGGCACTGCGCATGGCCTCGCGGAACAGCGGATGGTCGTCGGCGATCAGGATGATGGACATGGCGGCCTGCGGCGTCTGGAGGGCAACGGCGCGTCCGTCAGGTGACAGCGCACCGTTGCCGTCGAGAGTGGCCGCATCGGCCGATGGCGTCAATGCGGCAGTGCCGACGCCGTGCATGCCCGTGCCGGCAACCACCGCACGGTTGCCGACACGGCGCACGGCATCAGGCGCGTTCGGCATGCAGGCGTTCGCGCACCAGCACGTCGACCACGCCGGGATCGGCCAGCGTGCTGGTATCGCCCAGCGCCTCCGGCGCGTCCTCGGCAATCTTGCGCAGGATCCGGCGCATGATCTTGCCGCTGCGGGTCTTGGGCAGGGCGGGCGCCCATTGCAGGTGGTCGAGGGTGGCGATCGGGCCGATTTCCTTGCGCACGTGGGTGACGAGCTCCTTGCGCAGCTCCTCGCTGGCTTGCTCGCCGCCCTTGAGGGTGACGTAGGCGTAGATGCCCTGGCCCTTGATGTCGTGCGGATACCCCACCACCGCCGCTTCGGCCACCTTGGGATGCCCGACCAGTGCGCTTTCCAGTTCTGCCGTGCCGATGCGGTGGCCGGAGACGTTGATGACGTCGTCGACGCGGCCGGTGATCCAGTAGTAGCCGTCCTCGTCGCGGCGGCAGCCGTCGGACGTGAAGTACATGCCGGGGTAGGCGCGGAAGTAGGTGTCGATGAAGCGCTGATGGTCGCCGTACACGGTACGCATCTGTCCCGGCCAGGAATCCAGAATCACCAGATTGCCTTCGGTCGCGCCTTCCAGCAGCGTGCCGTTGGCATCGACCAGTGCGGGGCGCACGCCGAAGAACGGCTTGGTGGCAGAGCCGGGTTTGGCGTCGATGGCGCCGGGCAGTGGCGAGATGAGGATGCCGCCGGTTTCGGTCTGCCACCAGGTGTCGACGATGGGGCAGCGGCCTTCGCCGACGATGTCGTGGTACCAGCGCCAGGCTT
>JAUNRQ010000026.1 GCA_030535605.1 Pseudoxanthomonas suwonensis
CCAACGACCTGTCCATCGACCTGGGCACGGCCAATACCCTCATCTACGTCCGCGGCCAAGGCATCGTCCTGAACGAGCCGTCGGTGGTCGCGGTGCGCCATGACCGCCACGGCGGCGCGCGCGCGGTGGCCGCCGTCGGCAGCGAGGCCAAGCAGATGCTGGGTCGCACCCCCGGCAACATGAGCACGGTACGACCGCTCAAGGACGGGGTGATCGCCGATTTCACCTACACCGAGGAGATGCTCAAGCATTTCATCCGCAAGGTGCACAAGAGCCGATTCCTGCGCCCCAGCCCGCGGGTGCTGGTATGCGTGCCGGCCGGCTCCACCCAGGTCGAACGGCGAGCGATCAAGGAGTCGGCCGAAGAAGCCGGCGCCCGTGACGTCTACCTGATCGAAGAGCCCATGGCGGCGGCGATCGGTGCCGGCATGCCGGTGACCGAGGCCCGTGGGTCGATGGTGGTCGACATCGGCGGCGGCACCACGGAAGTGGCGGTGATCGCCCTCAATGGCGTGGTCTACTCGCAGTCGGTGCGGATCGGTGGCGACCGCTTCGACGAATCCATCATCAACTACGTGCGCCGCCACCACGGCATGCTGATCGGTGATGCCACCGCCGAACGCATCAAGGTCGAAATCGGCAGTGCCTATCCCAGCGAAGAGGTGCGCGAAACCGAAATCTCCGGCCGCCACCTGGCCGAGGGCGTGCCGAAGATGATTGCCATCAATTCGGTCGAGGTGCTGGATGCGCTGCGAGAACCGTTGCAGGGGATCGTCGCCGGCATCCGCATGGCGCTGGAGCAGACCCCGCCGGAGTTGTCGGCCGACGTCGCCGAGCGCGGCATCGTGCTGACCGGAGGCGGCTCGCTGCTGCGCGACCTGGACCGGCTGATCTCCGAGGAAACCGGCCTGCACGTGCAGGTGGCCGATGATCCGCTGACCTGCGTGGCCCGTGGTGGCGGTCGCGCGCTGGAGTTGGTGGACATGCACGGCAACGAGTTCTTCGCCGCCGACTGACCGTCCCGCGCCGGCTGTCGCCGGCGTGACACGCTATCGTGTGGTCCGGTGGCCGCGTGCCACCCTCGTCCCTCGCCCCGTCCTGTCCGCACGAACGCGTCCGCATGTCGAGCTATTCCGCTTCCAGCGCTGCCCGTCCCGGCGAAGTCGCCGGCACGCTGCGTCTGCTGGGGCTGCTGCTGCTGGCGGTGGTGCTGATGGTGCTGGACCACCGCGGCGGCTGGCTGGTGCAGGTGCGCCAGCACGGCGAAACCATGATGCAGCCGCTGTGGTGGCTGGCGGCGATGCCCGGCCGGATGGGCGAGAGCATCCGCCAGGGCGCAGTCAGCCGCGAGCAGTTGATCGAAGACAACCGCAACCTGCGCAACGCGCTGCTGCTCAGCGGTGCACGGGTGGCTCGCCTGCAGGCGACGGTGGCCGAGAACACGCGGATGCGCGCATTGCTGGACGCGGCCCAGGCGGTCGGCGAGGACGTGCAATTGGTGCCGATCCTCGACGTCGACATGGACCCGACCCGCCAGCGCTTGTTGCTGGCGGCCGGCAGCAGCCACGGGATCGAATCCGGCCAGCCGGTGATCGATGCCGGTGGCCTCCTGGGCCAGGTCATCTCGCTGACCCCCACCACCGCGACGGTGCTGCTGCTGACCGACCCGGACCATGCCGTGCCGGTGACCGTGGCGCGCACCGGGGCGCGGCTGATCGCGCAGGGCAGCGGTCGCGTGGACCAGCTGGAGGTGCCCAACGTGCCGTTTTCGGCGGACCTCGAGGTGGGCGACGAGATCGTCAGTTCCGGCCTGGGGGGGCGCTTCCCGCCGGGCTTCTCCGTCGGCCGCGTGATCGAATTGCGATCGGACGAAGGTCGCGCCTTCCTGGTCGCGGTGCTGGCGCCGGCGGCGCATCTGGACCGCGGCCGCGAGGTGCTGCTGCTGCGCAATGTCGCCCGCGGTGGCGTGTTGCCGATCCCGGTGTCGCCCGTGGTCCCGTTGGCGGATCCGGCACAGGCCGCGCCCGCGGCGCCGGCAGCCGACGGCGAGGGCGACGGCCGGACCACGCTCCCGATCACTCCCGAGCAGTCGCCGGTGGACAGCAGAGAGCATCGGCAGCCGTCGGAGCCGTCGCCATGAGCACGCGCCGCCGCAGTCACTGGGCCTTGCCTGTCAGCGTGCTGGTGGCGTTGCTGCTCGGGCTGTTGCCGTTGCCCGGCACATTGCAGCCGCTGCGTCCCTACTGGCTGGCGCTGGTGGTGCTGTACTGGCTGCTGGAAGCGCCGGAGCGGGTCGGGCTGGGGTTTGCCTTCCTCGCCGGGTTGATCGCCGACCTGGCGTGGGGGGGATTGCTGGGTGAGCAGTCGCTGCGCCTGCTGGTGATGGCCTTCATCCTCGACCGCTTCCGGTCGCAAGTGCGCTTCTTCCCGCTGCCGCAACAGATGCTGGTGATCGGCGGGCTGCTGCTCAACGATCGCGTGGTGCAGGCGGTGCTCTATCTCGCCTTCGGTCGCGCACAACTGCCCGCGGCCTACTGGATCGCGCCGTTGCTGGGCATGCTGCTGTGGATTCCGCTGTACATGCTGATGGATGTCATGCGCATGGAGCGGCGGCGCTGACATGGGACGACGTCGCTCTTCCGGCATGCGCCGACACCGGGTTCGGGATGCGCGCGGAGATCTGGAACGCTTCCGCCTGCGCGCTGCGATCGGTTTCGCCGTGGTGCTGCTTTCATTCGCCGGACTGGCGTTGTGGTATTTCCGCCTGCAGATCGTCGATCACGAAGACTACGCAACCCGCTCCGAAGCCAACCGGGTGCGGCCGCAGCCCATCGTCCCGGGGCGCGGACTGATCTTCGACCGCAACGGCGAGTTGCTGGCCGACAACGAACCGGCGTACCGGCTCGACGTGTTGCCGGTGCAGGCCGGCGATCCCGACGTGCTGATCGCCAACCTGCAGCAGCTGGTGGCGCTGGACGCGGAGGACATCGCCCGCTTCCACGAAGCCAGGCGGGCCGGTCGCGGGTTCCGTCCGGTCACGCTCAAGCTGCGCATGGCCGAGGAGGAGATGGCGCGTTTCGCGGTGGAGCGGTGGCGCTTTCCCGGCGTCGACATCGTGCCCTACCTCGGTCGGGTGTACCCGCACGGCGAGCTGCTGGCACACGTGATCGGCTATGTCGGGCGTGTCGATGCGCGTGACCTGGAAGCCATGGACACGTCCAGCACCCCGTTTTCGCATGTCGGCAAGACCGGGCTGGAACGCTTCTACGATGAACAGCTCCGTGGCAAGCCGGGCTACCGGCGGATCGAAACCAATGCCCATGGTCGTCCGGTCCGCACGCTCGGCACGGTCCCGGCCACGGCCGGCACCGACCTGCGCCTGTCCATCGATCTGCGCCTGCAGCAGGCGATGGTCGCGGCCTTTGGCGAACACGAGGGCTCGGCGGTGGCGGTGGATCCGCGCACGGGCGAGATCCTGGCGATGGTCAGCCTGCCGGCGTTCGACCCGAACCTGTTCGTCAACGGCATCTCGCGCACCGATTTCGCCGTGCTCAACGAAAATCCCTCGCGGCCGCAGTTCAACCGCCTGGTGCTGGGCGGGGTGGCGCCAGGGTCGACACTGAAGCCGATGATCGCGCTGGCCGGGCTGGACAGCGGCCTGCGCCGTCCCGATGACCGGGTGATGTCCACCGGCATGTTCTACCTGCCGGGCACCCGGCGCGGCTGGGGCGACGCCGCGCGCGGCGGCCATGGCAGCACCGACCTGCGCAAGTCGGTGGCGCAGTCGGTCAATACCTATTACTACCGGCTTGCACTGGACCTGGGCATCGAGCGCTTCGCTGCGTACATGAGCCGCTACGGCTTCGGCGAGCCGACCGGGATCGACCTGACCGGCGAGATTCCGGGCATCCTTCCCTCGCCGCAGCAGAAGCAGTCCAGCCGCAAGGAGCGCTGGTATCCGGGCGATACCCTCAACGCGGCCATCGGCCAGGGCGACTGGAAGGTGACGCCGCTGCAACTGGTGGCGGCGACCGCGGCCATGGCCGACGGCCAGTTGCGTCGCCCGCACCTGGCCGCGCAGCAGCGCATCGGCTTCGACGCCGAGTGGTCGGCGATGGCGCAACCGCCAGCGCGCGCCGTCAGCGACAGCCCGGCAAACCTTGCGGTGATCCGCGAAGCGATGCACGCGACCATGTTGCCCGGTGGCACCGGCTGGCGGGTGGCCGCCGGCGCACCGTATTCCATGGCCGGCAAGACCGGGACCGCGCAGGTCGCCAGCCGACGCGGCAGCGCCGCGGTCAATCCCCGCAGCCTGCCGATGCATCTGCGCCACCGCGCGCTGTTCGTCGGCTTCGCCCCGGTGGAGGCGCCGAGCATCGCGTTGGCGGTCGCGGTCGAAGGCGGCGGTTACGGCGGCACCACCGCCGCGCCGATCGCCCGCAGGATCTTCGACGCGTGGCTGCTGGGCACCATGCCCGAAACGCCCGAGCCCGCGCCTGTCGAATCCCCGGCGGTGCCGGCGGAGGCGACGCTGCCGACAGCCACCACGGCGGCATCGCAGCCGGCAGCGGCAAGCACGGAGGCAGGGCAATGAGGGAACTGCTTCGCTGGCTGGGCGAGATGCTGCATCGCCTGCTGCACACGCTCGACTGGCCACTGTGCGTGGCCCTCGGTGCGTTGATGCTGATCGGCTGCACGGTGTTGTACAGCGCCGGCGAAAGCCCGGCGCTGGCGATCAACCAGTCCGTGCGCTACGGCATCGGCATCGGCCTGATGTGGTTGCTCTCGCGCGTCTCGCCGGTGCGGTTGCGCGATGCCACGCCGCTGGTCTACGCGGTCACGCTGCTGCCGTTGGTGCTGGTGCTGTTCATCGGCACCGGGCGCCACGGCGCCCACTGGATCAACCTCGGCGGCTTCTTTTTCCAGCCGGCCGAACTGTTGAAGCTGAGCCTGCCGATGATGGTCGCCTGGCACCTGCACCGGCAGCCGCTGCCACCGTCGTTCATGGCCACGGTCGGGGCGATGCTGGTGATCGCACTGCCGATCGGACTGATCCTGCTGCAGCCGGACTTCGGCACGGCGATGATGGTGCTGGCCGCTGGCGGGTTCGCGCTGTACCTGGGCGGGATGTCGTGGTGGTGGTTCGCGGCGGCCGCGGGCACGGTGGCCGCGGTGGTGCCGGTGGCGTGGATGTGGCTGTTGAAGCCCTACCAGAAGGCGCGGGTGATGACCTATCTGGAGGGCCTGGCGGGCGAGCACTCCGACCCGCAGGGCGAGGGCTGGAACATCATCCAGTCCAAGATCGCGATCGGCGGCGGTGGCCTCACCGGCAAGGGTTGGGGGCAGGGCACGCAGTCGCACCTGAGCTACATCCCCGAGCACACCACCGACTTCATCTTCGCCGTGCTCAGCGAGGAGTTCGGCTGGATCGGGGTGGTGGTGACCCTGCTGCTGTACGTATTCGTGGTGGGGCGCTGCCTGTGGATCGCCGCGCAGGCGCGCGACACCTTCTCGCGGGTGCTGGCCGGCGCACTGGGTCTGGCCCTGTTCGCCTACGTGCTGGTCAATGGCGGCATGGTGGCCGGCCTGCTGCCGGTGGTGGGCGTGCCGATGCCGCTGCTGTCCTATGGTGGCACCGCAGCGGTCTCGCTGCTGGCCGGCATGGGCGTGGTGATGGCCGCCCGGGCGCACCAGCGATAATGCCGCCATGCTGATTCGCGCCCTCATCGTGCTGCTGGCCGTGCTCAACCTCGGCATCGCCCTGTGGTGGTGGTGGCGACCGATGCCGGTGGACGAGGCATTGCCGGCGCAGATCGACGGGGTCCCGCTGTTGCAGCTGCCCGGGGAGTCGGTGGACGCCGTACCCGTCCCGCCGCCGGCATCCGCCCGCACCACGCCATCGCCCGGGCCGGCCGTTTCCGCCAGACCCGTCGACGCGCCCTCGCCATCGGTGGTCGACAGCCGCGGTTCCGGTCTCTGCCACGCCTTCGGGCCGGTGGATGCCGAAGCCGGCCAGCCGGGGGCGCAAGCCTTCGCCCATGGCCGCATCCACGTCCAGCCGGCGCCCGCGGCCAGCGTCCCGCCGCGTGGCTGGCGCGTGGTGATGCCGCCGCAGGCCGACCTGGAAGCCGCCCTGGCCCTGCAGCAGACCTTGCGCGGCGCCGGCTTCAGCGACCAGGTGCTGGTACGCAACCCGCCGGAAACCAACAGCATCGCGCTGGGCCTGTTCGGCAGTCGCGAAGCCGCTCTGCGCCATCGCCAGCGGCTGGCCGCGGCCGGCTTCCGGGCGCAGGTGCACCCCACCGGCAGCGACATCCGCCCGGCACTGGCCTTCGAGCTGCGCGAAGGCGTTGATCCGGAGCAGGTGCGGATCGGCTTGCGCATGCTGCGCACCCAGCCGGTGGATTGCGACACGCTCGGACGTTGAACGGTGGTCGGCCACGCTAGAATGGGCGCCCACGCCGGCTTAGCTCAGTTGGTAGAGCAACCGCCTTGTAAGCGGTAGGTCGTCAGTTCGACTCTGACAGCCGGCACCAACTCCTGCGTGAACCCCATGACCTCTCGATTCCTTCCCGTTTCCATCTACGGCGTGCCCACGGACGTCGGCGCTGCCCGTCGCGGTGCTTCGATGGGCCCCGAAGCGCTGCGCGTTGCGCGGCTGCTGGAATCCATCGCCCGCCGCGATGTCGAGGTGTGCGACGAGGGCGATGTCGGCGGGCCGCGCAACCCGGAGGCCGGTCCGGTGGATGGCTACCGCCATCTGGACGAGGTGGTCGCGTGGAACCAGGCGGTGCTGCAGATGAGCACGCGCATCCTCGGCCAGGGGCGCATGCCGATCATGCTCGGCGGCGACCATTGCCTGGCCATGGGTTCCATCGCCGCGGTGGCCGCGCACTGTCGCGCCACCGGCAAGGACCTGCGAGTGCTTTGGCTGGACGCGCATGCGGACTTCAACACCAGCGAGATCACCCCGTCCGGCAACGTCCACGGCATGCCGGTGGCCTGCCTGTGCGGCATCGGCCCGGATGTGCTGACGTCGCTTGGCGGCCATGTGCCGGCGATCACCCCGGCGCAGGTGCGACAGCTGGGGATCCGCTCGGTCGACCGTGGCGAGAAGCGACTGGTGAAGGAGCATGGCCTGGACATCTACGACATGCGCTACATCGACGAGATCGGCATGCGCCGGGTGATGGAGGAGGCGTTGGACGGGATCGACGAGAACACCCATCTGCATGTCAGCTTCGATGTCGACATGCTTGACCCGTCGATCGCGCCCGGGACCGGCACGCGCGTGCCCGGCGGCGTCAATTACCGCGAGGCGCAACTGATGATGGAAATGATTGCCGATACCGGCCGCATGGCCTCGCTGGACCTGGTCGAAGTCAACCCGGCGCTGGACAAGCGCAACGCCACCGCGCGTTTGGCGGTGGAGCTGGTGGAAAGCCTGTTCGGCAAGTCCACGCTGATGCGTGACTGAACCGATCCCCACGCCTGGGATTCGTTTGCACGCGGGTTTCACGCTCGCCTGCGTTTGATGGAACGGTGCCGCACGCGGCCGCAACCCCAAACAAGGAGTTCCCCATGAAGCGTTTGACCACCCTGCTGTTGATGGCCCTGTTTTCCGTGGGCCTGTTGAGCGGCTGCAACACCATGGCCGGCGTCGGCCAGGACGTGCAGAAGGCTGGCGAGAAGGTCGAAGACAAGGCCCAGGACTGCAAGGACGGCCGTTGCTGATCGGCAGGCCTTCCTCGCGGTTACCACGAAACGGCCGGGGCACGCCCCCGGCCGTTTGCATGCAACGCAGGTGTTCGCGGTGATGGTGAACCATTCAGCGCCGTAACCGCTTTTTCAGGTCTGCACGACCTGCAACCAACGCCGGCCCGGGCATGCTGGAATCGCGAGGGCACGCGCCGTCGCAATCCCCCCACATGCAGGAGTTCCACCGTGAACAAAGACATCATCGCCGGCAACTGGCAACAGCTGAAGGGCAAGGCCCAGAGCCAATGGGGCAAGCTCACCGACGACGTCTTCGACGTTGCCGAAGGCAACCGCGAATACCTCAGCGGCAAGCTCCAGGAGCAGTATGGCTGGACCCGCGAGCGGACCGAAGACGAGATCAACGCGTTCGAACGGCAGTTCGAGAAGCACTGAGTCGACACAGGGATCCTTTTGGCGCAATGCGCCTCTCGTTGGCACGACGGCCGGGTATCAAGCCCGGCCGTCGTGCTGTTCGCCGCAAGCGTTGTTGCCCGTGCGGTACCGCGTTCCCTGGCGGTCCCAGGTACGGTTCGGCAGTCATGCGGGCGGGTTTCGTCACTCCGGGTCCGGCACGAACCCACCGGGGAAGGCGCGCGGCTTGCGCGGGGCCGACCACGCGCTCGCCCGCGTTGGCAGACGGATGCCGCGCGCCAGCAGGTTGCGCCGGCTGTCGTAGCGCAGCGTCGTTACCATGGCCGGTTGCGAGGTGGCGCGGATGAACGACGTGGTGCCGACCGGGGCATGTTCGCGTGCGCCATGGCCGGTCCCGACGGATTGGGGCGCGGCCTGTTCGGCCGTGGCGTTGCGCGCGGAGGCCGCTGATGCACCGGCGCTGCGTGCGATGGGCGGTGGCAACGGTCGGGGTAGCGGCCGCGGGCGGCGCTCGTGGAACACGGCGATGCCGATCACTCCGACATCGTCCGGTCGTCCGGTCCGGGCGGCGTAGCTGTCACCCAGGTCGGTGAAGTGGAAGGCGGCGACATCGCGCTGCGACTTGCGCCAGCCGGTGATGTCGCTGCTCTGGCCGGGGCCGAGCACGTAGCCGGTTTGCGCCGGGCTGGCGGTTTCGCCGGTGATGGCATTGACCCCGTCCACCGACAGCACCACCAGCACCCGTCCCGGTGAATGATTGGTCAGCCGCACCGCGTAACGTTGGCCAGGTGTGCCCGCGGTCCACTGCTGGCCCCGGTGCGCGACGGTGGGAAGCAGCCCGCCGCCATCACGGTCGAGCAGTTGTAGCGTCACCGGCCCCGGTGCAGGACGGTGGGCTGCGGCGGTAGCGGTGCAGGCCAGTGCCAGCAGCACGGCAATGCAGGAAACACGCAGGGACATGACGGGCTCCATCAGGGGTGTGATGGGGTCAACGCACGGCGGAGGGAAACGGGGTTTGGCGATGCGCCGTGCTGTCGCGGGGCGCAGGATCGCGGCCCGCCGCCTACAATGCACCGGTCCCATTTTCCGACCGTGCAATGTCCGTCCGCCCGCAACGCATCCTCACCGGCATCACCACCTCCGGCACGCCGCACCTTGGCAATTACACCGGAGCGATCCGCCCGGCGCTGGCCGCGACCGGATCGGCAGGGGTCGAGAATTTCTACTTCCTCGCCGACCTGCACAGTCTGATCAAGAGCCAGGATCCGGCCATGACCCAGCGTTCGACGCTGGAAATCGCCGCCACCTGGCTGGCCTGCGGGCTGGACCCGGACACGGTGTGGTTCTACCGCCAGTCCGACGTCCCCGAAATCAACGAGCTGACCTGGCTGCTGACCTGCGTCGCCGGCAAGGGCATCCTCAACCGCGCGCATGCCTACAAGGCCGCGGTCGATCGCAACCGCGAGGACGGCCAGGACGATGATGCCGGGGTCACCGCCGGGCTGTTCATGTACCCGGTGTTGATGGCCGCCGACATCCTGATCTTCAACGCCGACAAGGTGCCGGTGGGCCGGGATCAGGTGCAGCACATCGAGATGGCGCGCGACTTCGGCCAGCGCTTCAACCACGTCTACGGCCGTGACCACTTCGTGCTGCCCGAGGCGGTGGTCGATGAGCAGGTCGCCACCCTGCCCGGGCTCGACGGGCGCAAGATGTCCAAGAGCTACGGCAACACCATCCCGCTGTTCGCCCCGCAGGATGCGCTGCGCAAGCTGATCTTCTCCATCGTCACCGACTCGCGTGCTCCGGGCCAGGCCAAGGACACCGATGGTTCGGCGCTGTTCCAGATCCACCAGGCCTTCGCGTCGGCGGACGAGAGCGCGGCGATGCGTCAGGCGTTTGCCGATGGCATCGGTTGGGGGGAGGCCAAGCAGGCGTTGTTCGATCGGATCGATGCCGAAGTCGCACCGATGCGCGAGACCTACGAAATGCTCATCGCCAAACCCGAAGGCATCGAGGCCGTGCTGCGAGACGGTGCCCGCCGCCTGCGCGAACGCTACGCCATCCCCACGCTGGAGCGGCTGCGCGAGGCGGTGGGGCTGCGTGATCTGTCCAAGGTGGTGCTGGCCATGCCCGATGCCGGTGACGCCACCAACGTCGAGGCCGCGCCGCCGCTGTTCAAGCAGTACCGCGAGGCGGATGGCCGGTTCTACTTCAAGCTGGCGCAGGGGGATCGGGTGTTGCTGCAGAGCCCGGGTTTCGAGCAGCCGCGCGAGGCCGGCCAACGCATCGCGGCATTGCGCCGCGACGGCTTCGGAGTGGCCGATGCCGGCCTGCTGGCCGAAGGCGTGGACGCCGCCGAAGTGATCGCGGCGCTGGCGCGGCTGGCCGAAGCCGATGCGGCGAAGGCGCGCGAGAAGGCCGGGGGCGTCGCATGAGTGCCGGCGGCACCCTGGGTGAGGTGCCCTACCTGGCGCTGATCCTGTTCCTGCCGTGGTTCGCGATCCTGTCGGTGCTGTTCTGGTTCCATCCGCGAACGCCGCGCACGGCGGCACGCCGCCTGTTCGACATCCTCGCCCTGCTGCTGTCGGTGGTGGCCTTCGTCATCGCCCTGTTCTGGTCCTTCGACCACGCCGACCGCAGCCACGGCCACCTGTGGCCGCAGGTGCTGGCCACGTCGGTCGGCTATGGCGTGTACCTGCTGGCGATGACCGTGGCGTTCTTCATCCGTCGCGCGTGGTTGAAATCGATGCCCTCGCGATAACCGCCGAGCCCGAGCGGGCACGCGGTCAGTTCGTGGTACAGTCAATCTGTTTACATTGTAAAACATTCAGGGAGGCGCTGCGGGACATGGATGTCCGCTTCCAACGCAATGGCGTGACGTTCCTCTGGGATCGACAAAAGAGCCGCAGAAACGCGTTGAACCCACGGCGGAATCACCTTTGAGCAGGCTGCGGAGGTGTTCTTCGACCCGTTCTTGCGGTTGGTGGACGCCAGCCGCAATGACGAGGCCCGCGATGCAGTGATCGGCTACGACGCGCAGAGCCGGTTGCTGTTTGTGGTGCATGTCGTGTTCGAGGACGACGCCATCCGCAATCTCCGCCCGCAAGGCCACCTTACAGGAGCGCAATGACCATGATTACTGACAAGCTCAAGGCCCGGTTGAGCAAAGACCGGGAAATGACCACGATCACCATTCGGGTGCCGGTGGACGTGGTGGATTCGCTGAAGGCGATCGCGCCGCACAAGGGCATGAGTGGATATCAGGCATTGCTCAAGGTGTATGTCAGCGAGGGGCTGCGGCGTGACGAGGCGGTGCATCTGTTCGGCCCGGCGGCGCGGCTGGCGCAGGCGTTGCGCAAGCGTGGTGTACCGGACGACGTGATCGAGGCGGCCGCCCGCGACGTCGCCTGACGCTTGGTCCAGCCAACCTGCCGTGTGGTGGGGGAGGTGCGTACCGAACGGACGGTGTTTCGGTCAACGAACCGGGAGGCAGCGGGCGCTCAGGCAGACCGTCAGGACAGGTCCATTTCTTCGGGCCAGAGCAAATAGGGACCGAACCGTTTGCTCGTGCGGAATTCGCCGCCTGCCGACCTGCCCTTGTCGGTGAGGAAGTGTCCTGCTTCGCGCAGTTCCAGCAGACCAAGTTCGACAAGCCTGTCGTTCAGCGCTGCAACGTTCTTCATCTTGAGCTTCTGGGCAAGTCTGCTGCCGGTAAGCTTCTTGCCCTCGTCCTCACCGTCGTCGTCGTCAGTGGGCGCGACTGGCTCCGACGGTACGACGGCTTCCTGCGGGACTGCTTTCAACGAGATCCGCACTTCTTCATTGATGCGGATGATGCGCTGTGCCTCCTCGTACGCTTCGCGGTACAACTCGGTGTCTTCCGACCGTTCGAAAAGCACACCCATCTCGTTGTTGTTGACCTGGCTGAATTCGTAAAGCTTCAGGCTGGTGACGATGCACAGTTCTTCATTGAGGTAACACTTGGCATGGAGATTGCGGCAGAAGCTGGTCCGCACGTAGGTCAGATCGTTCAGCCATGCGATCTCCGCCGGTTGCAGATCGCTCTTGCCGTAAACGATACGGACATCGATCTTCAGGCGGTTCTTGTCGGCCACCAGTTCCTTGATCCGGTCGTTGAGCTTCAGATACGGACTGATCAGGATCAGCCGATCCTTCGCATTCTTGATGAGCTCTTCGAGGAAGTAATTGGTTGCGCTGGTGTTGAGGAACTTGTCCAGCGGAAGAGACGAGGACGGGAACGGTCCGCCTATATCCAGCCGGGGCGTTCCAGGCCACCTGGATGGTTTCGCCGGCCTCAGTTCGGCTGCGACAGGTCGTCCAGCAGTGCCGCAAGGAAGCGGGCGGCTTCGCCGCCGGTGCAGGCGCGGTGGTCGAAGGTCAGCGAGATGGGCATGCGGCGGTGCACTTCGATGCCACCGATCACGGCCACCACGTCGTGCGAGAGCTTGCCGGCACCGACGATGGCCACGCACGGCGGCACCACCACCGGGGTGGCGTAGCGGCCGGCGAACATGCCGAAGTTGGACAGGCTGATGGTGTAGCCGCTCAGCTCACTCGACGGAATGCTGCGGTCTTCCACCTGGCTGCGCAGGCGCTTGATGGCAGCGCGCACGCCCTTGCCGTCGAGCATGTCGGCGTTGCGCAGCGCGGGCACGAACAGGCCGTCTTCGGTGTCCACGGCGATGCCGATGTCCACGTGCGGGTGGAGGGTGCGGGTGAGGGCCTTGCCGTCGAACCAGGCGTTGAGCGCGGGCACTTCGCGACAGGCGTGGACGATGGCTCGGATCAGGCGTGCGGTGATGTCCTGCTTGCCGCGCCAGGCGTGCAGATCGGCATCGTCCACCAGCGTGGTCGGGACGACCTGGGCATGGGCGTCGGCCATGACCCGGGCCATGTTGCGGCGCACGCCCTTGAGTTGTTCGGGCTGGCCGCTGGCGGTGACCGACGGCGGCTGGGTGCGCATGGGCTTGCCGGACTGGGAAAGCGTGCTGCGGCTGCTGCCCTCGCCCGAAACGCCGCGCGTTTCGACCGCTCCGGTGCGCGCGTGCGGTGACGGCTCGGATGCGCGGGATGCGCCGCCGCCACTGGCCGGGCCGAGCAGCGACGGATCGGCCGCGGCGGCCTTGACGTCGGCCATGGTCACCACGCCATCCGGCCCGGTGCCGCGTACGCGGCTGATGTCCACTTTCAGCTTGCGTGCGGTGGCACGCACGGCGGGCACTGCCTTGACCCCGCCGCTGGACACGGCCGCTTCGCTGCGCACCGCGTCGGAGGACTGCATCGCGCCCACCACGGTGCCCGAATCCTCGCGCTCCGCATTGGCCGCAGCCGACGCGTTGGCACCGGCGTCTTCGGGCTGCGGCTTGCCCTCAGCCTTGATCGCGCCGCCTTCGGTGGAGGCGACCACGCGGTCGTCCGGCATCGGATCCTGCGAGCCGACACTGTGCCCGCCGCCATGGTGGTGACCGGTGTCCTGGCCCTCGGCGCGCTGCGGCATGGACATGTCCATCTCGAACTCGGCCAGCATGTGGCCGGTGATGATCACGTCGCCGGAGGCACCGGAGAGCTTCAGCACCTTGCCGCTGACCGGCGAGGGCACGTCGACCACCGCCTTGGCGGTCTCCATCGAGACGAGGTTCTCGTCCAGCTTGATGGTGTCGCCTTCCTTGACGTACCACTCGACGATGGTGGCATCGGGCAGGCCTTCGCCGAGGTCGGGGAGGTTGAAGGTTTTCTTGCTCATGCGATGGATCCTTGCGATGTCGTGTGGCAGCGGCGGTGGCCGCTGCGGGGCAGTGGTCGGGCCGTACCCGGGCTCAGGCGTGCGCCATCGTGCGCTTCACCGCCTCGGTGATCTTGTCCACGCTGGGCAGGTACTTCATCTCCAGGCGGAACAGCGGGATGTGGGTGTCGTAGCCGGTGACGCGTTCGACCGGTGCCAGCAGGTCGAACAGGCATTCCTCGGCCACGCGCGCGGCGATCTCGGCACCGAAACCGGCGGTCTTCGCTGCTTCGTGCACCACCACGCAGCGACCGGTCTTGGCCACGGATTCGGCGATGGTGTCGAAGTCCAGCGGAGTCAGGGTGGCGACGTCGATGACCTCGGCGCTGATGCCGTCCTTCGCCAGTACCTCGGCGGCCTCCAGGGTTTCCTTGACCTGCGCGCCCCAGGTGACCAGGGTCACGTCGCTGCCATCCCGCAGCACGTAGCAGACGTCCAGCGGAAGCGCCTCGCCGTCATCGGGTACCAGTTCCTTGTACTGGCGATAGATGCGCTTGGGCTCCATGTACACCACCGGGTCCGGGTCGCGGATCGCGGCCAGCAGCAGGCCGTAGGCGCGTTGCGGCGAGGACGGCATGACCACGCGGATGCCGGGCACGTTGGTGAAGATCGATTCGTTGGCTTCGGAGTGGTGCTCCGGCGCGCGGATGCCGCCGCCCCAGGGCACGCGCAGCACCATCGGGCAGGTCAGGCGGCCGCGGGTGCGGTAACGCATGCGCGCGGCGTGGCAGACCAGGAAGTCCACCATCGGGTACATGAAGCCGTCGAACTGCGCCTCGGCCACCGGGCGCATGCCCTGCGAGGCCATGCCCACGGTGAGCCCGGCAATCGTGGTCTCGTCCAGCGGGGTGTCGAGCACGCGCGTGTCGCCGAACTGCTGCTGCAGGCCGGCGGTGGCGCGGAACACGCCACCGTTGACGCCGACGTCCTCGCCCAGCACCACGACCGAATCGTCGTTGCGCATTTCGTGGGCCAGTGCCAGGGTGATCGCTTCGATCAGGGTGATCGGTGCCGCGCTCTCTGTGGCGTTCCGGTTGTCGCTCATGCGCGCTTCTCCCGGGCAATGGCGGCGTCGCGCTGGCGTTCCAGGTCCAGCGGCAGTTCCGCATACAGGTGGTCGAACATCGCTTCGACCGGCTGCACCGGCGTTTCCAGATAGGCGTTGATCTCGATGTCGACCTTGCGGCCGCACTCCTCGATCCATGCCTTTTCCTGGGCGTCGTCCCACAAGCCTTCGGCTGCAAGGAACTTGCGCAGGCGGATGAACGGCTCGCGGCTCCAGGCGTCCTTGACCTCTTCTTCGCCGCGGTAGCGGCGGGCGTCGTCCGCGGTGGTGTGGTCGTGCAGGCGGTAGGTCTTGAACTCCAGCACCGTGCCGCCGTCGCCGGCCAGCGCACGCTGGCGCGCACGGCGCAGGGCTTCCAGCACCGCGAGCAGATCGTTGCCGTCCACCTGCAGGCTCATCAGCCCGCCGGCCAGACCCTTCTGCGCCAGCGTTTCGGCACCGGTCTGCGCCGCGCGAGGAACCGAAATCGCCCAGCCGTTGTTGATCACGCACAGCACCAACGGCAGCGTGTAGGCACCGGCGGAGTTGAGTGCCGCGTAGAAATCGGTCTTGGACGAGCCGCCGTCGCCGCAGCAGGCCAGGGCGATGCGCTTCTGGCCGCGCAGCTTGATCGACAGCGCCGCACCTGCCGCCATCAGGCATTGCGTGGAAATCGGCACGCACCACGGATAATCGTGCGCCGGGCCACCTTCCAGAAGGTTGCCGCGCTCGTCCCCGCCCCAGTACATCAACACCTGGCGTGGCTGCACGCCGCGCATGAACTGCGCGCCGTATTCACGGTAGCTGGGGGCGAAGATGTCCTCGGCCGCCAGCGAGTGGCCGATGCCGACGTGGGTGGCTTCGTGGCCCAGCGAGGCGGCGTAGGTGCCGAGCTTGCCGGTGCGCTGCAGCGCGATCGCCTTGCTGTCGAAGGTGCGCACGTACAGCATCTGCTTGAACAGCGGCACCAGTGCCTTTGCATCTGCAACGGCCTCGGGAAGGCCGTTGCGCAGCCGACCGTCCTCGTCGAGGTACTGCAGGCGCGGGATCTCGAAGCGGGCGACGACCGGCTCGGTCGCAACACTCATGCGGTTCTCCAATACGGCTCGGGAAATCCCCTCATCTTAACCAGTCGCCGTTGCTTTTCCGTTTTGCACTGCGCCATGGCCGGCCCACGCCGGAGGCTGATGCGGTTGGATGGCAGCGCATGCACGCGGCGCCGGTGCCGGACAGTGGCGCGCCCCGGTTCGTGGTTGCAGTGCAGTCGTCGCCCGGGCTGCCTGGCCCGGAGCAGTTGGGGCGGCGCTGGCTTGCGCTACCCTTCGCGCCATGGACATCCACGACAACGAGCGGCCCCTGGAGGCCGGCATCCAGACCGATCTGGCCGGACGCATGAGTTACGGCGGCTACTTGCAGCTGGACACGCTGCTGTCGGCGCAGCGGCCGGTGTCGGACGAGCACGACGAAATGCTGTTCATCATCCAGCACCAGACCTCGGAGCTGTGGTTGAAGCTGCTGATCCACGAATTGAAGGCGGCCGTGGTGCTGCTGCGGCAGGATCGCACCGGCGTGTTCCGCAAGGTGATGGCGCGTTGCAAGCGGGTGCTGGACCAGCTGACCGCGCAATGGTCGGTGCTGGAGACGCTGACGCCGTCCGAATACCTCGAATTCCGCGACGCGTTGGGGCCGTCCTCGGGGTTCCAGTCGTTGCAGTACCGCACGGTGGAGTTCCTGCTGGGCAACAAGAACGCGGCCATGCTCAAGGTGTTCGCGCACGACGAAAAGGCCCACGCCGGGCTGCAGGCGGTGCTGCAGGCGCCGAGCCTGTACGAGGAGTTCCTTGCCTATCTGGCACGCTGGGGCCACCCGATCCCGGAGGCGGCGCTGCAGCGTGACTTCTCGCGCCCGCATGCGATGGACGAGGCGCTGCTGCCGGTGTTCCGGCGCATCTACGCCGACACCGACACCTGGTGGCGCGAATACGCGCTGTGCGAGGACCTGGTGGATCTGGAAACCCAGTTCCAGCTGTGGCGCTTCCGCCACATGCGCACGGTGATGCGCATCATCGGTTTTCGCAAGGGCACCGGTGGCTCCTCCGGCGTCGGCTTCCTCAAGCGCGCACTGGACCTGACCTTCTTCCCGGAACTGTTCGAAGTCCGCACCCACCTGGGGCCGGGCGGCGCTTACGGACCTGTGCACAACGACGACTCGCTGGCACCGTGAACGCGTTGCTGCCGCTTCCGGTGCAACTGGGGAGCATCGGGCTGGCGGCGTGGGTCCTGTGGCGCGCAAGTCGCGAACTGCCGTGGTTCAAGGTGCGAGACGATGCCGAGGCGCGGCGGGTGCTCGTGGCCGGCGCGGTGCTGCTGATCGCGCTGCGGCTGTTCAACACCCACGGCGTGGCGGGCATGACGCTGCACTTTCTCGGTACCAGCATTGCCGTGCTGATGTTCGGAACCGGGTTCGCGCTGTGGATCGCGGCACTGGCCAGCGCGATCATGTGGGCGATCGGCTGGGCGTGGCAGGGCTGGGCGGTGGACTTCCTGCTGACCGGCGCCTTGCCGGCAGCGGTGACGGTCGGCGTGGGTGCCTTCGTCCGCTTGCGCTTGCCAAGCAACATCATGATCTACGTGCTCGGCAACGCCGCCGCTGCCGGAGCGCTGGCGATCGCCGCCTCGGTGATGGCCAAGGCATTGCTGAGCTGGCTGTCCGGTGCCGAACGCGAGGCCACCCTGTACCTGCTGACCACCCCGCCGATGATGTTCGGCGAAGCCTTCTTCACTGGCGGAGTGATGGTGCTGGTGGTGGTCTACCGCCCGCACTGGTGCAGCAGTTTCGACGATGCCGCCTACCTGGGGGTGGACCGGCGCGTGTAGCGGCGTTCTGCAGGCGATAGGCGACGCGGGAGCGGCGCGGCGCCGCGTTTCGCCGGACGATGCCAGTCGGAATGTTCATAGCGGCCAGTGGACCTGAATTCGGGGGACTCGCTCACGGGCTGCTAGGATTCGGCGACTGACACGTTTCCGGGGAATCCGCCGATGAGCCAACCGCAGCCGCCCGCGTCCGAAAAGCGCGGCCTCGTTACCCGCATGCTCGATGCCGTCGAGCGCGTCGGCAACAAATTGCCGGACCCGGCGGTGTTGTTCCTGCTGTTGATGCTGGCGGTGTGGGCATTCTCGGCGTGGATGTCGACGATGAGTTTCACCGAACTGGATCCCCGCACCGGCGAGGCCATCCAGATCAACAACCTGCTGTCCGGCACCAGCCTGACGGCTTTCATGTCGCAGATGGTGCAGACCTTCGTCACCTTCCACCCGTTGGGCGTGGTGCTGGTGGCGATGCTGGGCCTTGGTGTGGCCGAGCACACCGGTTTCATCAACGCGGGCCTGCGCAAGTTGCTCTCGGTGACGCCGAAGATGCTGCTGACGCCGGTTCTGATCGGCGTCGGCATCCTGAGCCATGTGGCGGTGGACGCGGGCTACG
This sequence comes from Pseudoxanthomonas suwonensis, assembly GCA_030535605.1. Classification (GTDB taxonomy): domain Bacteria; phylum Pseudomonadota; class Gammaproteobacteria; order Xanthomonadales; family Xanthomonadaceae; genus Pseudoxanthomonas_B; species Pseudoxanthomonas_B suwonensis_B. Next base: position 18,465 of record JAUNRQ010000026.1, read on the forward strand.
TGCTGGTCATCCCGCTGGGAGCGGTGATCTTCCATGCCGCCGGGCGGCATCCGCTGGCGGGCATCGCCGCGGCCTTCGCGGGCGTGTCCGGCGGCTTTTCGGCCACTTTCATTCCCTCCAGCCTCGATCCGCTGCTGTCGGGGTTGACCCAGGCTTCGGCCAACCTCATCGATCCGGCGGTGGTGGTCAATCCGCTCAATAATTTCTTCTTCACCACGGCGTCGAGCTTCCTGATCATGGCCGTGGGCTGGTTCCTCACCGACCGGGTCATCGAACCGCGACTGAGGCGCACCAAGGTCGATGGTGATGCTGCCGAAATGCCGGCCATGAGCGAGCTCGACGCACGCGAGCGCAAGGGGTTGTGGATGGCGCTTCTGTCGATGCTGGCGACCGTGGTGCTGCTGGTGGTGACGGCGCTGCCGGAAGCGTCGCCGTGGCGCGCCCCTGCCGAGGCCGGGGCGGGTGCAGGTTCACTGCTGGTGTCCGCCGCACCGATGATGCAGTCGATCGTGGCGCTGATCTTCATCTTCTTCCTGGTCCCGGGCATCGTCTACGGCTACGTGGCCGGTACGGTCGACAGCCACCGCGACATCGTCAAGGGCATGTCCAACGCGATGAGCGGCATGGGCTACTACATCGTCATGGCGTTCTTCGCGGCCCAGTTCATCTACGCCTTCGGCCAGAGCAACATGGGAGCGTTGTTCGCGATCAAGGGTGCCAACTTCCTGCAGGCCAGTGGCCTGCCGATGGGCGCGACCATCGTCGGCATCGTGCTGCTGTCGGGGTTCGTCAACCTGCTGATCGGCTCTGCTTCGGCGAAGTGGGCGCTGATCGGCGCGATCATGGTGCCGATGATGATGCAGCTGGGCGTCTCCCCGGACCTGACCCAAGCGGCGTATCGCGTCGGCGATTCCTCGACCAACATCATTACACCGTTGTTGCCGTACTTCCCGCTGATCGTGGTGTTCTGCCAGCGTTATGTGAAGTCCGCCGGCATCGGCACCTTGCTGTCGATGATGCTGCCGTTCGCCATCACCCTGCTGGTGGTCTGGAGCGCGTTCCTGCTGCTGTTCTGGGGACTGGGCCTGCCGCTTGGACTGGACAGCAGCTACGACTACGTCGCGCCCACCGCCGCCGGCGTCGCGCCCGCGCCCTGAGCGAGGCGCGGCAGCCCTCGTGGTAACCGATGCAGCCGGCGGCGCTGCCGCCGCCGGCCGGTGACGGCAGCCGCGGGGCGCCGCCGGATAACCTGAATGCACTATTGACGACAATCGCCGCGAGCGCGATGCTCGCCTGTCGCCTGCGCCAGCGGGTACGCCAACGCGAGGGAGCTACATCGTGTCCAATCCATTGCCCGCCACCGCCGAAAGGACCTTCCTCGGTCACCCGCGCGGCCTGTTCATGCTGTTCTTTGCCGAAATGTGGGAGCGCTTCTCCTACTACGGCATGCGCGCGCTGCTCATGTTCTACCTGGTCAAGCATTGGCTGTTCTCCGATGCCGATGCGTCCATGGTGTATGGCTCCTACACCGCGCTGGTGTACATCGCGCCGGTAATCGGCGGTTATCTGGCCGACCGTTACCTGGGGCAGCGCAAGGCGGTGCTCTACGGTGCCATCCTGCTGACCTTCGGCCACTTCCTGATGGCTTTCGAAGGGCAGGGCGGTGGCGACACCAGCTTCCTCAACATCTTCTGGCTGGCGCTGTCGTTCATCATCGTCGGCTCCGGCTTCCTGAAGGCCAACATCTCGGTGATGGTCGGGCAGCTGTACCCGCGCACCGACGTGCGCCGCGACGGCGCGTACACGATCTTCTACATGGGCATCAATCTGGGCGCCGCGCTGGGTTCGCTGCTGTGCGGTTACCTCGGTGAAACCTACGGCTGGAAGTACGGCTTCGGCGCGGCCGGCATCGGCATGCTGCTGGGCCTGATCGTGTTCGTGCTGGGCAAGCCGCTGCTGCGCGGCAACGGCGAATCTCGCGATCCGGCCAAGCTGCGCGAGCGCGTGGCCGGCATCCCGTTCGAGTGGATGCTCTACCTCGTCGGCCTGGTGGCGGTCGCGGCGTGCTGGTGGATGGTGCAGAACCAGTCGGCGGTGATGTGGCTGCTGGGCATCGGCGGCGTGGTGCTGCTGGCCTACGTGTTCTTCTTTGCCCTGCCGAAGCTGGATTCGCACGCGCGCCAGCGAATCATCGCGGCCTTGATCCTGATCTTCGGCTCGATCCTGTTCTGGGCGCTGTTCGAGCAGGCCGGCTCGTCGCTGAACCTGTACACCGACCGCAATGTCGACCGCAGTTTCCTGGGCTGGGACGTCCCCGCCTCGATGTTCCAGTCGCTCAACGCGATCTACATCATCCTGCTGGCGCCGCTGTTCGCCGCGTTGTGGACCTGGCTGGGGCGCCGCAACCTGGAGCCGAGCACCGGTGCCAAGTTCGGCCTCGGGATGGTACAGCTGGGGCTGGGCTTCTTCGTGCTGGTGGCCGGTGCCAAGGCCGCGGGCTTGGGCAACCTGACCCCGGTCATCTTCATCTTCCTGCTGTACCTGCTGCACACCATGGGCGAGCTGTGCCTGTCGCCGGTGGGCCTGTCGGCGATGAATCGGTTGGCGCCGGCACACATGGCCAGCCTGATCATGGGTACGTGGTTCTTCGCCTCGGCCACCGGCAACTTCGCCGCCGGCATGATCTCCGCGGCCACCGGTGCCGGCGCGGCCGCCGGCGAAGATGCGTCGCAGGCGGTCGTGCTGGATGTCTACACCACGGTCGGCTGGGTCGCGGTCGGCGTGGGCGTGTTCTTCGTGCTCGTCTCGCCGCTGATCAAGCGCCTGATGCACCTCGAGACGCTGCGCGACCACGACGAGCTGGCCGGTGAGCCGGCGTTGGGCGAGCCGCAGGCGGCCGGCATGCGCGTGGACCAGGAAACCCGCTGAGCCGGGTGAAGCAGTGACTCCGGGAAACGGCAGCTTCGGCTGCCGTTTTTCGTTGGCGTCATCCCGATCGATGTCCGGCACGCGTGGCGGCAGCGCTGTCTCCGGCGGGTAGCCATGAAACCAGGCCGGCCCTTCCACTGGAGGTTGGTGTTCAGTCCTCGCCGATCGCCGGGATGCCGCGCTCGAGCTTGTCCAGCAACCGCTGCAGATGGTGCCGTTCGCCCGCGTCCAGCCTGGCCAGCAGACGCGCCTCGATCCTGAGCGCCAGCGGCGCCACCTCGGCGTGCACCGCCCGGCCGGCCGGTGACAGCGCCAGCACAGAGCGGCGCCGGTCCTCGTCGGCGGTATCGCGCAGCAGCAGGCCGCGTTGCAGCAAGCGCGCCAGTGCGCGGCTGACCGCGACCTTGTCCATGGCCGTGCGTTCGGCGACGTCGGCTGCGGAGAGGCCGGGAAATCGACCAAGCACCGCGATCACGCGCCATTCGGTGACGCCGATGCCGAAGCGCTCGGCGTAGACATCGGCGATGCGCTGGCTGATGCGGTTGGACAGCACCGACAGCCGGTAGGGCACGAAGGATTCCAGGACCAGCGCGTCGGCGTCAGCCGCCAGTTCCGTGTCCGCTGCGTGCTGCCTTGTGATCGCTGCCGGCTTGCCGCCCATACCCGTTCCGCCACTTGAAAATGGTTTCATTTGAAACTATAACGTCCGCATGCCGGTGCGCAAGCACCATTCCCCGCGAACCACGCCTTTCCCAGGAGCCGCTCATGTCCGTGCAACGTGCCGTCATCGACCAGGATATCGGGATGACCCCGACCACCTTCGACAACCCCATGGGCATCAACGGTTTCGAGTTCGTCGAATTCGCCGCGCCGGCCGGAGAGGGTGCGCGCATGCGCGAATACCTCGAGGGCATGGGGTTCACCGCGATCGCCAGGCACAAGGACCGCGACATCACCCTGTTCCGGCAGGGTGGCATCAACTTCCTGCTGAACGAGACCACCGAGTCGTTCGCGTCGGCCTTCGCCGAAACGCACGGCCCGTCGGCCTGCGGTTTCGCGATCAACTTCGACCAGCCGTCCTCCAAGGTGCTGGAACACGTGCTGGCCAACGGCGGTGAAGCGATCGACGTCAAGGCCGACAGCAAGGCGGTCGATGCGCCGGTGATCAAGGGCATCGGCGACTGCATGCTGTACCTGGTGGACAGCGGCAAGGCCGACCTGTACGGCGACTTCGAGCCGCTGGACGGGGTCGACCAGCAGCCCAAGGGCTTCGGCCTGACCTTCATCGACCATCTCACGCACAACCTGTTCCTGGGCAACATGCAGAAGTGGTCGGACTACTACGAGAAGCTGTTCAACTTCCGCGAGATCCGCTACTTCGACATCAAGGGCGCCAAGACCGGCCTGCTGTCCAAGGCGATGACCGCACCGGATGGCATCGTGCGCATCCCGCTGAACGAGTCGAGCGACGAGAAGAGCCAGATCAACGAGTACCTGCGCGACTACAAGGGCGAGGGCATCCAGCACATCGCGCTGTTCACCAACGACATCTACGAATCGGTGGAGGCCATGCACGCCAAGGGCGTGAAGTTCCTCGACACGCCGGACACCTACTTCGACGTGATCGACGTGCGCGTGCCCGAGCATGGCGAGGACGTGCCGCGCCTGCGGAAGAACTCGATCCTGATCGATGCCGATCCGGAGACCAAGCAGCGCAAGCTGTTGCAGATCTTCACCCAGAACGCGTTCGGCCCGATCTTCTTCGAGATCATCCAGCGCAAGGGCAACGAGGGCTTCGGCGAAGGCAATTTCCAGGCGCTGTTCGAATCGATCGAGCGCGACCAGATGAAGCGCGGGGTGCTGTAAACCGCACAGCCTGCGCAGCGGAGCATGTTCCGCTTGATGTCCGGGCTTCAACCGGTGGAACAGGCTTCTGCCGGTGTTCGCAAACGCGCAGCGGAGCACGCTGCGCTCCACACACGGCGGGCAGGGCCCGGCCATCCGAGGTGATTGCATGACCACGCAGCCGGACAACGTTCTCCCCATCCACGCGCACGACGACGCCCGCATCCGCCAGACCGGCTACATGAGCGGCTTCGGCAACGAGTTCGCCACCGAGGCGATCCCGGGCACCCTGCCGGACGGCCGCAACTCGCCGCAGGTGGTGGCCCACGGCTTGTACGCCGAGCAGTTGACCGGCACCGCGTTCACCGCGCCGCGACACCAGAACCGTCGCAGTTGGCTGTACCGGATCCGCCCGGCGGCGATGCACGGTGCGTTCGAGCCGCTGCATCACAACCACTTCCACAACGATTTCGGCGATGGTCCGGTGACCCCGGATCAGCTGCGCTGGAGTCCGCTGCCGATCCCCGAGACCCCGGTGGATTTCCTTGATGGCCTGTTCACCATGGCGGGCAACGGCGGGCCGGCGGCCGCCATCGGCATCGGCGTGCACCTGTACGCGGCCAACGCGTCGATGGACGGGCGTTTCTTCTACAACGCCGATGGCGAGATGCTGATCGTGCCGCAGCAGGGGCGCCTGGTGATCGCCACCGAACTGGGGGTGATGGAAGTCGAACCGCAGGAGATCGCGGTGATTCCGCGCGGCGTGCGCTTCCGTGTCGAGCTGCCCGACGGCGCATCGCGCGGCTACGTGTGCGAGAACTTCGGTCCGTTCATGCGCATCCCCGACCTCGGGCCCATCGGCAGCAACGGACTGGCGAATCCGCGCGACTTCCTCACGCCGCAGGCCAGCTACGAGGATGTCGAAGGCGATTTCGAGCTCGTCGCCAAGTTCCAGGGCCACCTGTGGCGGGCCGACATCGGTCATTCGCCGCTGGACGTCGTCGGCTGGCACGGCAACCACGTGCCCTACAAGTACGACCTGCGCAAGTTCAACACCATCGGTTCGATCAGCTTCGACCACCCGGATCCGTCGATTTTCCTGGTGCTGACCTCGCCGACCGACACCCCGGGCGTGGGCAATCTCGATTTCGTGATCTTCGGGCCGCGCGTGCTGGCGATGCAGGACACGTTCCGCCCGCCGTGGTTCCACCGCAACATCGCCAGCGAGTTCATGGGCCTGATCCACGGCGCCTACGACGCCAAGGCCGAAGGCTTCGCCCCAGGCGGCGGCTCGCTGCACAACTGCATGACCGGCCACGGTCCGGATGCGGCGACGTTCGAGAAGGCTTCGCGCAGCGACACCTCCGTGCCCGACTACATCCGCGACACCATGGCGTTCATGTTCGAATCACGCGCGGTGATCCGCCCGACCACGCAGGCCATCGAGGCGCCGCACCGGCAGCGCGACTACCAGGCCTGCTGGGCCGGGTTGAAGAAGCACTTCAAGGCACCGTCGCGGACCTGACGCCCGCGGCGCTGCGCCGGTCGATGCCGCGCTGGCGCAGCAGCGTGGCGTAGCGCCGGGTTCCGGGGTGGTTGGCGCCGAACGTCGCGGAATAGGCGGAGAATGCTTCGGCGATGGCCGCCGGGGCGGCATCCGGGTCATGTTCGGCGGTGAAGTCGGCACGTGCCGCCAACGCGCGCGCCCATAGCGCGCCGCTGGCAGTGCCGGTGGAACGGGCGTCCTCGATGATCCGCGCGAACAGCGCTCCGGCTTCGTCGATCCGGCCCATGCGTGCCATCGCGTCCGCGCGCAGGACCTGCGCCATCGCAAGGCGCCGCGGATCGGAAAATTCAGCACCGGCGTAGATGGCCAGGGCCTTGTCGGCCAGCGACAGCGCGTCGCCGGGTCGGCCTTGGTCGAGCCGCAACAGCGCCTGCTGGACGATGCAGTGTCCCACCTGCGGATGCGCCGGTCCCAGCAGCCGACTGCGCAGCGCCACCGACTCGTCCAGCAACCGTTCCGCGTCGGCAAATCGACCGAGTCGCCGATGCAGGCTGCCGAGGTTGTTGGTGGCGATCGCATAGCGCATGTCCTCCTTCCCGAACAACTCCCCCGCCAGTTCCCGGGCACCGGCCATGAAAGGCTCGGCCTGCTCGATGCGTTCGTTGAGCTCCAGCGCCAGCGCCAGGTTGTTGTATGTGCCGGCCCGCATCGGCGTGCGGCCTTGTGGGTCGATGCTGTCCTGGATGCGCAGGGACTCGCGCAGTGCTGCTTCGGCCTCGTCAAGCTGGCCAACGTGCACCAGCGTCAGCCCGGTGGTGATAAGGATGGCGGCGCGTCCCGAATGCAGCGGTGCGTAGACCTGATCGGCCAGCCCCTGCGCGCGCGTGGCCTGGGCGCGCGCTTCGTCCAGGTCCCCGCGGCTCAGTGCCAGCGCGGCCAGCAGGTTATGCACCGGTATCCGTTCGGTGGGCGGCAACCGGTCGGCGGCGCGCAACGCCAGTGCCTCGCGCAGCAGTGCGTCAAGGCGCTCCTCTTCTCCGGCCATTGCCGCATCCAAGGCATTGCCGTGTGCGTACAGATACTGGAACAGGGCATCGTCAGGCACCTTGCGGTCCCGCGCGAGGGCCAGTGCGGCGCCGGTGCGATCGATCGCCGCCCGGCCCTGGCCACTTGCGGCCAGGGCCGCCCCCAGTCCGTGCATCAACTGGCCGTGGACCGGACCGGGCACCTGTCCGGTCGACGCCAGCAGCGCGGCTGCCGCGTCGAACTCGGCCAATGCTTCGGCCGGGCGGTCCTGGTCGATGCGCAACAGGCCCACGAACCTCCGTGCGTCCACTTCCATGGCAGTGTCGCCGCTGGAGCGCGCCAGTTGCAGGGCTTCTTCCAGCAACGGGGCCGCCGCATCCACCGCGTCGATTTGCAGGTGCAACTTGCCCAGCAGGAGCAGCATCTCGGTACGCAACTGCGGGTTGTCGGTGAAGGTGGTGCGGATCTGATGCGTGCCCTGGTCCAGCAGCTCGCGGGCAGTGATGACCCGCCCTTGGGCGACGTCCGGGTCACTGGCTTCGAACAACGCGACCATGAAGTTGCGCGCGGCCAAGGCCCGCTCCGCGGCGAACCTGGCCTCGCGGGCTTGCCACAAGGTCGCGGTGAGGCCGGCGGCCAGGCTGGCGACCAGCAGCGTGGCGGCGGCCAACCCGACCTTGTTGCGACCGGCGAACTTGCGCAACCGATACCCCAGCCGCGGCTTCTGCGCCAGCACCGGGCGACCGGCGAGCCAGCGGCGCAGGTCATCGGCCAGGGCATCGACGCTGGCATAGCGCTGCGCCGGGTCTTCGGCCAGGGCCTTCAGCAGCACCCGGTCAAGGTCGTTCTTCAAGGGCGAATAGTGATGGTGGTACGCATGGCCGGCCTCACGCACCAGCAGTGAAGGCCGGGTGCCTAGGCTGCGCTCCCCGTCCGCGGGCACCTGCCCGGTGAGCAGCCGGTGCAGCAACGCCCCGAGGCCGTAGATGTCGATGGCCGTGCTCGGCGGCGCGCCGGCGCTCTGCTCCGGCGCGGCATAGCCCGGAGTCAACGCGCGCCAGCGGGTGCGCGTGGGTTCATCCCGGGTGTCGGTGAACTGGGCGATGCCGAAATCCAGCAGGCGCACGTGGCCGCCGGCTTCCACCAGCACGTTGGACGGCTTCAGGTCGCGATGCACCACCAGATTGCGGTGGGCACTGGCGACGGCGTCACAGACCTGCAGGCCGAGGCTGACGATGGCGCGGGTATCGAGATCGCCGTGCTCGCAGAAGCGGTCGATGCGCTCGCCCTGGACCAGCGGCATCGCCATCCAGCAGGTGCCGTCGGCGGCCACGCCGCAGTCGATCAACGGGGTGATGTTGGGATGGTTGAGACGGGCGAGGATCGCCGCCTCGCGCTGGAAGCGTTCGCGGCCGACGTTGCCCAGCGAGGCCAGGGTGAGGATCTTCACCGCGGCCTGCTGCGTGGCCTGGCCTTGCTCGCGGCTGGCCAGCCAGACCACGGCCATGCCGCCACGGCCCAGCTCGCGGTGCAGGGTCCAGTCGCCCAGCCGGCATCCGACCAGGCCCTCCCCCGGCGGATCCAGCGCGCTGTCGGGCTTGCGGTGCGCATCGATCATCCGTTGCAGGCGCTGGCGCACCGGCTCGGCCAGCGTCAATCCCGCCAGCCACGCATCGCGCCGGTCTTCCGGCAGGTCCAGCCAGGTGTCGAAGGCTTTGTCGGCGGCCTGCCAATGGTCGAGATGCTCCGGGATCATGGCCGGCGACCGCGCCCGCGGGCGCTGCTGGCGGAGGCATCGAACGGTGCGTGCCGTGTGCTTGCCGGTTGTCCGTGGCGGCCGTTCGGCCCCTGCGGCATTCGGTTGTGCGTCGGCATGGTCCTGGCCATGGTGTTCGCTCCACTGCTGTGACGCGGCTGCGGTCCCCGAAAGTCCCCGCATTGGCGCTGGCTTGCATCCCCGTCGCCAGCTGCTGGCCAGCGGTCCCCCCGACGAATCATGCCCGTTCGCCGGTGCGAGCGTCTGAATGCGTCGGGCATCCGCCTGGCCAACGGCTTCGGTTGCGGGTGCTGAGAAACAAGGTGGACCGGCAAGCGCCGTCCTGCGCTTGCCGGTCCGTTCGCCAGGTCCCGGTCTGGCATTGCCGGATCGGGGCTCCACACCCGATCCGAAGTCCAGCCGTCCCTGGCTGTCCCCAACGCTGGGGTGGCGCTTACATCGTGAAGCCGTAGCCGATGCCGATGGAGCGCTCCTCGCCGCTGATGGCACCACCGATCGAGAACGAGCCGCGACCCAGGCGGCGGCCGTAGCCGACCGACAGGCTGCGCTCGCCGCCCATGAAGCCGATGCCCATGGCGATGCGGCCGCGGTCGGTGCGGCCACCGGCGGCGTTGACGGCCATGTTGAGCATGGCCGTGTTCATCGAACCGATGCGGTTGAGCTTGCGGTGCTGTTCGCCCAAGCGCGTGTCGATCCCATCCATGCGGCTTTCCAGCGAATCCATGCGCCGTCCCAGTTCCTCGATGTTGAAGCCGATCAACTGGCGGATCGCGGCATCGGTGTACTGGTTGGCCGCCGACAGGGTGGCGGCGTGGCCGCTTTCGATGTCGCCGCGCACCACGTCCTCGCGGGCGTCGGTGTGGGCGTTGGCGGCGGTCAGGGTCTCGGCGTCGCCGTCGGCCGACACCGCGGTGGCGATCGTGCGCACCTGGTCGGCTTCCAGCCCACCGCCGGCTTCACCGGCCGGACCACGCGGGCCTTGCGGCCCCTGCGGGCCGGCGAGCGAGGCCTGCCATTGGGCTTCGTCGCCCTGGAAACCGTTGGCGATAGCCACCTCGTAGGCACTGGCACCATCGGCACCACGCGGACCGGGGCCACCGGGCGTGGCTTCCAGCGTGGTGATGCGGCCATCCAGCGCCGCCAGCGGGGCCTCCAGCGCGGCGAAGGCATCGCCGATGGTGCCGTAGGCTTGGCCGTCGATGGTGTAGGACGGCGCGGTCCAGACGCCGGCAGCGAAGCTGGCGCCGCCACCGAAGAATCCGGCCAGGCCGCCGCCGAAGGCCTCGAGCTGGGACATGTTGATGGCATCGGTTCCGGCCAGGCCGGCGGCAACACGCACCAGCCGCCGCAACGGCCGGGAATCGGCGCCGAAGGACACGGTGTCGGCCTGCTCGGCCACCGATTCGGCACCGATCGCGACCGCGTTGGTGGCATCGACCAGTATCCGCGCACCCGCACCCAGCGCCGTGCCACCGGTGCTGGTAGAGACCAGGCTGGCATCGCCGGCCGCCTCCACGCCCCACTGGCTGCGGCCGATCATCACCGCATCATGGCCCTTGGCGTTGGCCTGATAGCCCACCGACACCGCCTGCGCCCCGTCCACGGTCGAGTGCTGGCCCAAGCCCAGGCTGTGCTCGCCGCGGACGGTCTGATCGCTGCCAAGCGCCACCGAACGGATGCCGCTTGTGCGGTTGTTACGGCCCACGGCGACCGAGGCTTCGGCGAAAGCCTCATTGCTGTTGCCGACGGCGACGGCTCGGCGGGCCTGAGCGTCGTTGGCACGACCGGCAGCGATGGCCCTGGGGGCGCGAGCGCGGCTGTGGTAGCCCAATGCGATGGCATGGTCGGCGAGCGGGTCGCTCGCGGACGTGGTCGTCGTCCTCGCGGTGCTGCCCATGGCGATGGCGCCCAGCCCGACCGCTCTGCTGGACTCGCCAATGGCGACCGCGTTTTGCCCTTCAGCGATGTTGGTGTGGCCAAAGGCCATTGCGCCCTGGCCGCCGCGTGCCGTGTTCTGCCAGCCGAAGGCCTGCGCGCGGTCGCTCTCGGCCCGGTTGCTGGTGCCGACGGCGATGGCGCTGGCGGCGGCGGTGTTGCCACTGCCGAAGGCCATGCCGTTGCCTGCCGCTTCATTGCCGTTGCCCATGGCTGCGGCGTAGCCGCCGTCGGCGCGGTTGCGGTTGCCGGCGGCTGTCGCCCAAGTTCCCCGGACGTCATTGCGATCGCCGATGGCGCTGCTGAGACCGGCGCGCGCGGTGTTGCCGAAGCCCAATGCAACGCTGCCGCTGGCGCTGGCATTGTTCTGCTGGCCATAGGCGTTGGAACGCGGCGTGGTGGAGCAGGTGCTGTTGCGGGTGCCGTGCTCGTTGCCCTGGGTGCGGTCGATGCTGCCGTCCTGGACCCAGGTGTCGGTGGTGGTGTCGAAGCGCCAGCAGGCCGGGCCTGCCGGGTCGGCCTGCGCGGGCAGGGCCAGCGTCAGGCCGATGGCCAAGGCGATCGGTGCCAGCGCGACCGATGCCCGCGACGGGTGCGGTGCTGCGGTGAGGATTGTCATGTCGAATCTCCGGTAGTAGGCGTGCACGGCTTACAGGTCGATGCCGAAGCCCGCACCGGCGGTACGCTCGCCGCTGCCGAAGGCGCCACCCAGGGAGAACGAGGCACGGCCGACGCGCCTGCCATAGCCCACAGACAGGCTGCGCTCGCCGCCCTGGAAGCCCACGCCAGCGGCGATGCGGCCATTGCCGGTGCCCATGTCGGCGGCGTTGATCGCCATGTTCATCATCGCCGTGCCCATCGAGCCGATGCGGCTGATGCGCCGGTCCTGCTGGTGCAGGCGGGTATCGACCCCGGCGAACCGGTCCTCCAGTGCGTCCAGGCGCTGGCCGAACTCGTTGAAGTCGACGCCGGTGAGCTTGAGAATGGCGGCATCGGTGTACTGGTTGGCGGCGCTCAGGGTGGCGGCATTGCCGGTCTGCATTTCCTCGCGCAGCACCTGCTCGCGGGCGTCGGTATGGGCGTTGGCGGCGGTCAGCGTCTGGCCGTCACCGGCAGCCGAAACCTCGCCGGCGATCGCCCGCACTTCCGCTTCTTCCAGGCCACCACCGGTGCCGGCCGGACCTTGCGGACCGGCGGGGCCACGCGGACCGGCCGGGCCGACCAGCGAGGACAGCCATTCGGCCTCGGTGCCCTGGAAGCCTTGCGCCACCGCCACCTCGTAGGCGCTGTGCCCGCGCGGGCCGGGGGCACCGCCGGTACCACCGCCGGCTTCCAGCGTGGTGACGCGTCCGTCCAGCGCGCCCAGTGCGGTGTCCACCGCGCCGAAGGCATCGCCGACATTGCGATGGGTCTGGCCGCCGATCACGTAGCTCGGGGCGGTCCAGACGCCGTTCGCATAGGATGCGCCGCCACCGAAGAACGCAACCGCACCGGTGTTGATCGCCTCCAGCTGGGCCACGGTGACGGCGTCGGTGGCATCCACGCCCGCCGCCACCCGCACCAGGCGGCGCTGCATGTCGGCGTTGCCGAAGGACACGGTGTCGGCCTGCTCGGCCACCGATCCGGCACCGATCGCCGCTGCGTTGGTGGCATCCACCAGCACCTTGGCGGTGGCACCGACGGCGACGCCGCCGGTGGCGGTGTTGCCGCTGGCACCCGCCGCCAGTACCTCGGCGCCGCGGCCGATGGCGATGGCGTCGTAGCCGTCGGCCTTGGCACCCAGGCCGGCCGCCAGGCTGCGTTCGCCCGAGGCGACCGCGTCGATGCCGATGGCGGTGGCATTTTCGGCGCTGGCGCTGCTGCCGATGCCCGCCGACACGCTGCCCGCGCCGCTGCTCGAAGTACCATTGCCGATGGCCACGCTCATGGAGCCACTGGCGTTGGCCTGGTTGCCGATGGCCGCCGCGTTGCTGCCTTCTGCAATGGCGTTCTCACCCAGGGCCAGACTGTTGTTCCCCTTGGATTGGGCGGCATAACCCACCGCGGTCGACTGGCCGCCTTCGGCGATGCTTCTCACGCCGAATGCGCTGGCAGAACCGCCGCTGGCGGTGTTTGTGTGGCCGAAGGCCATTGCGCCGGAGCCGCTCACCGTGTTGTCGACGCCGAACGCGACCGACACCGGACCCGAGGCGGTGTTGCCGCGACCGAAGGCTTGGGCGCTTTGCTCACTGGCGGTGTTCTGGAAACCCACGGCATTGCCGCCAGAGCCGGAAGCCGTATTGCTCCTGCCGATGGCGCTGCTGTGCAGTCCGCTGGCGACATTGGACGTGCCGAGCGCGGACGAATACAGGCCGGAGGCTTCGTTCTCGAAGCCAATCGCCGTGGCCCAGCGTTCTCTGGCGATGTTGCTGTAACCGATGGCGACACTGCCATCGGCACGGGCTTGGTTGGCGTGGCCCATTGCGGTGCTTTGCGCGCCGCTGGCATTGTTGCGCTCGCCGTAGGCATTGGCGTCGGCAGCGCAGGTGCTGTTGCTGGTGCCGTGCTCGTTGCCCAGGGTGTTGTCGGCTGTTGCCACCTGCGACCAGGTTTCGGTGGTGGCGTCGTACACCCAGCATGACGGGCCTGTGGGGTCGGCCTGGGCGGGCAGGGACAGCGCCAGGCCGATCGCCAGGGCAATCGGCGCCAGCACGGGCGCGTGGGTCAGGGAAGGCGACTTCATGGGGAATCTCTCCGAATGTGTTTTTGCAAGGGTCTGCCGGCGGGGGGATCCCGGCAGCGGGACAGTCCGGGCCATGCCATGCGTTCAGCGTCCCGGTCCCCCCATCCACGCAAACGGGGAGCGGAAACTGACAGTCGGAGAGAAAAAAGTGGTTCTTCTCCCAACTGAGGGAGTGGCCCACGACCGACCCGGTAAGTTTGTCGT
>JAUNRQ010000027.1 GCA_030535605.1 Pseudoxanthomonas suwonensis
AGGTCGGAGATGATGTCGCCGAACAGGTTGGTGGTGACGATGATGTCGAACTGCTCGGGGCGCATCACCAGCTGCATGCAGGTGTTGTCCACGATCATCTCGTTGCACTCGATGTCCGGGTACTCCGCGGCGACTTCACGCGCGGTCTTCAGGAACAGGCCGGAGGTGGACTTGAGGATGTTGGCCTTGTGCACCACGGTGACCTTCTTGCGGCCGGTCTTGCGGGCCAGGTCGAAGGCGTAGCGGACGATGCGCTCGGAGCCCTTGCGGGTCACGCGCTGCAGCAAGGTGGCGGTCTGGCCGTCCTCGGAGACTTCCTGGCCTTCGCCGTGGTAGGCGCCCTCGGTGTTCTCGCGCACGGTGATCAGATCGACGTCGCCGGGGAAGCGGGCCTTGGTGTTGGGGAAGTTCTTGGCCGGACGCACGTTGGCGTACAGGTCGAAGATGCGGCGCAGCTGCACGTTGATCGAGGAGAAGCCTTCGCCCACCGGGGTGGTCAGCGGGCTCTTCAGCGCCACGCGATTGCGGGTGATCGATTCGAGCGTGGCCTGCGGCAGCAGCTCGCCGTGCTTTTCCAGCGCGGCCATGCCGGCGTCGGCCTCCTCGTAGCGCAGGCCAAGCTGCATCGCGTCGAGCACGTGCAGGGTGGCGTCCATGATTTCCGGGCCGATGCCGTCGCCGCGGATCACGGTGATGGTCTGGGTCATTGGGGTTCCTTGCCGATTGGGGGAAGACGACGGCCGGGCGCACGCCGGGCGACGCGGCCGATTCAGCCGCCCATTATGCCAGAGCCGCCCTGCGCATCCGTACGGCGCAGCGGGTGCTGTCGGATCGCGCATGCGCCCGAGGCGCCACGCTCAGCCGTGCTCGTGTGGCTCGGGCGAGTCCGCGCCTTGCTCCAGCCGGTCGAGGAAATCCACGGCCCGCCGCAGGTGCGGGATGACGATGCTGCCGCCCACCACCAAGCCGATGGAGAACGCCTCGAACATCGCGTCGCGGTTGACGCCCGCCTGCCGGCATTGGGCCACGTGGTACGCGATGCAGTCATCGCAACGCAGCACCAGGGAGGCCACCAGGCCACACAGCTCCTTGGTCTTCACGTCCAGCACGCCCGGCTGGTAGGTCTGCGTGTCCAGTGCGAAGAAGCGCCGCACCACCTGGTTCGGTTCGGCCAGGATGCGTTCGTTCATGCGCTGCCGGAACGCGGTGAAGGCGGCGACGCGATCGTCATCGCCTCCGGTACTCATGCGCCCTCGCCGCCAAGCAGCGGCTCGAACCGGCCCGCCCGGTGCATCGCCATCATGTCGTCGTAACCGCCGACATGAACGTCGCCCACGAAGATCTGCGGTACCGACGTGCGCTTGGCCATGCTGACCATCTTCTCGCGCTGGGCCGGGTCCAGGTCGATGCGGACTTCGTCCCACTCCAGGCCGCGGCTCTTCAGGAAGTTCTTGGCGGCGATGCAGTAGGGGCAGATTGCGCTGGAATACAAGGTGATGCGCGGTGTGGTCATGGGTGCAACTTTCGCGGGCCGGAGCCGTCAAAGCCAGGGAGGGCCACACTATAGCGCGGCCCCGCCATGCCGGCGTTTTACCGGCGATTAACGCCCCCTCTCCCGCCAAGGGTCATGCTGTCGGCACCTGCCGGACGCATCCCCCGGCCCCACCCGGAGCCTTCGCTTGCCCCGCATCGCCCTGCTCACCGCCGCCCTCACCCTGAGCATCGCCGCTCCGCTTGCGGCGCAGGACGTGCGCCTGCCGGACATGGGCTCGTCCGCCGGCACGCTGATCAGCGACAGCCAGCAGGCCGAGTACGGGCAGATGCTGCTGTCGCAGCTGCGCCACCACGGCTACATCCTCGACGACCCGCAGCTGGACGCGTGGCTGCGCGACGTCGGCATCGGCCTGGCGGCCAACAGCGACCGGCCACGCCAGAGCTTCACCTTCTTCTGGATGCGGGACCGCCAGATCAATGCCTTCGCCACCCTCGGCGGCTACATCGGCCTCAACGCCGGCCTGGTGCTGGCGGCGGAAAGCGAGGGCCAGATGGCCTCGGTGCTGGCGCACGAGATCGCCCACGTCACCCAAGACCACGTGTTGCGCTCGGTGGAGCGCGCGCAACGCGATTCGATCCCCATCCTGCTGGCCATGCTCGGCGCGATCGCGATCGCCCAGTCCAGTTCCAGCGGCGGCTCCTCCGACAACGCCAGCATGGCCGCACTGGCCATCGGCCAGGGCCTGATGGCGCAACGGCAGATCAACTACACCCGGTCCAACGAGTCCGAGGCCGACCGCATCGGCATGCAGGCATTGGCCCGCAGCGGTTATGACCCGAACGACGCCGCGGCGATGTTCCAGCGCATGCAATCGGCCTTCCGCGCCAATCGCGGTGGCGAGCGCGAACGCCTGCCGGACTACCTGCAGACCCACCCGGTGACCACCGCGCGCGTGGCCGAAGCCAAACAGAACGCCGAGCGCCTGGCGGCCCGCGGCAGCGGCTTCGGCGGCAGCCTCGCCGGCGACAACCCGCTGCTGCCCGGGTCGCTGCGCATCGCCACCACCGCGGCCGGTGGCGACACTGGCCAATACGGGTGGGCGCGCGAGCGGCTGCGCGTGCTCAGCGCCAATACCCCGGCGGAGGCGGTCCGCGAGTACCGGCAGTTGAGCAGCCGTGCCTCGCTGGACGACGCCCAGCGCTACGGACTGGGCCTGGCACGGCTGCTGGCCGGCGAAGGCGGGGCGGCCATGGCCGAACTGGGACAACTGCTGGACAGGCACCCGGGCAACCTGTGGCTGGAACTGGCGATGGGCGAAGCCGAAGCGCGCGCCGGTCGCCATGCCGCGGCCAGCGCGCGGTTCGACCGGCTGGTGGAACGCATGCCCCGCAACAAGGCCGTCGCCCTCACCTATGTCGGCGTGCTCAACGAGCGCGCCACGGCCGACGCAGGACGCCGCGCGCAGGCGATCCTGCGTCCGCTGCTGGCCGAATCCGGCAGCGACCCGGTGTTCCAGGCCCGTTTCGCGCGTGCCAGCGAGATCGCCGGCGATCCGGTGCGCGCGGGTGAAGCCTGGGCCGAAGCTGCGTTCCTCAACGGCCGCCCCGAGCAGGCGCTGCTGCAACTGAATACCCTGAAACAACGCGACGACCTTGACTACTACGCCCGCGCCCGCATCGACGCGCGCATCGCCAGCATCACGCCGACGGTGCTGGAGTTGCGCCGGCAGGGCGTGCGCGACGAGGTCCTGCGCGGCGGCTGATTCCCTTACCGGGTGCGGCACCGCGCACGGCCGGGCAGCCCCGTCGCCACACGGCGCCAACCGAATCTGGCAACCGGCTCGCCGTTGCCCGACCGCGACCAGCCCACTCGGGGAACTGCGGTTGATCGAGCGCATGCCGTCTGCGCGGCGCGGCTCGACGGCAATGCCGCCACGCGCGTCACCTTTCCGTCAAGCTGCTGTCACATTTGTCATCCCGCCGTCATGAATGCGGTGTTTACTGTCGTGCGACACCTTGCGACGGGCTGCGAATTTACGACCATGCAAAAGCGAATCCTGATTGTCGATGACGAACCGGCCATCCGTGACATGGTGGCGTTCGCGTTGCGCAAGGGCGATTTCGAACCGGTCCTGGCCGCCGATGCCCGCGAAGCGCAGAACGCGATCGCCGACCGGGTTCCGGACCTGATCCTGCTGGACTGGATGCTGCCCGGCACCAGCGGCCTGGAACTGGCCCGTCGTTGGCGCCGCGAAGCGCTGACCCGCGAAGTCCCGATCATCATGCTCACCGCCCGCGGCGAAGAGAACGACCGCGTCGGCGGGCTGGATGCCGGCGTCGACGACTACGTGGTCAAGCCGTTTTCCGCCCGCGAGCTGCTGGCACGGATCCGCGCGGTGATGCGTCGCAGCCGCGAGGACGACGAAGATGGCAGCGTCAGCGTCGGCGCCCTGCGCATCGACGGTGCCGCCCACCGGGTCTATGCCCACGAGGAGCCGATCAACATCGGCCCCACCGAATACCGCCTGCTGCACTTCTTCATGACCCATCCGGACCGCGTCTACAGCCGCTCGCAGCTGCTTGACCATGTCTGGGGTGGCAGCGTCTACGTCGAAGAACGCACCGTGGACGTGCATATCCGGCGCTTGCGCAAGACCCTGGAACCGGCGCGCCTGGACGGCATGGTGCAGACCGTGCGCGGTGCCGGCTACCGGTTCTCGGCCGCACCCTGACCGCCTCGGCGTACGCGCGCGTCGCCGGTGTCACACTATGCCGGCACGCTCTCCGGGACCGGCAAACGCCCCCTCTCCAGGTCACTCATGCCCGCCTATCTGCAATCCGCATGGTCGCGCACGCTCGGGCAGCTGCTGCTGGTGCTGCTGGCGGCACTGCTCGTCGGCCTGCTGGTGGACCGCGTGTGGTTCGCGCTGGCCATCACCGCGCTGGGGATCGTCGCCTGGCATTACTGGCGCATGCGCCAGGTGCTGATGCGCCTGACCGCGCGCCGGAGGTTGCAGCCGCCGAGCGGCGTGGGCATCTGGAATGAACTGGACCGGCTGCTGTTCCGCAGCCAGAACGAGCGCCGCGCCCGCAAACAGCGGCTGATGGACATGCTGCGTGCCTACAGCGCCGCCGCCGCCGCACTTCCGGATGCGATCGTGGTGGTCGAGCGCGAGAGCGGCCAGATCGCCTGGTTCAACGATGCCGCCGGCCCGCTGCTGGGGCTGGAGCATCCCGGCGACCTGGGCAGCGACATCGTCCAGCGCCTGCAGCCGCTGCCGCTCGGGCCGTGGCTGGCACTGGGGCAACAGGCCGAGCCGATGCTGGACGTGGCCTCGCCGGTGGGCTCGCAACTGCGCATGAACCTGCGCCTGATCCCGTATTCGGACACGCTGTGGCTGCTGGTGGCGCGTGACGTCAGCAAGATGATGCGCCTGGAGCAGACCCGCCGCGATTTCGTCGCCAACGTCTCCCACGAGCTGCGTACCCCGCTGACCGTGCTGCACGGCTATCTGGACATGGTCGACGACGAGGACCATCCCGAATTGTCGACCATGTTCGCGGAGATGCGCCTGCAGACCGAGCGCATGAACCAGTTGGTCGAGGACCTGCTGAAGCTGTCGCGGCTGGAGGTGCAGGAGGCGGTGACCGACGAGGTCGTGTCGATGCCCTCGCTGCTGGCCACGCTGCGGCGCGAAGCGGAAGCGCTCAGCCAGGGGCGCCACCAGATCACGCTCGACGCGGCGTTCGAAGCCAACCTGCGCGGCTCCAACAAGGAACTGCACAGCGCCTTCTCCAACCTCGTCAGCAACGCGGTGCGCTACACCCCCAGCGGCGGCCGCATCGAGATCGCGTGGCGTCCGCTGCCCGGCGGCGGCGGTGCGCTCAGCGTGCAGGACAGCGGCTACGGCATCCCGGCCGCGCACCTGCCGCGCATTTCCGAGCGCTTCTACCGCGTTTCCACCAGCCGCTCGCGCGAAAGCGGCGGCACCGGCCTGGGGCTGGCCATTGCCAAGCACATCCTGCACCTGCACCAGGGCCGGCTGCTGATCGAAAGCGAGGTCGGCCGCGGCAGCACCTTCACCTGCTGCTTCGGTCCGGACCGGGTCCTCGTGCAGGATGCGGCCCTGCCCCCGCCGCCGGTGACCGCCGGAGCGCGCGGATGAGCCCGTCCGAACCGACACCGCCAACCACCCCGGCGCTGAACGATCCGTCGCTGTACTTCAATCGCGAGCTGTCGCAGCTGGACTTCAACTTCCGCGTGCTGGCGCAGGCCTGCGACACGCGCCTGCCGCTGCTGGAACGGCTGCGCTTCCTGTGCATCTCCTGCACCAATCTCGACGAATTCTTCGAGATCCGCGCCGCCGCCGTGCGCCACGCCTTCGATCTGGGCGGCACGCTCGCGGCCGACGGCATCATGCCGGACACGCTGATGCACCGCATCCGCGAGCGTGCCCGCGAGCTGATCGACGCCCAGTACAGCGTGTTCTACGAGCAGTTGCGCCCGGCGCTGGCTGCCGAGGGCATCCGCCTGCTGCAGCGCGATCAACTCGGACCGGAACAACTGGCGTGGCTGCGCCGCTATTTCCGCGACGAAATCATGCCGGTGCTTTCGCCGGTCGGGCTCGACCCGGCGCACCCGTTCCCGAAGATCCTCAACAAGTCGCTCAACCTGGTCGTGACCCTGGAAGGCCATGACGCCTTCGGGCGCGAAGCGCACATGGCGATCGTCCGCGCGCCGCGCTCGCTGCCACGGATCATCCGCGTGCCGGACGTCGATGGCGACGGCGATGCGTTCCACGATTTCGTGTTCCTGTCCTCGATCCTGTCCGAGTTCGTCGACGAGTTGTTCCCCGGCATGACGGTCACCGGCGCCTACCAGTTCCGCGTGACGCGCAACTCGGAACTGATCGTCGACGAGGAGGAGATCGACAACCTTGCGCTGGCGCTGCGCGATGAACTGGCCGGCCGCGGCTACCTGCGGGCGGTGCGGCTGGAGATCGCCGAGCAATGCCCGCAGCCCATCGTGCGCATGCTGCTGGACAACTTCGATCTGGCCGAGAACGCGGTGTACCGCATCGACGGCCCGGTCAACCTCAACCGCGTCTCGCAGGTCTACGACTTGGTCAAGCGCCCGGACCTGAAGTTCCCGCCCCTGCATCCGCGGCAGCTGCACGACGCCGAAACGATCTTCGAGCGCATCGCCGCGGGCGATGTGCTGCTGCACCATCCGTTCGACGCGTTCACCCCGGTCCTGGAACTCATCCGGCAGGCGGCCGAAGACCCCAATGTCCTGGCGATCAAGCAGACGCTGTACCGCACGGGCAAGGACTCGTCGATCGTCGAGCAGCTGGTGCAGGCGGCACGCAACGGCAAGGATGTCACCGTGGTCGTGGAGCTGCGGGCACGCTTCGATGAAGAAGCCAACCTGGGCCTGGCCGACCGGCTTCAGGACGCCGGCGTGCAGGTGGTCTACGGCGTGGTCGGCTACAAGACCCACGCCAAGATGCTGCTGGTGGTGCGCCGCGAAGGCGACGGCCTGCGACGCTACGTGCATCTTGGCACCGGCAACTACCACAGCGGCACCGCCCGCGCCTATACCGACCTGGGCCTGCTGACGGCCGATCCGGCCATCGGCAACGACGTGCACCTGGTGTTCCAGCAGGTCGCCGGACTGGCCCCCGCCATCAGCCTGTCGCGACTGCTGCAATCGCCGTTCACCCTGCATGCCGGGGTGCTGGAACGCATTCGCCGCGAGGCGGAACTGGCGCGCTCGGGACGGCCCGCACGGATCATCGCCAAGATGAACGCGCTCAACGAACGGCAGGTGATCCAGGCGCTGTACGAAGCCTCGCAGGCCGGCGTGCACATCGACCTGCTGGTGCGCGGTGCCTGCACGCTTCGCCCGGGCGTGCCCGGGGTGTCCGACACCATCCGCGTGCGCTCGATCATCGGCCGCTTCCTCGAACACCACCGCGTGTACTGGTTCGGCAACGACGGCGAGCCGGAACTGTTCGGCTCCAGTGCCGACTGGCTGGAACGCAACCTGCTGCGCCGCGTCGAAACCGCCTTCCCCATCGAGGACCCGGGCGTGGCGGCCCGAGTCTACGAGGAAGTGCTGGACAACTACCTGCGCGACAACCAGACCGCGTGGGAACTGCATGCCGACGGCGTGTACCGACGCGTGCCGCAGGCCGAAGGCCAGCCACCGCATTCGGCCCAGGACTGGCTGTTGGCGAAGCTGTGCGGCTGATCGCCCCGCCCGTCCGTCGGCTGCACCGGCCCCGCTTGGCTACACTGCGCCCATGAGCGCGACCACCACGCTGCTGCACGCCAGCACTTCACCGGTCCGCGATGGCGAAATGCTCGCCGCGCTGGACCTGGGCTCCAACAGCTTCCACATGCTGGTGGCGCGCTACACCCTTGGCCAGTTGCGCACGATTGACCGGCTGCGGGAAATGGTGCGGCTGGCGGACGGCCTCAATGGCGACGGGACGCTGGATCCGGAGGTGCTGGCGCGGGCACTGGAGTGCCTGCAGCGCTTCGGCCAGCGCATCCAGGAACTGCCGCCGCAACGGGTGCGCGCGGTCGCCACCAACACCGTCCGTGCACTGCACCAGCCGCAGTCGTTCCTGGTACCGGCCGAATCCGCCCTCGGTCATGCCATCGAAGTCGTCTCCGGGCGCGAAGAAGCCCGCCTGGTCTACCTGGGCGTCGCCCACGCGCAGCCGCCGAAGCCCGGCCGCCTGCGACTGGTCATCGACATCGGCGGCGGCTCCACCGAGTGCATCATCGGCAACGGCTACACGCCGGTGGAACGCGAGAGCCTGCAGATGGGCTGCGTTGCCACCACCCGGCGGTTCTTCACCGACGGCAAGATCAGCCGCAAACGCTGGAACCGGGCGCTGACCGAAGTCCAGGCCGAGTTCCAGCAGTTCGCCAGCACCTATCGCGACCTCGGCTGGGACGAGGCGCTGGGCTCCTCCGGCACCATCAAGGCGATCGGCAAGATCTGTGCCGGCCTGCAGTTGACCAAGGGCGCGATCACCGCCGAGGCACTGCCGCAGGTGCGGGAACGGGTGCTGGAGGCCGGACGCATCGGCGCGATCGACCTGCCGGGGCTGTCCGATGAACGCAAGCCGGTGATCGCCGGCGGCATCCTGATCCTGGAGGCGGCTTTCGAAGTGCTGCGGCTGCAGCGGATGATTCCCAGCCGCGCCGCGCTGCGCGAAGGCGTGCTGGTGGACATGCTCGGCCGTGGCGGTGCCGACGATCCGCGTGCCGCCTCGGTCGCGGCGCTGATGCAGCGCTACGGCATCGACCCGGTGCAGGCGCAACGGGTGGAACGCACCGCGCAGCAACTGTTCGACCAGGTCGCCGATGCCTGGGGACTGGACGAGGACACCCGCTGGATGCTGGCCTGGGCCTCGCGCCTGCATGAAACCGGGCTGATGATCGCGCACAGCGCCTACCACGTGCATGGGGCCTACGTGCTGGAGCACTCCGACATCGCCGGCTTCTCGCGCCAGGAACAGGCCATGCTGGCGGCACTGGTCCGCAGCCACCGGCGCAGCATCGCGCGCGGCACCTTCGATGCGATTCCCGACCGCCTGCTGGCACAGACCCGTCGCAGCGCCGCGTTGCTGCGCTTGGCGGTCCTGCTGCACCGCTCGCACGATTCCGAGCCGCAGCCGCCGGTCACCGTGCGCGCCAGCGGCGAGGTGCTGCGCCTGGAACTGCCGCAGCGCTGGCTGGAGGCCCGGCCGCTGTTGCGTGCCGACCTGCACGGCGAACCGGCGGGCATGGCCGGGCTCGGGATCGAGCTGCAGATTCCCGCCCTGTAGGTCGCTGTCCCGGCCCGCAACCGGCTGCCGCTGCTCGCATCCGTCATCCCCAGCCGGCATCATGTGCGGATGGCTTCGAACAACCGCTTCGGCCCGGCCACGGCCACACCCCCTTCCGACACCAGCAGCCCCATCGGCAAGGCGCCGGTCGGCACGCTGCGTGCGCTGTGGCCGTTCGTCATGCGCCAGCGCGGTCTGTTCATCGCCTGGCTGGCGGCACTGGCGGTGTCCTCCAGCGCCACGCTGAGCCTGCCGGTGGCCTTCCGGCACATGATCGACCAGGGCTTTTCCAGCGGCAGCAACATCGACCGCGCGTTCGGATTGCTGTTCCTGGTGGCCGTGGTGCTGGCGCTGGCGACCGCGGCGCGCTTCTTCTTCGTCACCCTGCTCGGCGAGCGGGTGGTGGCCGACCTGCGCCAGCAACTGTATGGCCACCTGATCGGGCTGGACGCCGGGTTCCATGACCGCAACCGCAGCGGCGAACTGGTCTCGCGCCTGACCGCCGATGCCGAACTGCTGCGCAGCGTCGTGGGCTCCAGCATGTCGGTGGCCTTGCGCAGCACCGTCACCGTGCTGGGCTCGCTGGTGATGCTGTTCGTCACCGCACCCAGGCTGGCGGCGTGGGCGCTGGTCGGCATCCCGCTGGCGGTGCTGCCGATCGTGTTCGGCGGGCGACGCCTGCAGAAGATGTCGCGCGCCAGCCAGGACCGCATCGCCGACGCCAACATGATGGCCACCGAAGCGCTGGGCGCGGTGCGCACTGTCCAGGCGCACGCCCGCGAACGCTGGGAGCGCGGGCGCTTCGCCGATGCGATCGCCGTGGCGGTAGCGACTGCACGTCGGCGCATCGGTGCACAGGCGGTGGTCACCGCACTGGCGATCGTGCTCATCTTCGGCGCCATCACGCTGGTGCTGTGGTCGGGCGCGCACGACGTTGCCGCAGGCAGCATGAGTGCCGGCACGCTTGGCCAGTTCGTCCTGTATGCGCTGATCGGTGGCGGCTCGGTCGGGGCGCTGGCGGAAGTCTGGAACGAGCTGCAACGTGCGGCCGGCGGCATGGGACGCATCAACGAGCTGCTGGTCGAGCAGACGGTGATACGCGGGCCCGCGCGTCCGCGCGTGCTGCCACAGCCGCTGCGTGGCAGCCTGCAGTTGGATGCGGTCACCTTCCACTATCCGCAGCGCATGGATGCACCGGCACTGCAGGACTTCAGCCTGAGCATCGAACCCGGCGAGACCGTGGCCCTGGTCGGACCGTCGGGTGCCGGCAAGAGCACGGTGCTGGCGATGCTGCTGCGTTTCCACGACCCGCAGTCCGGACGCATCCTGATCGACGGCATCGACATCCGCGAACTGGATCCGCAGGCCCTGCGCGAGGCCATCGCACTGGTGCCGCAGTCACCCACCCTGTTCGCCACCACCGCCCGCGAGAACATCCGCTACGGCCGGCTGGAAGCCAGCGACGAGGCGGTGGACATTGCGGCACGTGCCGCCGAGGCCCACGAATTCATCCGTGCACTGCCGGCCGGTTACGACGAACAGTTGGGTGAGCGCGGCGCGCGCCTGTCCGGCGGCCAGCAGCAGCGCATCGCCATCGCCCGGGCATTGCTGAAAGATGCCCCGATCCTGCTGCTGGACGAAGCCACCTCGGCACTCGACGCACAGAGCGAGCGCGCCGTGCAGACCGCGCTGGAGCACCTGATGGCCGGACGCACCACGCTGGTCATCGCCCACCGGCTGGCGACCATCCTAAAGGCCGACCGCATCGTGGTGATGGACGCCGGCCGCATCGTCGCCGAAGGCACGCACCAGCAACTGCTGGCGCAAGGCGGGCTGTACGCGGAGCTGGCGCGGCTGCAATTCCTCGGCTGAGCACAGCCGCGATGCGGCCCATCCGACGCCGGACGATGCCGCCGCCCTGAAAGCGGCGACGCGTCGGTCACATCAACGGCTCATCAGCCAGTCGCCCGCGACCCGAACGCCCGTGAGCTTCGCTCAACCGCGGTCGCCATCCGGATCGAAACTGGCCAGTTGGGTCACGACTTCGCCATCGACCACCGGCAGGCGCTGGCCCGGACGCTCATCCATGCGCACGGACCGCTCCTGGCCTTCGTGGACGTAAGTCACGTCATAACCCACCGTCCGCGGCCGCGTGCCCAAGGCGATGCGGTTCCCCGGGCGTTCGTCGGTACGCATGGTGCCGGTGGTGCCGTCGGGATTGCGGAAGGTGACGTTGTAGGCAATCACGCGCGAGGCCGTGGACGACTCCATCACCGTGCGGCACTGGCGCTCCACCCGCTCCACGACCTGGCCACCGACATGGTTGCGATCAATGCGATTGCCGATGAAACCACCGGCCACCGCGCCGCCGACGGTCGCGGCCTTGCGACCGTTGCCGCCACCGATGCGGCTGCCGACCAACCCACCGATGACCGCACCGGCGACCGTGCCACCGACGTTGCCGTCGCGCTCCGGCAGCCGCTCCGCCACCACCACGTCCTCGCACACCTCACGCGGGGTGCTGACGGTGCTGGATTCACGCACCGGCTCCGAACCGAGCACGGTGGCGTACAGCCGCTCGTCCCTGGTGACCGGCTCGACCCGGACCACCTCGGCGTGCTCGTCGACGTGACCGGCCGCGCGTGCGACCGGCGCCAACGCCAGCGCCGCATCGTCACGATCTGCACGGGTGTCGACGGTGAAGAAGCCGGCCGGCGACGCTGCCGGATCCTGCGCGTGCGCCTGCGGGCTGCGGTTGTTCTGGAATGCCGCGACGGCGACACCGCCGACCAGCAGCGTGACCAGGGCAATGGCGAGGGAGTGCTGTTTCATCGGTCGCCTCCTTTTCTGATGCGGCGGATCTCGTGCCCGCCGGCTCTGCGACGCCCCGAGTGAAGCAGCTTGCGGCTGACCGTTTGCCGAACGCGCCCGCTGAACCTGACCGCCGGTTTAACCCCGCCGTTGCCGATCGCCGCTGGTGCCCGCATCTACACATCTGCCACGCGGCGACGACGCTATCCTGCCTGCGTGCGCGCTCCGCACCACATCCCGACACCGAGGCACCCTCATGGCAAGACTGTTGCTGGCACCGTTCCTGAACTGGGCACGAAAGCTGAAGTACCCGGCGCTGTTCAAGCTGGTGGCGGCCCTGTTCGTCGTCACGCTGGTGGTCCCGGACCCGATCCCGTTCATCGACGAACTGCTGCTGGGCCTGGGCACGCTGCTGCTGGCGAAGATGAAGGATCCCAAGCCCCGCACGGAGCGCTACGGCGGCATCCCCGGCGACGGCCGCCAACCCATCGACGGCCGCGCCAAGCGCGTCTGATCGATGCCGGCACTGGTCGACACCCACTGCCATCTGGACGCTGGCGAGTTCGACCCCGACCGCGAGGCGGTCATCGCCCGTGCCCGTGAGGCCGGCGTCACCCGCCAGGTACTGCCGGCGGTGGACGCCAGGGGTTGGCCGGCGCTGGCGGCACTGTGCACCGAAGACTCCGGCCTGCATCCGGCCTTCGGCCTGCATCCGATGTACCTGGCCGGCCACCGTGCCGAGCACCTCACCGCCTTGCGCGAGTGGCTTGCCGACCACCGCCCGGTCGCCGTCGGCGAATGCGGGCTGGACCATTACATGGATGACCTGGATCCGGATCAACAGCGCCTGTACTTCGAGGCGCAGTTGCGGCTGGCGCGCGAGTTCGACCTGCCGGTGATCATCCACGCCCGTCGAGCGGTGGAAGAAGTCATCCACACCCTGCGCCGCATCGACGGCCTGCGTGGCGTGGTCCACAGCTTCCCGGGCAGCCTGGAGCAGGCCGAACAACTGCACGAGCTCGGATTCCTGCTGGGCTTCGGCGGACCCGTCACCTACGAGCGCGCACAGCGTCTGCGCCGCGTGGTGGCCAAGGTGCCGCTGGAGCAGCTGTTGCTGGAAAGCGATGCCCCGGACCAGCCGGATGCCGCCATCCGCGGGCAACGCAACGAACCGGCGCGCGTGCGTCGCGTGCTCGACGTCGTGGCCGAGTTGCGCGGCGACACGCCCGACGCCATCGCCCGCGCCACCACGGCCAACGCCGAACGCCTGTTCAACCTGCCACCGGCACCGGCATGCCCCCACCCTTCGCAATGACGGGCACGGCTCAACGCGGCTTCAGCAACATCTCCAACGCCTTGCCGACCGCCGCGAACGCGAAGGTGCCGGTGACGTGCGTCGCCGCACCCAGTCCGGCACCGCAGTCCAGCTTCAACGCCTCGGCCGGGCCCAGCTTCGGGCGCAGTCCGCAGACACTGCCGTCGGCTTGCGGGTAGCGCACGTTTTCCAGCGAATACACCGCCGGCACGCCGAAATAGCGGTCATGGTTCTTCGGAAACCCGAACTCGCCGCGCAGCTTCTTGCGGATCAGCGACAGCATGGCGTCATGTTCGGTCCGCGACAGGTCGCGCACCCGGACCTGGGTCGCGTCGATCCGCCCACCGGCCGCACCGACGGTGATGATCGGCTGCTTGCGGCGCCGGCACCAGGCAATCGCCTCGACCTTCACCCGGAAGCTGTCACAGGCATCCAGCACGAGGTCGTAGTTCCGATCCAGCAGCTGCGCCATGTTGGCCACCGTGAGAAACGAGGCCACCTCGTCCACTTCCATCCCCGGATGGATCGCGCGGCAACGCTCGGCCATGGCGGCGACCTTCGGGCGGCCGAACTGCCCGTCCAGCGCCGGCAGCTGGCGATTGCTGTTGCTCACGCAGATGTCGTCCGCGTCGATCAGCGCCAGATGGCCGATCCCGCTGCGCGCCAGCGCTTCGGCGGCCCAGGACCCGACCCCGCCAAGCCCGACGACAGCGACCCGGCACTGCAGCAAACGGGCCAGCGCGCCGCTGCCATACAGCCGTTCCACACCGGCAAAGCGCTCCCTGGCAATCAGCAGGCGTGGGTCCTGCGGGCCGCCGTCGATCGATGTTTTCGCATCCATGCCGCGCAGTTTAACGATGCATCGGGCATGCTATGACCCTCAGCCACGCAGGTAGACGCCCATGAGCAATCCCGCACCGCCCACCGGACCCGCCGCCGACAGCCCGCGCATGCCGCCGCCGACACCTGCCAAGGCCCAGCCCTCTGCTGCCGGCCGCTACCTGTTCATGTTCCTCGTCGGCCTGCTGGTCGGCGTGATCGGCCTGGTCATGGTGTTGCGCGCGATGGAAGGCCGCAAGACGCCGATGGACAAGTGGCACGGCTCGGTGATGAACGTCATGGCGGTGCACAGTCAGGCATTGCGTAACAGCGTCGAGCAGAACCGCTGCAGTGCCACCGACCTGTTGCCTCACCTGCAGACCCTGCGGGCGATGACCAACGACCTGGAGCCGGCGTTCCCGCGACTGGCCGATGACGCACGGTTCCGCGAGCACGCCGCCGGCATGCGCGCCGCCCTTGACGCAAGCCTTGCCAGCCCGCCGATCAACTGCGCCGGTGCCGGCACCGTGCAGGCCCGCGTGGGTGACTCCTGCAAGGCCTGCCATCAGGATTTCCGCGGCTGACGCCTCCATCACGGGCGTGACATACGCTCCTGCAGGCTGCGACACCTGCGGGAGCCGACACCGCAGCCGCCGCCTGCCGTCGGCAGTTGACTTGCCCGGCAGGCGCTGCCATAATTTTCCGTCTGACTGGCGCTTGCGCCGTTTTTCATTTCCAGAACCCCGATTTTTCAGGACCCGTACGCCGTGGCCAACATCAAGTCTTCCAAGAAACGCGCCAAGCAGGCCGTCGTGCGCAATGGTCGCAACGCCGCGCAGCGCTCGCAGATGCGCACCGCCGTCAAGAAGGTCATCAAGGCCCTCGACGCCCATGACGCCGACGCCGCTCAGGCTGCCTTCACCAGCGCCCAGCCGCTGCTGGACCGCTTCGCCGCGCGTGGCCTGATCCACAAGAACAAGGCCGCCCGCCACAAGAGCCGCCTGATCGCCCGCATCAAGGCCCTCAAGGCCGCCTGATCCGGCGTGTCCGTCCGCTGTACCGAAAAACCCGGCCCCGGCCGGGTTTTTTGTTGCGTCTCTTCTGCTGGCCAGCGTGAGCCGTTGCGGTCAGCCGAAGGCGTGGGAGCGGTTTCAATCGCGATCCAGTCTCGTGTGATTCCCCCGGTCGACGATTCACCGCCGCCTGTCGCGAATTGAATTCGCTCCTACAGGTCTCGGGAACACCCTCGCCGTCCGCCTTCCGATCAAGCAGCCACGCCGCCACGCGATCCCGTGGGAGCGGATTCAATCGCGATCCAGTCGTGTGATTCCCCCCGGTCGACGATTCACCGCCGCCTGTCGCGAATTGAATTCGCTCCTACGGGTTTCGGGAGAGGCAGTCCCTCGCAAGCGACGTGAATTCAACCCGTCAGCGGCGGGACGGGGCCTGGTCAGCGGTCCGCGCAGCGCTCCACAGACGCCACGGCAGGCTCCAGCGGGAGGCACCCCGCCGTCGCCCTTCGATGACGGCATGCAGCAAGCGGCGGGGACGGCTGCCTGCTGCAAGACAAGGGCGGGGCAAACCATCGGCACCGCCATCATCGCCTGCACCGCAGTCCATCCCGCTGCCGGCAAGCCAGTCGGCCGCAAGCAGCCTCGCATCCACCCCGGTGCCGCCGAAGAGTACCGCTTCGGCGTCTGACAACTGCGTCGCCAGAGGCTGCAACAACGGCCAGCCAGCACCAGTGTGCAACGCATCACGCTCGCGCAGGACCGTCATGGCCTGGGCCAACGCGGCCCAGCCCACCGGTCGTGCCTGCAACCCTTCGCCCAGCGGGTGCCGGCGCGCGCCCTTGGACCAGCCATGCAACTCCTCCTGCCACCAAGCCAGCTTGGCCAGACCGGGGGCGGGTTCGTCACCGGCGGTGGCTGCGTCCATCCATTCCTGCAGCAACGCGAACCACGCCACCACCAGTTCCCGCTGCTCCGGGGGCACGAACCCCTCGGCCACGTCCCATTCCGGCCATCGCTGCCGCCACTTCTGCAGAAAGCCGTCGCGTGCCGTTGTCGGGCTCATGGCCAACGTGCCGGATCCAGCAGTGCATCGGCGCTGGCAACCTGGACGTCCCCGCCCCACTCACCGGGATCGTCATGCGGCAGACGGTAACCCCACAACGCGATGATCGAACGCATCTTCGCCGCACGTGCCGCATCGATGTCGCGGCGATCATCACCGACGTACACGCAATCCTCCGGCACAACTCCCAGCACCTCGGCCGAATGCAGCAGCGGCAACGGATGCGGCTTGCGCTCGGCCAGCGTGTCGCCACCGATCAGGATCGCGCAACGCGTGTCCCAGCCCAGCAGCGGCAGCAGTTGCCTTGCAAGGTATTCCGGCTTGTTGGTCACGATGCCCCAGCGGGTACCGTCGGCTTCCATCGCATCCAGCAATGCCGGGACGCCGGCAAACGGGCCACCATGCCGGGTAAGGTCGCGCTCGTACAGGTCCAGGAAGCGCGGCAGCATCGCCATGCGGCGCTCCTCGTCTAACAGGGGAAAGCTCACTTCCAGCATTGCCCGGCCACCACGCGAGACATGGTCGCGAAATTCGACCAGCGGCAGCGGTGGCAGACCGTGTTCGGCACGCATGATGTTGGCCGCGGCGTGCATGTCCGGGGCACTGTCGAGCAGAGTGCCATCAAGGTCGAACAGGACAACTCGGGGAAACTTCAAGGTCGATCTCCATCCATGCGCGCTCGCGGCGCGCACCCGCCGGCATGACGGCGTGGAAAGAACCCGCCTTCGCGAAGATGCGCGCAGCTACGTGGCGACGTGGGGCTTGCGTGCGAAGGCAAGGTAATTGATGTCGGTGCGCGAGGTCAGTCGCGCGCTGTCGCGCCACGGCTCGTACATCATTCCGCTGACGTCCTGCAGCTGAAGTCCGGCGGCCCGCAACCACGCGCCCAGCTCGGACGGCCGGATGAAATCGCGGTACTGGTGGGTGCCCTTCGGAAGCAAACGGGCCACGTATTCGGCACCGACGATCGCCAGTGCGAACGCCGCCGGTGTGCGGTTGAGGGTGGACAAGAACAGCGTGCCGCCGGGTTTTAGCAGCGTCGCGCAGGCGTCGAGGATCGATGCCGGGTCGGGCACGTGTTCGAGCATTTCCATGCAGGTGATCACGTCGAAACCGGCTGGCTCGGCGGCCGCCAGATCCTCGACCGACTGCAACCGGTAGTCGACCTTCACGCCGGATTCCAGCTGGTGCAACCGCGCCACCTTGATCAGGTCCGGCGCCAGGTCGATGGCGGTCACGTCGGCCCCGCTGCGTGCCAGTGCCTCACTCAGCAACCCCCCACCGCAGCCGACATCCAGCGCCCGCGCCCCGGCCAGCGTGGTGCGCTGGGCCACGTACTGCAGACGCACCGGATTCATCACGTGCAGTGCCTTCTGCGGACCATCCGCATCCCACCAACGCTGCGCCAGCGCGTTGAACTTGTCGAGCTCGGACTGGTTGAAATTGGCTTCGGCGTGCATTGCGGCGTATCCGTCGGGAATGAGCATTGTAAGCGACCGCCACCACCCGCCCTCGACGGACTCCGACGCCTGCGGGACGGTAGCCATACGCGCGACGCCGATACGCTTCACAGCGTGAGGACCGGGAAATGATCCTGCGCCACCCCCGCATCCCAACGCGCCGTCGCGTGGGAGCGGATTCAATCCGCGATCCGGTCCTCTTCCTCCTCCTAGACCCACGATTCGCGCCCAGCCAGTCGCGAATTGAATTCGCTCCTATGCGTCTCGGGAACAAGGTCGCTGCTGATGGAGGTAGGAAACCCTGACGTGGGAGTGGATTCAATCCGCGATCGGATCGCCTGCTCCCTCGACCAACGATTCGCGCCAGCCTGTCGCGAATTGAATTCGCTCCTACGGGTCGCGGGAAGGCCCCCGCCCCGACCCACATTTCGCGCCCCCGACCCGGTGCAACGCGCCGGAAGGCGGCCCTGCCACGAGCCAATGCCTCGCGAACGGCATTGCCTCTCCCCGCCCGCGGGAGATGAGCCGCGAATCCGAACCGCTTCTACAACAGGCTTTGCGCCTTCAGTTCCGCCAATTCGTCGCGCAGCCGCGCGGCGTCCTCGAACTCCAGGTCACGGGCATGCTGGTACATGCGCGCTTCGAGTTCCTTGATGCGTGCCGCCAGTTCCTGCGGCGGCAGCGCGGCATAGGCGTCGCGGGGTTCGGCCACCTTGCGCTGGGCACCTTTCCCGCGCCCGCGCCCACCACCGGCGCCTTCCTCGCGCGCACCTTCCATGATGTCCATCACCGGACGGCTGACCGAACGCGGGACGATGCCGTGTTCGGCGTTGTGTTCCAGCTGCTTGTTGCGGCGACGCTCGGTTTCGTCCAGCGCGGTGCGCATCGAGCGGGTGATGCTGTCCGCGTACAGGATCGCCTTGCCGCGCACGTTGCGAGCGGCCCGACCGATGGTCTGGATCAGCGAACCGGCCGAACGCAGGAAACCTTCCTTGTCGGCATCCAGGATCGCCACCAGCGAGACCTCCGGCATGTCCAGCCCCTCGCGCAGCAGGTTGATGCCGACCAGCACGTCGAACGCCCCCAGGCGCAGGTCGCGGATGATCTCCACCCGCTCCACCGTGTCGATGTCCGAGTGCAGGTAGCGCACGCGCACGCCGTGCTCGGCCAGGTACTCGGTCAGGTTCTCGGCCATGCGCTTGGTCAGCGTGGTGATCAATACCCGGTCGCCCATCGCCACGCGTTCGTTGATCTCGCCAAGCACGTCGTCCACCTGGGTGGCGACTGGACGGATCTCCACTTGCGGGTCCACCAGCCCGGTCGGGCGCACCACCAGTTCGGTGACCTCGCCGTTCGATTCGCGCAGCTCGTACGGCCCCGGCGTGGCGGAGACGTAGATGCTGCGCGGCGCCCTCGCCTCCCATTCCTCGAAGCGCAGCGGCCGGTTGTCCAGCGCCGAAGGCAGGCGGAAACCGAATTCCACCAGCGTCTCCTTGCGCGAACGGTCACCCTTGTACATCGCGCCGATCTGCGGAATGGTCACGTGCGATTCGTCCACCACCAGCAACGCGTCGGCGGGCAGATAGTCGAACAGCGTCGGCGGCGGCTCGCCCGGCGCGGCGCCGGTCATGTGCCGCGAATAGTTCTCGATGCCGGTGCAGAACCCGACCTCGGCCATCATCTCCAGGTCGTACTGGGTGCGCTGCGCCAGCCGCTGCGCCTCCACCAGCTTGTTGGCCGCATACAACTGCTCCAGCCGCTCCTTCAACTCGACCTTGATGGTCTCGATGGCGGTCAGCACCCGCTCGCGCGTGGTCGCGTAGTGGGTCTTCGGGTAGATGGTGTAACGCGGCACCACGCGGATCACCGCGCCGGTCAGCGGGTCGAACACGCTGAGCTTCTCGATCTCGCCATCGAACAGTTCGATGCGCAACGCCTCGGCATCTTCTTCCGCCGGATGCACGTCGATCACCTCGCCGCGCACGCGGAAGGTACCGCGCTGCAGCTCGAATTCGTTGCGCGTGTACTGCAGCATGGTCAGGTGCGCGATCAGCTTGCGCTGGTCGATGTGCTCGCCGCGCGAGAGGATCAGCCGCAGCGACAGGTAATCTTCCGGCGCACCGAGGCCGTAGATCGCCGAGACCGTGGCAACGACGATCGTGTCGCGCCGCGACAGCAGCGCCTTGGTCGCGGCAAGGCGCATCTGCTCGATGTGGTCGTTGATCGAGCTGTCCTTCTCGATGTAGGTGTCGCTCGAAGGCACGTAGGCCTCGGGCTGGTAGTAGTCGTAATAGCTGACGAAGTACTCGACCGAGTTCTTCGGGAAGAAACTGCGGAATTCCCCGTACAACTGCGCCGCCAGCGTCTTGTTGTGCGCCATCACCAGCGTCGGCTTCTGCACCTGCTGAATGACATTGGCGATGGTGTAGGTCTTGCCCGATCCGGTCACGCCCAGCAGCGTCTGCTTCGCCAGCCCGGCCTCGAAGTTCTCCACCAGCTTCGCGATCGCCTGCGGCTGATCGCCGGCAGGCTCATACGGGGCGACGAGGTGGAAGGCGGGGTCGGCATCGGTCGGTTGCATGCGGCGAATCATACGTGCCCGTGCGCAAGACGATGTCGCGACGCGCCGATGCCCACTGCCGCGTCGGAATCATCCGAGGCAACATCGCGTCCGTCGCTGATGGGAAACCCCTGCCGGTGCGGTGATCCTGCCGATCGACCGTGTCCACGGAGCGAACGATGTCCGGCAACCCTCCATGCCGCAGCCAGCGCGGCTTCACCCTGATCGAGCTCATCATCACCGTCGCCGTCCTGGGAACGCTGTCGCTCGTCGCAGCACCGGCAATGAGCAAGGCTGTCGCACACTACCGCGCCCAGACCCTCACCCACGAGCTCACCGGTGCCTTCGCACTCGCGCGTATCCATGCCATCAGCAAAAACGTACCGGTGCAGGTCTGCCCCAGCGACGGCCAGCGCTGCCTGAGCCACGCCGACTGGAACCGCGGCTGGATCGTGTTCCGGAGTCGAAACGGCGGCAATCAGCCGGCCAGCCCTGACGACATCCTGCACGTGTATCAAGGCACGACTGGCGCCGGCCGCATCAGCACCACCCAAGGTCGCCCGCGCCTGCGCTACCGACCCGACGGCATGAGCCCAGGCAGCAACCTGACCGTAAGCATCTGCCGCGGCGAGCACCTGCACGCCCACGTGATTGTCAACAACGGCGGGCGAACCCGCACCGAGCGCATCCCGAACAACCTGCCCTGCCCGCGCCCGGATAACCCCTCGCCGGATTGACCCCGGACGCCAGCCTGCGTATCATGCGCGTCCCCGCCCGAATAGCTCAGCTGGTTAGAGCACTTGACTGTTAATCAGGGGGTCGTTGGTTCGAGTCCAACTTCGGGCGCCAGACATTTCAAGGGCTTGCGTCAGCGACGCAAGCCCTTTCTTGTTTTGCTCGCTCGGTGCACCCCTTTTGGCCCCCGAGGGGGCGACTTCGTGTACCCGGCGCCAGCGCTTGCTCGGAAGCTGGAGTCTTGCAGCGACATCCTGTACGTGCAACGACACCCCAGCCGGAACGAATCCCGTTCAGAAGCAAACTGATGCGTCCTCGGAGGCGGTGCCTGAAACACTCTTGCTACCAGCTTGATTGATCGAGAGTGTTGCGCAAGTGGTGTCGCGGCTGGCCTGCGTTGCCTGCGGCGTCGCAGTGATGCTGAACGTGTTGGCAGTGAGCGTCGCCAGCGCAAATCTATAATGGTCGCCCAATTCAGCTTGGCAGCCCAAGCCGGGAAGGCTTGCATTCGCGTAGGACATGTGAGTGGTGTAGTACCGCTCCATGAATTGAGCGGCCTCCATCATGCAAGTGGAGGCAGCGGCTCTGCGGGTTTTTACGATGTGACTGGTATACGCCGGATACGCGATCGATGCGAGGATGGCGATGATCGCCACCACGATCATCAGTTCGATCAGGGTAAAACCACGGGGTCCACGCTTGTACATCGGATACTCCATTGATGCCGGCCATCGCCGTTGACATCCGCTACGGTTCTGCGTGGCGGACAACCTAATCGAGTGAGACAGCGCCAAAGGCAGCCTAGCGCATCACCTCTCGCCACATGAGCCGACGAGGGTCGCCGCCGCTCGGCTTTCTGATGCCGAACCCGCGTACGGGGTCTCCAATCAAAGAAGCGTCTTCCGAACTGTCGACGCCCTCACCCGTACCCACGATAGCAAGCAAGTCGGTCAGTGCCGCCTGGGTCGGCATCCCACCCGTGACCCTGCGCGAACCGACAACTCCCGGCTCCGACTGGTCGGGAGAGGACAAGGCCGTCTCGTCAGTGAAAAACCCGTTGTTCCTGGGACTCGTCCCGGTGAATACATTGATCGCATTAAGATAACCGGAACCGGCACCCGCTTCGCACCCGGTATTCGCCGCCGGGGGAATCACGCTGGTGATGAACATCGCCTCACCATACATGGTAGGGGCAGAAATCACGCGCTCACCGGTGGATGTCAAGGCGGGGATACCGAGATCCAAATACCAGCCGCTCTTGCCAGCAGGCAATTCACTATAACTCTCGAACCCGCGCGCGTCGCGCCCGTCTTCATCGACTCCGATATAAGGAATGGTGCGGCGTTGAAGACTGTCCCTGCCTGCGATCGGTGTCGCGCTGTCACGCAATCCGTACAGCGTCCCGCCTTTGCCCGGAATGTCGTCATTGAACAGGATCCGTCCAGTACCAAAACCGATGAACACGTCATTGGTTGCAGGATCCCGATTGATACCGATACCACCAGTGATCGACTGCGGGTTCCCTGCAGCGTCCTTCGCTTGAAAAAGCCTGACCGGAGTGGTCGGCAAGGCATTGCCACTGAAATCCCAGCGCCAGACATTGCCCTTCAGGTCGCCGCCGTAAACCGTGTCCACGGTCCCGTTACCGTCGAGATCCGCCAAGCCGATCGACATCAACCCATTGTTGGAGTCGGACGCATTCGCCACCAGCTTGCGGGGTGCACCTACCAGCTTGCCATCGGGACCCACCTCGTAGACGAACAGCACCGACCTACCGCTGATGCTGTTGATGCCGTTGGGCACGAGTACATACGTTTTGCCACCATTGCCGGGCACGATGCGCAGGTTGCCCAGGACATGCCCCATGTCCTGCTCCACGTCATCGGCCGCCACGGCAGTGCTCTTGAACGTGTGGTCCCAAAGTACGAGTTGGCTTGGGCTGTACGCGTTGGTATTGCCGCTGCTGGCGACGTCGGCCACGTTGAGCGCGTAAATGCCGCGACCGCCTCGACCCAGTGCTCCGACCAGGAGTGTGGGCGAATTGCCACCGGTCCCCAGCCTGCGGTTGTGGATCTCGCCATCCACGAAAAACGCGTGCTGGTAATAGGGCGAACTCAATGACGCCATTGCTTCCATGTCAATGCCCGCAGGCACGTAAGACACACGGACCTCACCCGTGGTCGACGAAATGCCATGCAGCATGCCGTCGTTCGCACCAATGAAGACCATGTTGGTGTGGTCCACGTAGGAAGGCGACGAGTAGACGATATCGCCGATGGGCACCTCACGCCGACGCAGACGGCCGTCATCGCTTCGGCCCTGTTCCAGGCGCTGGTCGCCCTTCAGGTAGGCGATGTTTTCGGCCAGCGAAACCACCGCCGTCCCCCCCTCGCGGCTGAAGACAGGGGCGGCATCACTCATGGATGCATTGAATTCGGTCGCTGACCCGCCCCAGGTCGTGAAGACCTTGCGATTCGAGAAACCTGCATTCACGCCTCCGGCACTGAACGTCTTGGAAAGTTGCCAGTTGGGAGTATCGGAAAAACCGGTGCCGGCTGCATTGATGGACAGCGAAATCATGTCGCCGGTCCAGTCGCCGGAGCGGTAACTGGCCACGAAGGTCTGTGTGCTGGTATCGGTGCGCGTGGAAGTGGTGGCCACGTTCGATCCCGATGCCGAGCGCGCATTGATCACAGACATGGCCGACTTCAAGGCATCGGCGAACGATTCTGCGTCGTTCGCAACCACGAATGTACCGCGCGAGTTCAGCGTGGCGTGCCACAGGTCGTCGATGCGCGTCGCGTCCTCGCGTGTCATGGGGTTCACATTCCACGGCACGGGCGGCGGGTTGTTCTGGTTCAGCGTGCCCTGCACGCCGATGGACACACCGAAAGTGACCATGTGCTGCCAGTTGGCCGGATTGGAGCTGCTGGTCGGCACATTGTCGGGCATCTCATCCTCTGGACGCAGGTCGTTGCGCCAGTATTCGTACGCGACATCCGCCAAAGTGTCCGAGAACCTGTCCGGATACCGGCTGTAGCGGTCCCCGGCCTTGCCATCGGCATTGCCCACGGACGAGGAATAGCCATATGTGGCACTCCTGGAATTC
This sequence comes from Pseudoxanthomonas suwonensis, assembly GCA_030535605.1. Taxonomy (GTDB): domain Bacteria; phylum Pseudomonadota; class Gammaproteobacteria; order Xanthomonadales; family Xanthomonadaceae; genus Pseudoxanthomonas_B; species Pseudoxanthomonas_B suwonensis_B. The sequence goes on from JAUNRQ010000027.1 coordinate 24,224, forward strand.
CAGTACCCGTCGGTGGTGAGGATGGCGTAGTTGCTGCGGCAGCTCTGCATCACGCCGTCGGCATCTTTCCACGGCTCATCGGTCGAGAAATATCGCCCAGCCCGTTGCAACGCGCCATGCAAGGGCGTTCCGCCACCCAATGGCGCGCCATGCAGCACTTGGAACCACTCCTGTCGATTGGCACCCGTGAACAGGCCGCTTCCGGCCGGAATGGGCAGCGCCGGGGTATTGCTCTGGTAGTCGCTGTTACGGGTGGCGCAGCGCCCGAGTCTGCACCGGTGAATGCTGTCGTAACCCACACGGTAGCGCTCGGTGCTTGCATCTCCGAATGCCTCGCTGGCACCAGCCTTGGCCACCTTCATGCGCGAACGGTGGTAGTGGTACCAGTTGGCGTAGTTCTGGATCTCGGCGGCCTGGCTGCCGCTTGCCGAATTCCATGGCAGGCCGGCTTCCATCCGTACGCCCTCGATCCGCAGCCGGATATTGGTCGGGCTGTTCCAGATGCGAACCCATACCCTGCGGCTCTCAGGGTTGCTGAACGAGCAGGTTTCATTGTTGCCCGACTTTCGGGAATCACAGATTCTGCTTCCCAACCCTCCGTTCGACGCGCGCTCGTAGACCTCCAGGTTGCCATTGCCGCTACCTTCGCTTGTGGTGACCACCCATCGATCCAGATTCGCCGGAATGGTGAAATCAAGATCCACAAGGGAACGCGGGCTGTAGGTCTGGCTGTGCAGCTCCTGAGACACGGCACGCGTGATCACTGCGCCTTGCCCATTGGCCTGCACCGTGAATCGTTCGTAGTTGGCGGCATTGGTACCCGGACTTGCGACACCTTGCCTCGGCACGTAGAACACACCATCAGCGTGGCCGCGCAGGTCGCGGGAGCCGGTCAGCATGCTCGTGCTGGTGCTCACCGCCGAAATGCTCGCGGCAGGCAGGCGAGTGCCCGTGGCTCCTTCTGGCAGGTGAGTCCGCCAGGGTCGATACACCTTCCGCGGATCGTAGTAGATGGTGTTGTTGACGTAGGACCGATCGCTCGGCGTGTCCTCTATACAGCGGAACTGCCGGCAGCCAGTGTAAAGAGAATCCTCAGGATGAGCGACATCCGGATTCTGCGTGACACTCATCTTTATCAAGTCCATCGACCCGGAATCATCCAGAATCATCAGGATGTTGGGCGGGACGCTTGTAGCCCCGGTGATCAGAGGCTCGCTCGGTATTCGGTTATCGGCTACGGCAGGCAGGCTGAGCAAGGTGGCAAGGAAGGCCAGGACACCGGCCTGGAGCCTGGATTGCAGCCAACTGCGCTGGCGATGTCGGGTCTTGTGCATGAGATAAGCCCCTGTCTCAACGAGCGTAAATGGATTGGAGAATGACTTCCGAGCCATTTGGAGCGACAGCGCGGGAGGTGATGCGATAAATCGTCTGGTTGGAGGACGCATCCGGAGGCGGCTGCCCCATGTCCAGTGGCGCGCCACCGGCCCCCGATGGATCATTCCCCTTGGATTGGCCGTAATATTCCACCACGTAGCGCGGACGCAGGTTGATACCATTGCTGGCAACCACGGTGCCATTGCGATAGCCCCGCCCGTCGTTGTCCCAGAAACCTTCCGTTTCCCAGGCCAGTGGAGTGGTCCCGTCGCCGGTCGGCTGTTCACACAGGCCGGCAACGCAGCCAACCTGGTTTTCGTCAGGAAGCAGCGTCTGCTCGCGCACCATCACTTCCGCTTGCCGTAGTCCGGCTTCAGCCGCCTGGAAGGCCATCGCCCTGCCCAGGGTGGCACTGGCCATGCGCTCCTGCATGATGGTGCCGCGCATGGAGGCGATTCCCAAAATGGTCACTACCACAAGCAGCATCAGAACAACGATCAATGCCGCACCTGACTGTCGGCCCCTGGCACCCATGCGATTGAAACGGGATGTCATGCCTTGCCCCTCAGATCTGCGTGGTAATTTGGATTGTCTGGGATTCCGAGCCGCCACTGCCGCGGGAGTCGTCCCACCGAACAGCCACGTCACAGGTCATTGTTCCGACACGGCAGACGACGCGCCCTTGAGCGTCCGGTGCCACGGATGCGGGCAGCCCGTCCAGCCAACCTCCCATTGTGCCGAGCTCGCCGTTCCCGTCCCCCGAGACGAACGTGTTGGTGTTGAAGGTGGCAAGGCTGTCGCGGTTGGCACGAATGATGTCAAGCATGGAATACGCCTCTATGGTGGCTTGCGTACGTGCCGCCGAACTGCCGGTGTTCTTCAGGGTGATGGCTTGCAGTGCGGCGATCCCGAGAAGCCCGATGGCCAGCACCAACACCGCCACCATGACCTCGATCAGACTGGTACCGGACTGGCCATGCGCTGCTGGCGTGCAACGGGGGGTCGGCAGATGATTGGCTGGCATGGTGACGGACCGTATCGGGTTCAGTTGGCAGGCGCAGAGCAGCCGTTTCCGGCCGCGCGGCGTCTCGAGGTGATGCGAGCGACGACGACTGACACATCAATGCTGTTATTCCCCGAGAGGGCAGAATGACAAACACTCACGGCACCGGCAGTGCCATTGCCCACCCGGGCGAATCCTGTAGGCGCGAAGTCAACACGATGACCTGCCGCCGCCACGCCGGGACTGCTGGCAACGTTGACTGCCGGGTGGACTTCGATATCACGAAGCACGCCAGACCTGGACGAAAGAACGATCCAACGCCGCCCAACCGCATTCGCGCAACTCGTACCGTTGGCGCTGGCGCAAACCGACACCGTCGCTGCCTCACTTATGGCTTGAGTGCGCGCGAGCTGCATGGCGGCAATCATCTCGTTGGCGGCGCCGGTCACACGATTGCCGCGGATCATGTTGTTGAAGCTGGGGGCCGCGATGCTGGCGATGATCGCAAGCACCCCCACCGTCACCATCAACTCGATCAAGGTGAAACCTGCGGCCTTCACGCGACCACCGCCGAGTACCGGTACTGCGAATGCAGTCACAACACGCCCTCGCGGTTGCGGATGGTGATCACGTTGACCAGCGTCCGCTCCAGCATTTCCCCATCCACGCCTCGGCGATCACGGTCGCTCATGCTTCCGTCGGCCGCCTCGAGGACGAGTTCGACTCGCACGGCGGTCACACGCCGCCAGTCGGCAACCTGGTTTGCCGACACAAATGCGTTGCTGTCCGCTGCCTTGTAGGTGACCGACATCTCGCTGGCTCCCTCGGCCACGGCGACCGTGCCACCCGACCGGGCAACAGCACTGGTGCCCGCAGCGTTCGGAATGAGCTCGCTGCGGATCAGTTGCTTGCTGGTCTTGTCCACATGCCAGCTGATGGCGTGGATGCGCGTGACATTGGCGACAGAAAGTCCCTGGTCCTTGCACTCGCTGCTGCTGGCACCATCGGGAACGGTGAAGCAGTATCCATGCGCCGGGGGATTGCCGCCGGCGCCCATGAAGCAGGGGTAGTCCGACACATTCGCGTCTTTGGGACCAGGAAAGAACTGGCCACAGTTCTGGTCGCCGGTGTTGTGAAGGACCCCCAAGCCATTGCCGGTGGTGCCGGTTGCCTGGAAAATCACCGCGACATCGGCGTTGCAGACCATCATCGTCGGCGCATTGTCATTGATGTCGTCGATCAGATCCTGATCCATCGCGGTCACGTCCAACACGGCCGATGGATTGTCGTGCTTGGTGACACGCACGTTGTCGCGATTCGCCATGTAAAGGGTGATGCTGTCGGAAGTATTGCTGCTCCCGACGGCTCCGGAAATCCCGTTCGCAAATGCTGTCCACCATGCACCTTCACGGCCCTCGAGGGTATTGATCGGCGATTTCGCGGCCAAGCTGAAGCATGGGCTACTGCCTGCTTCCCGCACGTCACGTGACATGATCTCGAATGCCGCACGCCCATTTTCCTGAATGCGATTCACGGTCTCCGTACTGGCAAACACCTGTCGGTTAGCCAGGAAGAGTGAGCCTGCCGCGGAAATCACAAGCAGTCCCAGCACGAGCGAAACCATCAACTCGATCAAGGAAAAACCCGATTGCGCGCCTCGGCCAGAACGCGCAACGCGTGGAGCGGATGTCGGCAAGTTCATGATTCCCCTTGGCCCTGTTGATGAGTGAACAGTTCCTCACCGGCACATACAGTAAGCCACTCGATCCCGGGATCGGCTGCCCTGGTGTACGAACGGCACAAACATCCCGCTCAGCGGTTCACCTGGACCGGGGCGACTTGTAAGACAGCGGCCTGCGCTGCGACAAGAGCTTGCAACGTGCGTCATCATGCAGCGATGGGCACGACAATTCCCGACGCCAGCAATACGCATCCGGTCGACCTGCTCTGGAGCGCGCGGACAGTCATGTCCGTGATCCTTTCCGGGGAAGCCCTGGCCTTGGTCCTGACCTTGGCACCTGCCGTCGACGGCAACAGGCTCGTGTATTTCGGTCTTGCGTCCATCATGACCCAGTGGATTGCACTGCTCAGCCTCTGCCTCCTGTACCTGGGGAGGGACAGGTTACGCGCCCTCCCTCCGCACTACGTGGCGTGGATCGCGGTACCCGTGGTGATGTTCGCCGCCACGGCAATGTCGGTTGCAGTGCATCTGGCCATGCCGTTGTTTGCTATCCGTCCGGACCAGGCGCTGTTGCCAGGATCGCTTCGAACGATGGGCCTGTTCGGTGTAATCGGCTTTTTCGCTGCCCTCGCCTTCCAGAACCACTGGCGCTCGCGTCAGCTTGCGGTACGGGCGAAGCAGGCCGAGCTGGACGCGCTGCGGGCGCGGGTGAACCCGCATTTCCTGTTCAATGCGCTGAATACCGCGACCGCACTGGTGCATTCGCGCCCACAGCAGGCCGAGCAGGTGCTGGTGGATCTGTCGGACCTGTTCCGCGCGGCGCTGACACGCGGGGGCGAGCACCTGTTGGCTGAAGAGGTGCTGCTGGTCAAACGCTACCTGGAGATCGAGCAGTTGCGGCTCGGCAGCCGTCTTCGGGTGGATTGGCGACTGCCCGCATCGCTTCCGGCGGTGTCCGTGCCGACGCTGGCGTTGCAGTCGTTGGTGGAGAACGCGGTGCAGCATGGCATCGAACCGTTGGACGCCGGGGGTGTGCTCGAGATCGAGGTGGAACCGGGCGAGGGGCATGTGCTTGCCCGAATTGCCAACCCGGTTCCTGCCGATGCGGATGAGCGGCGGCGGGCACCGCGCGGTCACGGTGTCGGCCTGGCAGCGGCGCGCACGAGGATCGAATCCATGCAGCCACCGGGTCGCTTGCAGGTACGCGAAGGGGACGGCAGGCATGACGTGGAGGCGTGGTTCGCGGTGGACGGGGCGCCGTTGCGGAACGCGCAGAACCGTTAGGGGCGAATCCTGTCGCGACGGTTGTCGTGCGCGGCAGTCCAATGGCGTGCGGAATCCAAGCGCGTGGCGTCGCGGATTGAATCCGCTCCCACAGTCGACGAAACCGGACCGCGCGTGGCGGCGCTGATCGAGGTGCCAGTGCCATCCCCCGAAACCCCCGCGGTTTCGGCAACATCCGTAGCAGCGAATTCCATTCGCGACAGACGTGGTTGCGCCAACCCTCAGAGGGATCACGGGCATACGGGATCGCGGATTGAATCGGCTCCCACGACCGAAGCAGCCAAACCGGACCGCGTGGCGGCGCAGATCGAGGTGCCGGTGTCATCCCCCGAAACCTCTCGGTCTCGGTACTAACCGTAGGAGCGAATTCCATGCGCGACAGGTATGGTTGCGTCATCGCAACAGGATCAGGCACACACGGATCGCGGATTGGATCCGCTCCCACGAGGGAAGCAGCCAAACCGGCCCGCGCGTGGCGGCGCAGACCGGGGTGTCGGTGTCATCCCCCGAAACCCGCGCGGTATCGGCATCACCCGTAGGGCAAATGCAACGAACCTGGCCAGCGCATCGCTCAGGCAACAATCCGGTAGCAGGGCCGGTATTCGCCGGAGATCTTCATGCGCCGCTGTTCGACGAAGGCACGCAGCATGGCGTCGAGGGCCTGCATGATGTCGCTATCGCCGTGGATTTCGTACGGGCCGAACTGCTCGACCCGGCGCAGGCCTTCTTCCTTCACGTTGCCGGCGACGATGCCGGAAAAGGCGCGTCGCAGGTCGGCGGCCATGTCGTGCGGCTTGCGTCCGTGGTGCAGGTCCAGCGCGGCCATCGCCTCATGAGTGGGGATGAACGGGTTCTGGAAATCCAGCGGCACATCCAGCGCCCAGTTGAAGAAGAACGAGTCCTTCTGGGCGATGCGGTATTCACGCACTTTCTTGATCCCGGCCTCCATCTCGCGGGCCACGGCGACAGGGTCGTTGACGATGATCTTGTAGCGTTCGGTGGCGGCATCGCCCAGGGTCAGGCGGATGAATCGGTCGATCTGCTCGAAGTAAGGCGCGGCCGCGACCGGACCGGTGAAGATCAGCGGGTACGGCAGCGCCGCGTTTTCCTCGCGCAGCAGGATGCCCAGCAGGTACAGGATCTCCTCGGCGGTGCCGACGCCGCCCGGGAACACGATGATGCCGTGGCCGATGCGCACGAAGCCTTCCAGCCGCTTCTCGATGTCCGGCATGATCACCAGGTGGTTGACGATCGGGTTGGGGGATTCGGCGGCGATGATTCCCGGCTCGGTCAGGCCGATGTAGCGCATCCGGCGCTTGCGCTGCTTGGCGTGGGCGATGGTGGCGCCCTTCATCGGCCCCTTCATCGCGCCCGGCCCGCAGCCGGTGCAGATGTCGAGCCCGCGCAGGCCCAGCTGGTAACCGACCTCCTTGGTGTACAGATACTCGTCGCGGCTGATCGAATGCCCGCCCCAGCAGACGACGAGGTTGGGGTCGCCCGGCTCCAGCACGCGCGCATTGCGCAGCAGGCGGAACACCGCGTCGGTGATGCCGGGCGAGGACTCCAGGTCCTCGTGGCAATCCGGCCCCATCTCGATGGCGGTATAGGCCAGGTCGCGGACCACCGCGGCCAGCAGTTCGGCGACGCCGCGGATGATCTGGCCATCGACGAAGGCGATCGCCGGTGCATTGCGCAGGTCGATGCGGATGCCACGATCCTGCTGGGTCACCTGGATGTCGAAATCCGGATACAACTCGCGCGCGGCACGCGGGTCATCGCTGGTGCTGCCGGTGGTCAGCACGGCCAGCGCACAGCGGCGCAGCAGGTCATGCAGGCCGCCCTGCGAGGCATCCCGCAAGCGCGCGACTTCCTCGCGCGACAGGATATCCAGCCCGCCGCGGGGGAAGATGCGGGCATTGACGGTGGGCAGGCCGGTACGGGGGCGGGGGGTATCGTTTTTCATGGTCGGCACTTTAGCGCAGGCCGGGCGCGCAACCGGCAAGCGGGTTCGAACTCGACCATCGGTCGACCGCGTCGCGCAGCTCGCGACGGCGTCGTGCTGGCCCAAGGAGGGGCCGAATCCAGCAATCCAATCGCGGATTGAATCCGCTCCGACGGCGGATGGCAACCGGGATCGGGCTTGCCGGGGATCCGGCATCGCCTGTGGGAGCGAATTCAGTTCGCGATGGGTTGGTGCTGGCCTCGACGTGCGAGTCGCGGATTGAATCCGCTCCTACGGGCGTCGTGGTGTGGCGGATTGAATCCGCTCCTGCGGGCGTC
>JAUNRQ010000028.1 GCA_030535605.1 Pseudoxanthomonas suwonensis
TGCGGTCGGCGATGGAGTGCGGGGCAAAGCCGCCGAACACCACCATGTGCACCGCACCGATGCGCGCGCAGGCCAGCATCGCCACCACCGCATCGACCGTCATCGGCAGGTAGATGGTGACGCGATCGCCCTTGCCGACGCCGAGGCTGCGCATGGCATTGCCCAGCTTGCACACGCGCCGGTGCAGCTCCCGATAGCTCACGCGCTCGGCCGGGGTGTCCGGATCATCCGGCTCGAAGATGATGGCGGCCTTGTCGCCGCGCGTGGCCAGGTGGCGGTCCAGGCAATTGACGCTGACGTTGAGCTGGCCGTCCTCGTACCAGCGGATGCGGAAATCATCGGCGTCGTAGTTGACGTCACGGATCTTCGTCGGCTTGCGCAGCCAGTCGATGCGCTCGGCCATGGCCGCCCAGAACGCGTCCGGGTCATCGATCGACTGCTGGTACAGGCGCTGGTAGTCGGCCTCGCCGTAGCGGGCATCGGCGGCGAAGCGGCCCTGGGCGTAGTCGGCGACGGGGTAGAGGTCTTGCGCGTTCATTCTGGCTCCTGTGACGGCTCGCATTGCGATAGCTTCAGTGTGCCGCAAGCAGCCGCCGTGGCCGTTAGACATTGGTCGATAGTGCAGTGCAGCTTCGACCAAAGGCGAATGGCTGCCGGACCCCATGCCGGCGCAGGCTGTTTTCGCGGCTTCCTCTGCCGTTACTTCGGGAGTCCAGCGCATGAACCGCACCACGCACAACAGCCGTCACCCCCACCACCGGCCACGCTCGCCAAGCCCGTCGCGGCCGCTGCGGAGCAGCATTCTCGCCGTGGCCCTTGCCACTGCGCTGCTGCCGATGACCGCATCGGCACAAAGCGCACGCGAGGCCGAACTGGAAGCGCGCATCGCGCAGCTGGAGCAGACCGTGGCCGAGCTTGTCGCCGCGCAGCGCGCCGGCGCCGCCTCGCCGATGCCCGCACCTGCCCCGGCGACGCCGGCCACGCCACCGGCCGCGCCGCCACCGGCTCCGGCGGTTGCCCAAGCCACGCCGATCGTGCCGGGCGCCCCGGCCGGCACCCGCTTCAGCGTCGGCGGCATGATCAAGTACGACGCGATGTACACCGACACCACCGACGGCGAGATCGCCGAGGGCAGTACCGGACGACTGTTCTACCTGCCCGGCGCCATCCCGGTCGGCAGTGCCGGCGAACCCAACGGCGACTTCAACTCCAGCGCACGCTTTTCGCGGCTGTGGCTGAGCATCGACAGCCAGACCGACGCCGGCAACACGCTCAAGGCCTTCTTCGAAGCCGACTTCTTCGGCGGTGGCGGCTCGGCACTGGGCAACGAGGTCGCCACCAACACCCACGGCCTGACCCTGCGCCACGCCTACGTGCAGTGGAACAACTGGCTGGCTGGCCAGACCTGGAGCAATTTCCAGGACGTCGGCGTGCTGCCGGATTCGGTCGACTTCATCGGCCCCTCGGAAGGCACGGTGTTCGCCCGCCAGGCGCAGGTGCGCTACAGCAACGGCCCGTGGACGGTGTCGATCGAGAATCCCGAGTCCGTCATCACCCCGCTGCACGGCAATGGCACGCGCATCGTCAGCGACGACAACGCGGTGCCGGACGTGACCGCACGCTGGACCCACCGTGGTGACCGGGGGCACTTCAGTGCCGCCGGCCTGGTGCGTCAGTTGCGTCAAGAAACACCGACCTCGCAGGCGCAGGGCATCGGCGCGGGCGTGAGCCTGTCGGGCAAGCACAACATCGGCGCCAGCGACGACATCCGCTGGATGCTGACCGGCGGGCGCGGCATCAGCCGCTACGTCGGCTTCGCGCTCGGCACCGACGGCGTCATCGACCAAGGCGGTGACATCGATGCCACTGGCATGCTCGCCGGCTTCGTCGCCTGGCGCCACGTGTTCAACCAGCAGCTGCGCGGCAACCTGTTCTATTCGCGCGCCGAATACGACAACGACGTCGCCCTGACCGGGCCGGGCATCACCCGCTCGGCGCAGTCCATCCACGCCAACCTGATCTACAGCCCGTTGCCCAAGCTGGACGTGGGCGCCGAGTTGATCTTCGGACGTCGCACCATCGAAAGCGGCGAATCCGGCGACCTGCGGCGCCTGCACACGCACATCCGCTACAGCTTCTGACCCCGGCGTCGCTCTCCCGCCTGCGGGAGAGCAGCGGGGCGAGAGACGAGGCGGCGCGGTCCGGCACACCACCTGCCGGTGTTGCTCCCGCATGCGGGAGCTGACCACCGGCAACCACCACCCACCACGGAGAGACCGTCATGAGCGACCCCGCCATCGCCCCAGGTGCCGATCCACGGATCGCACGCATCGAGGCCAACCCGACGTACCAAGCGCTGCGGCGTGAACGCAACGTGCTCGGCTGGGTACTGACCGCGATCATCCTCGTCGCCTACTACGGCTTCATCGGCCTGATTGCCTTCGACAAGGAGTTCCTGGCCCGCCCCCTGGGCACCGGGGTGACCAGCATCGGCATCCCGATCGCGATGGGCGTGATCGTGCTGACCATCGCCCTGACCGCGCTGTACGTGTTCCGCGCCAATCGCCATTACGACAAGGCCATCCGCCGGATCCTCGAGGAGAGCCGCGCATGAACACCGCAGCGAAGATCACCGCCGCCGGCGTGGCCATGTTGCTGGCCGGCACGGCACTGGCCGCGCCGGACGTGGGAGAAACCACCAAGCAGGCGACCAACTGGATCGCCATCGGCATGTTCACCGTGTTCGTCATCGCGACCTTGGGCGTAACCAAGTGGGCCGCTGCGCGGACCCGCTCGGCTGCGGACTTCTACACCGCAGGCGGCGGCATCACCGGCTTCCAGAACGGGCTGGCGATCGCCGGCGACTACATGTCCGCCGCCTCGTTCCTGGGCATCTCCGCCGCGGTCATGGCCTCTGGCTTCGACGGACTGATCTATTCCATCGGCTTCCTCGTCGGCTGGCCGATCCTGACCTTCCTGCTGGCCGAGCGGCTGCGCAACCTCGGCAAGTTCACCTTCGCCGACGTCGCCGGCTACCGCTTCCGCCCCGGCCCCATCCGCGCCTTCGCCGCCTCCGGCACGCTGGTGGTGGTGGCGTTCTACTTGATCGCGCAGATGGTCGGCGCCGGGAGCCTGATCAAGTTGCTGTTCGGACTGGACTACTGGATCGCGGTGGTGCTGGTGGGCGTGTTGATGATGGTCTACGTGCTGTTCGGCGGCATGACCGCGACCACCTGGGTGCAGATCATCAAGGCGGTGCTGCTGCTGTCGGGCGTGACCTTCATGGCCTTCATGATCATGTCCAAGTACGGCTTCAGTTTCGAGCGCCTGTTCTCCCACGCGGTGGACGTGAAGGCGGCGATCGCCGGCAACGCCGGGGCATCCCCCGAGGAGGCGCGCGCCAGCGGATTGGCGATCATGGGCCCGGGCGGCTTCATCAAGGATCCGATCAGCGCGATCAGCTTCGGCATGGCGCTGATGTTCGGCACCGCCGGCCTGCCGCACATCCTGATGCGCTTCTTCACCGTCCCCGATGCCAAGGAAGCCCGCAAGTCGGTGTTCTGGGCCACCACCTGGATCGGCTACTTCTACATGCTGATCTTCATCATCGGCTTCGGCGCGATCACCCTGGTGCTGACCAACCCCGAGTTCGCCGATACCTTGCGCGGCGTCATCCACGGCGGCGAAGGTGCCAGCAACATGGCCGCGGTGCTGGTCGCCGATGCGGTCGGTGGCGACCTGTTCCTGGGCTTCATCTCCGCGGTGGCCTTCGCGACCATCCTCGCGGTGGTGGCCGGCCTGACGCTGTCCGGTGCCTCGGCGGTCTCGCACGACCTGTACTCGACGGTGCTCAAGCAAGGCAAGGCCGACAGCGCATCGGAGCTGCGCATCTCGCGCATCACCGTGCTGGTGCTGGGGGTGATCGCGGTGGTACTGGGCATCGCCTTCGAGAAGCAGAACATCGCCTTCATGGTGTCGCTGGCGTTCGCGGTGGCGGCCTCGGCCAATTTCCCGGTGCTGGCGCTGTCGATCCTGTGGAAAGACATGACCACCCGCGGCGCGGTGATCGGCGGCTTCCTGGGCCTGATCTCGGCGGTGCTGCTGACGGTGCTCAGTCCGTCGGTGTGGGAAGCCACGCTGGGCAACCCCGCCGGCAGCGCGCCGTTCCCGTACGCCTCGCCGGCGCTGTTCTCGATGACCCTGGCCTTCATCGGCATCTGGCTGTTCTCGATCACCGACCGCAGCGCCGCGGCACAGCGCGAACGCGCGGCGTTCCCGGCGCAGCAGGTGCGTTCGGAGACCGGCCTCGGGGCGTCAGGAGCCTCGGCCCACTGAGGCTGGCCTGCAGGCCAAAAGCGCAGCGCCGGCGAAAGTCGGCGTTGCTGCTTGCGACGCAGCGAAGGTCCGGCGGTTTCAGTCCACGCGCACGCGGAACTCCAGCACCTCCGTTGTCGTATCCAACTGCCCGGCCGCTCGGCGCACGCCGTGCACTCGGACCAGCGCATCACCACTTCGCTGGAATTGGACGGCGAAACGCTTGCGGAAGACTTTCAGCCCGGTCGTGCAGATCCTGTCCACATGCTCGAACCCCGGCGTGGGCGGTGACACGTCGGTGTAGTCGAACACCCGGATGTCCGCTTCCATACCCTCCACCGACACCTGCCCCGTGCCCTGCGACTCGCATCCACCGCCATAGCTGGTCACATCCACCATCAAGGGCTGTCCGGCGCGTACGCGGGGTGGTGCATGGACGTCGCGGGTGAGCTGGCCCGTGCCGTCGAGGAGGGCGATCACTGCCGGGACCTGCCTCCAGATCGAGCCGGGCCTGAACGTCTCCGAGCCCGTCGCCACCGGCCGTTCAGGATGGGTCGTGACGCATGCGCCCAAGCAGATCGCCGCAAGCAGCGCGGCCGTCTTGTTGAGCATGCGCATCGGGCCGCCTCCGGCACGGGTACGTGACGAGCCTAACCCGCACCGGTGAACAGCCGGTCAACCCGGCACGCTCCCTCGGCTGCACTGGCCATGAACCCACCGTCTTGTGCCGCGCCGGCCCGCCCCCATGTCAGGAACTCCACCCCGGAGGCCCCATGGACCCCAGCCAGAATCCCAATGTGTTCCACGCCACCACCATTGTCTCGGTACGCCGCAACGGCAAGGTGGTGATCGCCGGCGACGGCCAGGTGACCTTGGGCAACACGGTGATGAAGGCCAATGCGCGCAAGGTGCGCCGGCTCGGCCGCGAGGGCCAGGTGCTGGCCGGTTTCGCCGGTGCCGCGGCCGACGCCTTCACCTTGTTCGAGCTGTTCGAGTCGAAGCTGGAGAAGCACGGCCAGCTGACGCGCGCCGCCGTGGAACTGGCCAAGGATTGGCGCACCGAACGGCGCTTCGGCAAGCTCGAGGCGCTGCTGGCGGTGGCCGATGCCGAGACGTCATTGATCATCAGCGGCACCGGCGACGTGATCGAACCGGAAGACGGGCTGATCGCGATCGGCTCCGGCGGTCCCTACGCGCTGTCGGCCGCACGCGCCCTGCTCGCGCACAGCGATCTGGATGCCCGCGCGGTCGCCAGCGAGGCGCTGAACATCGCCGGCGACGTGTGCATCTACACCAATCGCAACATCGTGCTGGAGGAGCTGTAGGCACCGCGTGGCCACGACAGCATTCCGCAGCATTGCCACCATTCATCGCGGCCAGTGCCGCTTCGACAAGGGCGCCGGGCGCGTCCATGCATGGGTTTCACAATGAACGATTCCACGTCTTCGACCATGACCCCGCGCGAGATCGTGCAGGAGCTGGACCGCCACATCGTCGGCCAAGCCGATGCCAAGCGCGCGGTCGCCATCGCCCTGCGCAACCGCTGGCGCCGCGCGCAGTTGTCCGATGACCTGCGCCACGAAGTGGTGCCCAAGAACATCCTGATGATCGGTCCCACCGGCGTGGGCAAGACCGAAATCGCGCGCCGACTGGCCACCCTGGCCAACGCGCCGTTCGTGAAGGTCGAGGCGACCCGCTTCACCGAGGTCGGCTATGTCGGCAAGGACGTGGAGCAGATCATCCGTGACCTGGCCGACACGTCGGTCAAGCTGTATCGCGAACAGGCCAAGCAGCGGATGCGCACCCAGGCGGAGGAAAACGCCGAGGACCGCATTCTCGATGCCCTGCTGCCGCAACGCAGCGCCCCGGCCACCGGCTTCGGTTTCAACATCGATGCCGCCGCGCGTGCCGAACCCTCCTCGCAGTTCAACCAGCCGCCCGAAGACAACGACACCCGCCGCAAGCTGCGCCAGCGCTTGCGCGCCGGGGAACTGGACGATCGCCAGATCGAGATCAGCATCAGCCAAGGCATGTCCGGCATGGACATCATGACCCCGCCGGGTATGGAGGAAATGGGCCAGCAGCTGCGGCAGATGTTCGCCAACATCGGCGCTGGCAAGGCGCAGCAGCGCACGCTCACGATCAAGGCCGCGCGCCCGCTGCTGATCGAGGAGGAAGCCGGCAAGCTGGTCAACGAGGACGAAGTGCGCGAGGCCGCGATCGAGGCCTGCGAACAGCACGGCATCGTCTTCATCGACGAAATCGACAAGGTCGCCAAGCGCAGCGAAGGCATGGGCGCGGACGTCTCGCGCGAAGGCGTGCAGCGCGACCTGCTGCCGCTGGTCGAGGGCAGCACGGTGAGCACCAAGTACGGCCCGGTGAAGACCGACCACATCCTGTTCATCGCCTCCGGCGCGTTCCATCTGGCCAAGCCGAGCGACCTGATTCCGGAAATGCAGGGCCGCTTCCCCATCCGCGTGGAACTGGACGCCCTGACGCGCGAGGACTTCGTGCGCATCCTCACCGAGCCCAAGGCCGCGCTGACCACCCAGTACGTGGCGCTGATGAAGACCGAAGGCGTGGAGCTGCGCTTCACCGACGATGCCATCGACCGTCTTGCAGGGATCGCGGCCACGGTAAACGAGCGCCAGGAAAACATCGGCGCACGCCGCCTGCACACGGTGCTGGAGCGGTTGCTGGATTCGCTCAGCTTCGAAGCCCCCGACCGCGGAGGCGAACTGACCATCGACGCCGCCTACGTCGATGCGCAACTCGGCGAGCTGGTGCAGGATCAGGACCTGAGTCGCTATATCCTGTAAGTCCGCCCGCCACAGCGAAGGAGCCGCCGATGAGCGCCGACACGCCACCCGACGCCAGAGGGCCGGACCGGGTGTTGGCGGCGCTGGACATCTCCGATTACGCGGCGGCGGTGGTCCGCTACGCCGGCTGGGCGGCATGCCGGCTGGAGGCGCCGCTGGAGTTGTTGCACGTGCAGGATGGCGACGACCTGCCAGCGTCACTGTATCCCGGCGAAGTGGATGTCGATCCGCGCTTCGTGCTGCTGCGTCAGCTGGAGCGCGAGCGCGCCGCCGGCGCCCCCGCGCAGACACCAGGTGAACGCCTGCTGCAACGGGCCTGCGACTTCGTGCACACGGAGTTCGGGATCGCCGCGCGCCCCAGTCTGCGCGACGGTGACCTGGCGCGGACCCTGCAGGCGGACGAAGGCGCGACCCGGTTGTACGTCATTGGCAAACGCGGCGAATACGCCAACATCGATTCCGACCATCTCGGCAGCCAGCTGGAAAAAGTGGTGCGTGCGGTGCACCGCCCGTTGCTGGTCACCAGCCGCCATTTCCAGCCACCACAGCGCGTGCTGGTGGCGTTCGATGGCAGCGCGCTGGCCGGAATGGGACTGGACGCCATCGCCGCCGGAGCGCTGTTCGGCGATCTGGACATGCGCGTGCTGATGGTCGGCAACGACGAGCCGCCCAGGCAGCAGCAACTGCAACAGGCGCTGGACACGCTGCAGCGGCACGGCCACCGCGCCGAGGGCCGGATCCGACGCGGCCCTGTGGACGCCACCATCCTGCGCGAAATCGATGATGCCCAGGCCGATCTGGTGGTGATGGGCGCCTATGGCCACTCGCGGCTGCGACGCATGCTTTTCGGCAGCACCACCAACCACGTCCTGCGTACCAGCAAGGTCCCGGTACTGTTGCTGCGCTGAGCACACCCCCGCCGGCGCTGCCGGGGTCATGCCGATCGCCTATGCTCGTGGTCAGCCACTCGACGAGGACTGCCCCGCCATGACCTGCCTTCGCCACGGCCTTGCCGTGATCGCCTTGTCGCTGTTGTCCGCCTGCACGGGCCAGGTTTCCGCGCCCGCTGCCACCCAGGCCGCGGCGGATCCCGACAACAACGCCCCGGCCGACAGCTGGCTGCAGGGCAGCACCAACGAACGGTTGCAGATCGTGGCCGACCAGCTGCGCGGTTTCGGCATGACCATGGTCGAGGTCGGCCAGCGCTATGGCGAGCTGCACTTCGCGGGGCAGGACGGCAACTGGGAGTACGCCGCCTACCAGATCGCTGAACTGGAGGAGGCGATGGCCTTCGGCATCCAGCGCCGTCCGCAGCGCGCAGCGAACGCGGCCATGCTGGCACCGGCCCTGGAACGACTGGACGATGCCGTGCAAACACGCGACGCCGATGCCTTCGGCCAGGCGTTCGACGCTCTGACGCGCACCTGCAATGCCTGCCATGCCGCCGAAGGCGTCGGCTTCGCCCATGTTGCCCCGCCCATGCAACGCCGCGGCGTGATCCACGCACCACCTGCCGACGGGCAGTGAGATAATCGAAGACCCGCACGGAGCACCCCCATGCCTTCCGCCTTCGCCCGCATGCTGGCGGCTCGGCGACGTCACTTCGCCTGCCATCGTCTTGCGCTGGTGCTGGTGCTTGCCGCTGCCAGCAACAGCACGTTCGCGCAGGACGACTGGAAGCTCGGCGGCGATGTACGCATGGGCTACGTGGCGTCGGATACCCGGACACGCAATGGCGCCGAAAGCAGCGCCGACAGCTTCCGCGCACGTGTGCGCGTCAACCTGCGTGGCGAGCTTGCGCCCGGATGGCGCGCGGGTGGACGCCTCGCGACGCGGCTCGACTCGCGGCAGGACGGCATGCGCTTCTGGCGCAAGCCCAATGCACCCACCGCAACGGGCCTGGAGGACGGGCAGGCCACCATTGATGAAGCCTGGCTGGAATACCAAGCGACGGACTCACCCTTCAGCGTGCGCGTCGGCCGCTTCCAGGCGGCGTTCGCGCCGGCGGATCTGATGAAGAAGTCGCTGGACCAGAACGACAGCCCCAACTTCGACGTCACCTGGACCGACGGCGTCTGGCTGCAGTGGCGTGGCAGCCGGTGGACCTCGCACGCAATCGTCCGCTACAACGACCGCGACGGCTCCGGCACCACCTTGCGCGCGCCGCTGGGCTTCGACGACAGCCGTTCGCGTGCCGGCCTGTTCCTGGCAACGGAATCGCGCGAGCCGGTGGGGCCGGTGGTGCAGCGCATGCTGACCCTGAGCTGGCTGCCTTCGGCACTGCACCCATCGGGCCTGGCCGATGCCACCGTGAAGGACTACATCGCATTCACCGCCAAGGGTGCGGCCGAATGGCCGTTGGGTGAAGGCGCGCGCAAGTTGCGCCTGGGCGGTGAGATCGGCTGGGCTCCCGAGACGCCACGACGCGAGGCCATGAAGTCCGGGACTGGCGAGGCCGACGCGCTGTCGTGGCAGACCTCGCTCAGCATCATGGACATCGTCCCCCGCCATGATGTCGGCATCGTCTACGGGCGCGTCGCCGACGGCTGGTTGCTGTCCAACGACTTCCGTCCCAACAACAGCCTGATCGAGGCGCGCTGGGTCTGGCGTCCGCTCCCCGCGTGGCAGTTCGATGCGCGGATGCGCCGACGCGAAGAGATCGACCTGCCCGACGGCACCACCCACGCCCGCCGCGACAACGACATCTACGTGCGTGCCACACGACGCTTCTGAACCGGTGACAGCGGGACGACGCATGGCGCCGCACTCGGGGCGCGAACGCCCGCACGGGTTCGCGCGCGCCAACCTGGCCAAGGGCCGCACGTCGAAAAGTCGATCCGTTCTGCCGCGGGGCGTCGGCGGCGCTGCACGCCGGAGCGGTGATCAGGCGGGCGTCGCAGTGGTGACGGAATGATCCTTGCGTGTGTGCCGATGCGCACGCCGCGTCGCTGATATCCGGGCAACGCACCACAGCCAGCTTCGGACGCGGCGTTCACATGCCATCGCTGGCCCGTGCATTGCCGGTCGTTGGGCGCCAACGTTGCAGCAACAAGGTATTGCCGACCACGCTGAGCGATGAAAACGCCATCGCCGCACCGGCGAGCATCGGGTCGAGCAGGCCGATCGCCGCCAGCGGGATGCCGACCACGTTGTAGGCGAAGGCCCAGAACAGGTTCTGGTGGATCTTGCGCGTGGTCCGGCGGGAGATGTCCAGCGCGTCGGCCACCCGCGACAGCCGCGGACGCATCAGGGTGATGGCGGCCGCATGCATGGCCACGTCGGTACCGCTGCCCATGGCGATGCCGACGTCCGCCGCGGCCAGCGCCGGGGCGTCGTTGATGCCGTCGCCGACCATCGCCACGGTGCCCTGCGTGCGCAGGCCCGCAATCGCCTCGGCTTTCTGCGCCGGCAGCACGTTGGCTCGGACCTCGTCGATGCCGATGACTGCGGCCACCGCGTTCGCCGCGCCTTCGTTGTCCCCGGAAATCATCACCGTGCGCACGCCGAGTCCGTGCAGCCGTTCGATGGCGGCGGCGGCGTCGGCGCGCGGTTCGTCGCGGAAACCGAGCACGCCCAGCAACCGTCCCTTGCCTTCGCGCTCCTCTGCCAGCCACGACACCGTGTGGCCGCTGGCCTGCAGTGCCTCGGCGCGCGCGGCCAGGGGCGCCATGTCGATGCCGGCCTCGCGCAGCATCGCGCCCGATCCCAGCAACACGCGTGCGTCGCCATGACGTCCCTCGACGCCACGACCCGCGACCGCACGGACATCCTCCACCACCGCACGCGGCGCATCGCCGACCGCTTCCAGCACCGCCCGCGCCAGCGGATGCTCGCTGCCGGCCTGGATACCGGCGGCGAGCGCCAGCATCGCCGCCCCGTCGCCAGCGGCCGCTTCCGACGCCACCAGTTGCGGCGTGCCGCGGGTCAGCGTGCCGGTCTTGTCGAACGCCACCACCGACACCTTGTGCGCGACTTCCAGCGCCTCGGCATCCTTGATGAGGATCCCGGCCTTTGCGGCGACGCCGGTGCCGGCCATGATCGCGGTCGGCGTGGCCAGTCCCAGCGCACACGGGCAGGCGATCACCAGCACGGCCACGGCGTTGAGAAGGGCACGGGTCCAGTCGCCGCTGCCGAGCCCCCAGGCCAGCAGCGTCACCAGCGCCAACAGCACCACCAGCGGCACGAAGACGGCGCTGACGCGATCCACGACCTTCTGGATCGGCGCCTTCTTCGCCTGCGCGTCCTCGACCAGGCGCACGATCCGTGCCAGCGCCGATTCCGCGCCGACCGCAGTGGTGTCCACCAGCACCCGCGCCTCGCCGTTGACCGCGCCGCCGGTCACCGCATCACCGACCGACCTGGCCACCGGCAACGACTCGCCGGTGATCAGTGATTCGTCGGCATGCGTGCACCCTTCGATGATGCGCCCGTCCACCGGGAAGCGTTCGCCCGGCCGCACCACCACCGCATCGCCGACAACCACCTCGCCGACGGGCATTTCCGTTTCCACGCCGTCGCGCAGCACGCGCGCGGTTCCGGGCCGCAGTGCCTGCAACGCGCGGATCGCCTCGGTGGTGCGGCGCTTGGCCCGCGCCTCCAGATACTTGCCCAGCAGGATCAGGGTGATGATGACCGCGGAGGATTCGAAATACAGATCCGGCGTGCCGTGCACGTGGCCACCGGCGGGCTTCAGCAACTCATACACGCTCAAGCCGTAGGCGGCGGATGTCCCCAGCGCCACCAGCAGGTCCATGTTGCCGGTCCGGGCCTTCAGCGCCGACCAGCCGGCGCGGTAGAAACGCGCACCCAGCCAGAACTGCACGGGCGTGGCCAGCATGAACTGCACCCAGCCCGGCAGCATCCAATGCTTGCCGAAGGGCATCGCCAGCATCGGCAGCACCAGCGGCGCGGTCAGCAGGAGGGCGATCAGCAGATGCCGCGCCTCGCGGCTGCGCACGGGCCGTTCTGTTTCGGCGCTCCCCGCATCGGACGACACCCGCGCCCGATAGCCGGCATCGACGATCGCCGCCACCAGCGTCGCGTCATCCACGCTCGCCGGCACCCGCACGCTGGCGCGTTCGGTGGCCAGGTTGACCGAAGCCTCCACCACGCCTGGCAACTTCGCCAGCGCGCGTTCCACCCGACCCACGCACGAGGCGCAGGTCATGTCTTCCACCACCAGCTCCACGCGCCGCAGCGGCACCGCGTAACCGGCGTCCTTGATCGCCTTCACCACCGTCGCGGCGTCGAGCGCCTCGGGCACCCGCAACTCCGCGGTTTCGGTGGCGAGGTTCACCTGCGCGTGTTGCACGCCGGGCAGCTTCGCCAGCGCGCGCTCCACCCGGCCCACGCAGGAGGCACAGGTCATGCCTTCGACCGGCAGGCGCAGGCGCTTGCCGGTGGAGGTGACGGTGTCGGGAGTGCTCATTGCGGGTTGCGCGTGTACAGAGGACGCTCAGCCGGCCGCATCCACCCGCGCCACCACGCGATAGCCTTCGGACTCGATCGCCCGCCGCGCATCGGCCTCGGCAACGCCTTCGACATCGACGGTGCCGGCGTCCAGATCCACCTCGGCACGCCCACCGGCGTCCGCCAGCACCTTGCGCACCGCGCGCTCGCAATGACCACAGGTCATGCCTTCCACCTTGAACTTCATCACCATCTCCTCGCCGGCCGGACGCCGGGCCTCACAAAGTTCCAGCTTCCCATGATGGGCGGGTCAAGCGGTATGGTGCGTGAGTGAAGCAGCGTCCCCGCGGGCCGGTGGCCAACGTGGCGGCGACCGCAGGTGCCAGCCCCGCCCTCACGTTGCCCTTGCCGACACCGGCATTGATGAGTGCGCACAGCCCATCAGCGCGCCGCCAGCGGGCACCGGCTTTGCATTCGACGACACGCACAAGGCTGCAAGGCACGGCCCGGCGGAGGGGCGTTGCCGCACCCTCGCACCCTGGCAAGGCTGTCAGGACATCGGCTCCGGCTGCGGCGGCGTGTCGCCGATCCTTGGCGGCAGGGGGATGAATTCGTCGTTGTCCAGATCCGGCAGCTTCATGCGCCCGGCAGCCCAGTCGACGCGCGCCTGCTCGAGCCGCTGCTTCGAGGACGAAACGAAGTTCCAGTCGATGTAGCGCGGGCCGACCGGCTCGCCACCCAGAGCCATCACCACCGCGTCGCTGTTGGCGGCGATGGTCACCGCCTTGCCGGCGGCCAGCACCGCCATGCTGCCCTCGTCGATGCGCTGGCCGTCGATGTCGACCTCGCCACCGACCACGTACACGGCGCGCTCGGCGTACTCGGCCGGCAGCGACACGCGCGCGCCGGCCCGCAGCCGCCAGTGCACGTAGAACTGCGGCGAATCCACCTGCACCGGCGAGTCCACGCCGGCCAGTCGCCCGGCAATCAGGCGGCCGCTGGCGCCGTCCTCGTCCAACGTCGGCAGGGCATCGGCCGGGTAGTGCCAGAAACCGGGGTCGGTTTCCTCCTTGTCGTCCGGCAGCGCCACCCAAGCCTGGATGCCGTCCATGCGGCCGCCATGTTCGCGCAGCGTCTCGAAGCGCTCGGAATGGGTGATGCCGCGGCCGGCGGTCATCCAGTTGACCTCACCGGGACGGATCGGCTGCTCCACGCCCAGGCTGTCGCGGTGGGTGATCTCGCCATCGAACAGGTAGGTGATCGTCGACAGGCCGATGTGCGGATGCGGGCGCACGTCGGCCTCGCGCGGCAGGCCCGGGGCCATGTCCTTCGGCCCCATGCGGTCGAAAAAGATGTAGGGACCGACCATGCGCCGCTTGGCGAACGGCAGCACGCGGCCCACCTCGAAGGCACCGAGGTCGCGCATGCGCTGGGGGATGACGAGTTCGATCATGGGAGACTCCGGGGCAACCAGTGCTGCGAGGAGTCTCGCCCGTACGGTGTCAGCGTGGTGTCAGCCGCTGGCGTCCGATGCAAGGAAACACCCTGCCAGCGCCGATGGCGTAGGATGGCCGGGTATCTGCGGCATTCTCCGCATGCCGGCCGACCGCCACCGCGTCGACCGCCGCTTTCCCGTCCCTGCCACCGCCCGACGCCGGGCAGGTGCATCCTCTCGAGCCATTCATGCCGGACGAGTACGTCCATGAAGCCACGCGCGCGGTTGCCGGCCATGCCGGGGGCCTGCGCGTGCCGAGCAACACCCGGCCGCCTGCCGACCCACGCGGCGACGGCGCGCCCGCAGGCGGGGCGCCGGCGACTGATTCCGGTCGCTGCGATTCAGCCGGTTTCACCGGCCTGCTTGCAGCGCGCGGCATCACCGCGGATGCCAAGGCCTGCTCCCGGGACGATCGCGATGCTTCGCAGCGCCGGGGTCGGTCGTCGCATTGCCGGCACGGGGCGCTCGCGTGAGCACGGGGCGCGGCAAGGCCGACTGCTCACGCTGCGATGCGGTGTGTTGCCGCCTGACCGTGGTGCTGCAGGAAGGCGACGCCGTTCCCGAACATCTCACCACCACCACCGACGCCGGCCTGCACGTGATGGCCCGTGACGAGGAAGGCTGGTGCGTTGCCGTCGATCCCGCGCACTTGCACTGTGGCATCTACGCCACCCGCCCGCAGGTCTGCCGCCGATTCAAGATGGACGGCCCCTACTGCCGCGAACTGCGCAAGGACTACCGCGACCGCAATGCCCGCGGAATAGCATTGGTGATGTACTGATCGCGCACTTTGTGTGCGTACGGGTTCGCGCCCGTAGCAATCAGATCCTCACCCGCACTTGCTGTACCCGCAGTTCAGGCAGGTGGCGCAGCCGTCCATGATCACGATGGCCTTGGTGCTGCACTTGTGGCACATGGTGGCGGAGGGCGGGAAGCTGGTGCCGTCGCCGGTGACGGCGAGGTCTTCGTCGCGGGCGGTATTCACCGGCGCGGCGGCGGCGCTGGCGTCAGGTTTTTTTTTTGCGCCTTCCTGCGCTTCGTAGGCACGACGCTTTTCGGCGATCAGGGCGCGCTGGGCGTCGCTGAGGTCGGGGTCGCGCAGCAGGCCGATGGTCTTGAGGTGCTCTTCGATGATGCAGCCCAGCTCGGCCACCAGCGATGGCATGTACACGCCGCCGGCCTTGAAGTAACCGCCGCGCGGGTCGAAGACGGCCTTCATTTCCTCGACCAGGAAGGTGACGTCGCCGCCCTTGCGGAACACCGCGGACATGATCCGGGTCAGGGCCACGATCCACTGGAAGTGCTCCATCGACTTGCAGTTGATGAACACTTCGAACGGGCGGCGCAGTTCGTGTTCGGTGCCGGGGTTGAGCACGATGTCGTTGATGGTCACATACATGGCGTGTTCCACCAGCGGCGACTTGATCTTGTAGGTGGAACCGATGAGCACGTCGGGTCGCTCGATCTTCTCGTGCATGTGCACGACGTTGTCGACCGGCGCCTCGTCCTGCCGCTGCGGGGCGTCGGCCTGCGCCTGGCGGGCGGCCTTGTCCTCGGGGGTGACGACGGTGTATCCGGTGATTTTCTTCGCGATCTTGACGGCCATGGACGGTTCCGGTGTTGCGGGTGACGGAGGTCGGCGCGGCCCCGCCGGTGACGGGGCCGCGCGCTGCGTCAGCGGGCGGCTTTCTTTGCTGCCTTGGTGACGCGCTTGGTGGTCTTGCGGGTGCTCTTCTTGACCGCGGAGGCAGCCTTTCCGACCTTCTTCGCCGCCTTCCTGGCGGTCTTGCGGGTCGCGGTGGCGGTCTTTGCGGCGGCCTTGCGCACGGCCTTCTTCACTGCCGCCTTCTTCACGGCTGCCTTGCTGGCGGCCTTCCTGACCGTGGCCTTTTTCACCGCAGCCTTCCTGGTGGCGGCCTTCTTCGCCGGGCTCTTCTTGGCAGCGACCTTGCCGACGCCCTTGCGCTCCAGCGCGGCGGCTTCGCGCTTGCCGGCGCTGCTGGCGGCCTTGAGGTTGGCCTTCAGCGAATCCTTGCGCTTGCCCACGGCCTTGGACACGTCGGTGGCGGTCTTGTCCACCGCCTTCTTGACGGTGGTGGCGCGCTTGTTGACGGCCTTGCCGACCTTGTTGGCGGTGCGGCTCACGGCCTTGCCGGCATCGCTGGCGGCACGCTTGCCCTTGGTGGCGACATCCTCGGCCGTCGCGGCGATGTCATGGCCGACCTTGCTGGCGGTGTCCTTCACCGCATCCACGGCATTGCCGACGCTGGATTTGACGCTGGGTGACTTCTTGCTGGCCATATGCCCTCCTGTGGGCGCTCGATGGGGTGCAACGGCGCGATGCTAGCGCGTTTCACGGTGAACGGAAGGTCACCGCCGCCGCACCCGGACCGGCATCAGAACTTGCCGTAATACCCTTCCTTCAGCGCATCGAACAGATTGGCCGCGGTATGGGTTTCGCCGTCGTACTCGATCTGCTCGTTGCCCTTGACCTCCACGATCGAGCCATCGTCCAGCTCGAAGCGGTAGGTGGTGTTCTCCAGGTCAGCTTCCTTGACCAGAACGCCCTGGAAGGCGGCCGGATTGAAGCGGAACGTGGTGCAGCCCTTCAGGCCCTGCTGGTGGGCGTAGCGGTAGATGTCCTTGAAGTCTTCGTAGGGGTAGTCGGTGGGGACGTTGGCGGTCTTGGAGATGGAGCTGTCCACCCACTTCTGCGCCGCGGCCTGCACGTCGACGTGCTCCTTCGGGGTGATGTCGTCGGCGGCGATGAAGTAGTCCGGCAGTTGTGCGGTCGGCTCGTCGGAGAACGGCATCGCGGCGGGATTGACCAGCTCGCGGTAGGCCAGCAGTTCGTACGACCACACGTCGACCTTTTCCTTGGTCTTCTTGCCTTCACGGATGACGTTGCGGCTGTAGTGGTGGGCGAACGATGGCTCGATGCCGTTGGACGCATTGTTGGCCAGGCTCAGGCTGATGGTGCCGGTCGGTGCGATGGAGCTGTGGTGGGTGAAGCGGGCACCGTGCTCGGCCAGTTCGGCAACCAGTTCGGGTGCGACGTCGGCGACCTGCTGCATGTAGCGCGAGTATCTGGCGTGCAACACCTTGCCGGAAATCTCCTGGCCGACCTTCCAGCCGTCCTTCGCCATTTCCGGACGCTTGCGCAACATTTCCCCGGTGACGGGGAAGCGCTCGTCCATGATCGGCGCCGGGCCCTTTTCCTTTGCCAGTTGCAGCGCCACTTCCCAGCCGGCCACCGCCATCTCGCGGGCGATGCGCTCGGTGAACTCGCAGCTTTCGGCGCTGCCGTACTTCATCTTCAGCATGGTCACGGTGCTGCCCAGGCCGAGAAAGCCCATGCCGTGGCGACGCTTGCGCATGATCTCGTTGCGCTGCTGTTCCAGCGGCAGGCCGTTGATCTCCACCACGTTGTCGAGCATGCGGGTGAACACCCGCACGACTTCCTTGTATTCCTCCCAATCGAACTCGGCGCGATCGGTGAAGGGGTGGCGCACGAACTTGGTCAGGTTGACCGAGCCGAGCAGGCAGGCGCCGTAGGGCGGCAGCGGCTGCTCGCCGCAATTGTGTGCGTGCAGGCCATTGGCGTCGAAGGTGTTGATCCCCGGAACCTGGACGTCGTACACGTCCTCGATGCCGTCCTCGACCACCGCCTCGACGGTGGCGACAAAACGTTCTCGGTTGAGGCTGCGGCGATAACCGGAGAGCGCGGCCACCAGGCGGTTGCGCTTGGCCGCATCGGCAAACCCGACGACCTCGGCGAACACGGCGAGGTTGTCGCCGCTGACCACCAGTTCATGCTGCGCGGCAACGGCGTAGAGACGATGCTCGCCCCGTCCATCCGGCAGCCTGGACTCGCCGGCCGGACGGCTGTCGCGGTAAATGGTCGAAGCAATACCCAGCCGCAGCAGCATGCGCTGCGCCGCCTGCAGGCGTGGCAGGTCGGACTGCGACAGGCGCACGCTGACGCCCTTGGCCTGGCTGCCCTGCACCGAACCATCAGCATCGAACAGACCCCGCAGGAACGCGGCCTGGAATGCGCTGGAGGTTTTCTCCATGGCGGGAGTGATCGCCTTGTCACCCACCTGCATGCCCAACTCGAACGCCAGGTCACGCAACGCGGCGGACTTCAGGCGGAATTCATTGCGTCCGGTCACCTCGCTCCAGCCGGCGAAGTCGGCGCGATGGTGCAGGCTGCGTGCGCAACGCAGTGCCTCGTCCATCAGCGCGACCGGCGCCATGCTTCCGCCGTTGACGACCTCGGTGCTTGTCCACACCGACAGCACTGCCGCCTCGGCCTTGAGTGTGCCGTCCCCGACCAGCAGGCCAAGCAGGTAGCCTTCTTCGGCACCGCGTGCCCCGGCCCACTGGTTGCCGCGGCGATGGTTGTTCAGCAGCACCGCATCGCCGGGCTGCAATTCTCCGGCAGCCACCCACGCGGTGTCAGTGGACCAGCGGGTCTGGCGCACGACCTTGCGCACCCGGTGGTCGGCCGTCAGCCGCAGCGAATGGCCTTCCCGGGTCTGCAGGCGGACCAGCGCCTTGGTGGCGGTCTTGAAGAATCCGTCCGCCGTGGTCGCATGGTCCTGCCCGTCGACACGGGCCATGAAGGCCCGACCCAGCAGGTCGGCCACCTGACGAGGCCCCTGCGATGTCTGCACCCAGGTGTCGGCGGTGACGCAGGGATTGGTCGCGCGGATGTTCTCGCACCACCAGTTGTTGTTCATCTCGTTGACGCGGTCGATCAGGATGAAGCCCGGCTCGGCGTAGTCGTAGGTGGACACCATGATCATGTCCCACAGGTGCCGGGCCTTGACGTGGCCGTAGACCTTGCAGGCCACCAGGCCGTCGTCGCGCACGATGTAGTTGCGGGTGGTCGGCCAGTCGCGCCATTGCACCTGCGCGGGATCGTCCAGGTCCAGCTCGTCCACTTCCTTCTTCGACACCGGGAACACCAGCGGCCAGTCGGCGTCGTTTTCGACGGCCTCCATGAAACCGTCGGTGATCAGCAGGCTGAGGTTGAACTGGCGCAGCCGGCCATCCTCGCGCTTGGCGCGGATGAAGTCGCGCACGTCCGGATGGCTGACGTCGAAGGTGCCCATCTGCGCGCCGCGGCGTCCGCCGGCGCTGGAGACGGTGAAACACATCTTGTCGTAGATGTCCATGAAGGACATCGGCCCGGAGGTGTAGGCACCGGCACCGGCGACGAACGCGCCCTTGGGCCGCAGCGTGCTGAACTCGTAGCCGATGCCGCATCCGGCCTTGAGCGTCAGCCCGGCTTCGTGGACCTTCTCGAGGATGCCGTCCATCGAGTCGGTGATGGTGCCGGAGACGGTGCAGTTGATGGTGCTGGTGGCCGGCTTGTGCTCCAGCGCGCCGGCGTTGGAGGTGATGCGCCCGGCCGGGATCGCGCCGCGGCGCAGCGCCCAGGTGAAGCGTTCGTACCACTTGCGGCGCAGCTCGTCGGTCGGCTCGGCATCGGCCAGCGCCTTGGCCACGCGCCTGTAGGTACCGTCGATGTCGGCATCCACCGGCTCGCCGGTCTTGGTCTTGAGGCGGTACTTCTTGTCCCAGATGTCGGCGGAGGCCGGCTGCAGGGGGATGTCACGCATGGTGTCCATGTCGCTGTTGTTGACCGCTTCCAGACGCACT
This sequence comes from Pseudoxanthomonas suwonensis, assembly GCA_030535605.1. GTDB lineage: Bacteria > Pseudomonadota > Gammaproteobacteria > Xanthomonadales > Xanthomonadaceae > Pseudoxanthomonas_B > Pseudoxanthomonas_B suwonensis_B. Next base: position 19,705 of record JAUNRQ010000028.1, read on the forward strand.
GTGGCCATGATGGTGGGGTTTCCTGAAATTCGATGGTGACGATGGCGCCCGCATCGCGCCCCTGTGTCCGGTTTCCCCACCCTGTTGCGGGATGCTGGCATGGCCGGCACGGTGCACGGGCACCGCCGGGCATGCTGCATCAGCCCCTTCCGGCGCGTCCGCGTCGATCGCGGCGCTGCCGGTTTGACCCCAACCCTTGGGGATTGGAGGCCGGGTACTACCCCAAGATGTAGTGGCGAAACGGAATTCAACCGTAAGCCGCGGCAGTGCCACTGTCAACGGGCGTATGATGAATGCGGCCTGCGACGCGGTGTTGCCGCGGAGCAGCTGCGGTCGCCGGCCGGCAACCGCGCGAAGCGGGTGCGGAAGGTGGCGCGAAGGGCCGCATCGGCCGCGATGCTTCACCGTCGCGCGACCGGCCTTCAGCCACGATTGCACGCTTCGCATCGACACTGTTGCTGCTCTTGAACCTGACGGCCCGCGCTGCATGAAGACCGCCACCAAGACCCTGATCGCCCTGTCCCTGGCCGCCGCCTTCGGCGGCTTCGTCGCCACCGCGCTGCGCGAGTTGCCGACCCCGGCCGGGGCGATGCCGCCGGCGTTGGCGGTGCCGACGAGCGCGGCGTTGCCGGCCTCTGCCGGTGGCCAGCCGCTGCCGTCGCTGGCGCCGATGCTGCAACGGGTGATGCCGGCGGTGGTCAGCGTGCACAGCCAGCAGCGGGTGCGGGTCAGCCCGTTCGGCAACGATCCGTTCTTCCGACGCATGTTCCCGGAACTCAGCCAGGAACGGATCGCCGAGTCGCTGGGATCGGGCGTGATCGTCGATGCCGCGCAGGGGCTGGTGCTGACCAACCATCACGTGATCCAGGATGCCGACGACGTGTCGGTGACACTGGCCGACGGGCGTACGCTGAAGGCCGAGTTCATCGGCTCCGACGCCGATACCGATGTCGCGCTGATGCGCATCCCCGCGCAGAACCTGACCGCCATCCCGATGGCCGACTCCTCGAGCCTGCAGGTCGGCGATTTCGTGGTCGCCATCGGCAATCCGTTCGGCGTCGGGCAGACGGTGACCTCGGGCATCGTCTCGGCGGTGGGCCGCAGCAACGTCCCCGGCGTCGGCTTCCAGAATTTCATCCAGACCGATGCCAGCATCAACCCCGGCAACTCCGGTGGCGCGTTGGTCGACCTGAACGGTCGGCTGGTGGGCATCAACACCGCCAGCTTCAATCCGCGCGGCTCGGCGGCCGGCAACATCGGCCTGGGCTTTGCCATTCCCTCCAATCTTGCGCTGGGCATCCAGCGCCAGCTGCTGGCGGACGGCACGGTGCGTCGCGGCACGCTTGGCGTGGACCTGCAGAACGTGGATGCGCGCATCGCCGCCGGGCTGGGGCTGGACGAGCCGCGTGGTGCGGTCATCACCCGGGTTCAGGCCGGCTCGGCCGCGGAAGCCGCGGGCCTGCGCACCGGCGACGTGATCCTCGCGGCCAATGGACAGCGCATCGACAACGCCGACGCACTGCGCAATTTCCAGGGCCTGCAGCCGCTGGGCGCGCGCATCGACCTGGATGTGCGCCGGGACGGCCGGCCCCTGCAGGTCACGGCCACCTTGCGTGAGGCACCCCGCAGCGGCACCGCTTTCGATGCGCGCCTGGGTGGCGCGACCTTTGCCGAACTGCCGGAATCGCTGCGTCGCCAGGGCATGAGCGGCGTGCTGGTGGAGCAGGTGCAGCGCGGCAGCCGCGCGGCCAGCAACGGCCTGCGCCCGGGCGACGTGATCCTGGCCACCAACGCGGGCCGATTCAGCGATCTCGGCGGGTTTCGCACCGCGTTGCAGGACGCCCCGGAGCCACTGGTGCTGCGGGTGCTGCGCGGTGGTCGCCAGGGTGACCTGATGATGCGCTGAGGCGGCATGCTCACGCGGCGTTTTCAACTGCTGCGCGATGCTTCCGGCAGGGATCGCGCAGCGCCCCCGACCACCCCCATCCAGGAGTTTCCCGCAATGAGCCCCACTGCCACCGAAACCATGAAATCCAACCTCGGCGAAGCCGGCAGCCACCTGAAGGATGCCGCCACCCACACCGGTGATGCCATCAAGGGTGCCGCCTCCGCCGCCGGCGAAGAACTTCGCCTGGGCAAGGCCCACCTCAAGCATGACCTCGCCGACACCGCCCTGTCGGGCATCGCCGCCGCCGAGCAGGCCGGCGCCGCCGCGAAAGAGCAGATGGACGTGATCGTCGACAAGAGCCGCGACCTGCTGGACAGCGCCTCCGATCTGGTGCGCGAGCGACCGCTGACCGCCTTCGCCGCCGCGTTTGCCGCCGGTTTCGTGATCGCCAAGGTCGCCCGCGGCAGCAGCGACAAGTAAGCGCCCGTGCACGACGAGCGAGGTCCCGTCGACGACGGGACCGGTGGCGCGCTGCCCGGTGACGGGGACGCGCCGCCGGACCTGATGGAATCACTGCGCCAGCTCGGCGATACCGGCCGGGCCGGCTTCAGCGCGACCGGCGATGCATTCGGCGCGCTGCGGGCCCTGCTGGCCGCGGACGTGTCGCTGGCACGCAGCGCCTTCGGCCGGACCCTGGCGTTCACCGGTGTCGCCATCGCCTTCGGTGCCTCCGCCTGGCTGCTGCTGATGGCGGCGCTGATCGCCTTCCTCGCCCTGAAACTCGGCTTGCCGTGGTCGCTGTCGCTGCTGCTGACCGGGCTGCTGAGCGCGGCGGTGGCCGCGTTCGGTGGCATTGCGGCCATGCGCTACTTCGAGCACACCCGCCTGCAGGCAACCCGCCGGCAACTGGCGCGGCTGGGCGTGGGCGAACTGGCCGCGCTGGTGCCGGGCATCGGCTCGGCCAAGTCCGGAAAGCAGGCGACGGAAGAGCTGAAAGCCGACTGCGACGACAACGGCAAGCCCAAGGGCGAGCATGGCCTGGAGGTCACGCCGCCATGATTCCTCGCTGCCCCTGCCTTTGACCACCGGATGCACTGATGAGCTTCGAAGAACTGCAATCGAAAGTGGAACAGGCCGAACAGGCGCTGGAGGCGCGCGAGCGCAGCGCCGCAGCCGACTGGCGCCAATTCACCGCGTCCTGGAAGGAGGCCTGGACGCCGGGGCGGATCGTGCTGGCGGGACTGGCCAGCGGCTTTCTGGCCGGGAAGTCGCGCGGCCTGCAACGTGCCGGCGGCGATGGCGGCCTGAAGCTGCTGCTGGGCATGGGCAGCCTGCTGACGGCCAAGAGCGCGGAAAGCTCCGCAGACGTCGCCCGCAATGCCGTGCGCAGCGCCGAGACCACCGCCGAAGCGGCACGTGAAACCGTGCAGGCCGCGGCCGCCGCGGTGCCGCCGCCGGCTGCGGCACCACGGCAGACGGTGCGGATTGCCACCTCACCGGACGAACTGCGGCGGCGGGGCAGTCTTTGAACGCGACGCCGGAGTCGGCCGAAGCCGACACCGGAGCGGTCGTTCCGGCAGACGCGCCCGCGCCGGAAACGGAAATCGTCCGACCACGCTCCAGCCCGGCAACGCTGGTGCTGGCGGTGCTGGCCATCATGTTCACCCTGTGGGCCGCGCAGGGCGTGATCCTGCCGATCCTGCTGGCCGCCTTCTTCGCGTTGATCGGCAACCCGCTGCTGCGCCTGCTGTGCCGGCTGCGGTTGCCGCGCTTCCTCGGTGCACTGCTGCTGCTGGTGTTGGCGATCGCCGCCCTGGTGACGCTGGGCCGGCAGCTGGCAACGCCGGCCGCCGAATGGATCGCCGAGGCACCACGGACCATGCGCATGGTGGTACCGAAGCTGCGCAAGATGATCGAACCGGTGCAGCAGGCCAGCCAGACCGCCGAGGACATTGCCCGTGCCGCCGGTGGCGAGAACCCGCGCAGACCCGTGCAGGTGGTGCGCACCGAAGAGAACGCCCCGTTCCGGGCCTTGTCGACCACGCCCAAGCTGCTGGGATCGGTGCTGGCCGTGGTGCTGCTGACCTTCTTCTTCATGGTCTACGGCGAGCGCCTGCAGCGCAGTGCCATCGCCCTGCTGCGCGAGCGCCAGCGCAAGGTCCTGACCACTGACATCATGCAGTCGATCGAACGCGAGATGTCGCGTTACGTGCTGACCATCACGATGATCAATGTCGGCCTCGGGCTGGTGGTGGCCGCCGCCCTGCACTGGCTGGCCGGCTTCGACGCGCAGGAAGCGCTGCTGTGGGGCACGGCCACCGCCCTGCTGAACTATGCACCCTACGTCGGCCCGTTCATCGGCTTCGCCCTGCTGCTGCTGGCCGGACTGGTGAAGTTCGACTCGCTGGCGATGAGCCTGCTGCCGGCCGGCATGTACGTCGCGCTGCAAACCATCGAAGGGCAACTGGTCACCCCGATCGTGCTTGGCCGGCAGATGGCGCTCTCGCCGTTGATCGTGATCCTGGCATTGCTGATCTTCAGCTGGGCGTGGGGACTGGTCGGCCTGCTGCTCGCCATTCCGTTGCTGGTGTGCGTGAAGATCGTGCTGGGCAAGGTCGAGGAGTTCGAAGGCTGGGCGCGGTTGCTGGAGTGAGCGAGGAGCGAGGAGCGAGGAACGAGAAACGAGTGACGAGAAGTGAGGAGTGAGAAGCGCGCTGCGCTCCCTGCTCCTGCTCCCACTCGTTCCTTACTCCTCATCACTCGTTCCTCGCTCCCTGCGCCTCCCCACTCGTTCCTCGCCCTCTGCTCCTGCTCCCGCCGGCTACAATGCCCGCCGTGAGCTTCACCCCCTGCGCCATCACCCTCGATCTCGACGACACCCTGTGGCCGTTCGCGCCCATCGGCGAACGCATCGAGCATGCCTTGCATCAGTGGTTGCGCGAGCACAGTCCGCGGACGGCCGAGCATTTCGACATTGCCGCGATGCGTGCCCTGCGCGAGCAGGTGTGGCGCGAACATCCCGAGCATGCACATGACGTCAGCCTGCTGCGCCGAATGACCATCCAGCGTGCGCTGGATGACAGCGGCGGCGATTCGGCACTGGCCGACGCGGCCTATGAAATCTTCTACCGCGAACGCAACCGCGTGAGCTTTTACCCGGATGCACTGGCGGCGCTGCAACGCCTCGCCGCCCGAGTGCCGGTAGCCGGACTGACCAACGGCAACGCCGACCTGGCGGCGATCGGCATCGATGGCCACTTCGTGTTCAACCTCGCCGCCCGCGACCACGGCGCCGCCAAGCCCGCCGCCAGCCTGTTCCATGCCGCCTGCGAACGCCTGGCCGTGCCGGCGCACGCGGTGCTGCACGTGGGCGATCATCCGCACATGGATGTCGAAGGCGCCCGCCGCGCCGGCCTGCGCAGTTGCTGGATCAACCGTGTCGGCGCGACCTGGCCGCGCGAGCTTCCCGCACCCGACCTGGCGTTCACCGACCTGGCCGAACTGGCCGATTGGTTCGACGCCCGACCCAACCCGACCCGGACCCCGAGATGACCCTGCCCGCCGGCTTCACCCGCTCCGCCCCGGCCGCCCTGCCGCTGTATTGCGTGGCGCATGACCAGTTCAGCGACTGGCGCAAGCTGCAACTGCCCGCCATCGGCCAGTGGCTGGACGTGCAGCGCTTTGCCGCCAGCTCCGGCACGCTGGCGCTGCTGCCGGGCGAGGACGGCATCGCCGGTGCGGTGCTGGGCATGGGCGATCGCCTGGATCCGGCCAGTTACGGCCACGCGCCGATGGCGCTGCCGCCGGGCGACTGGCGGCTTGCCACCGAACTGGACGCCGATGCCCGCAAGGCGCTGCTGCTGGGCTGGGGCCTGGGCAGCTACCGCTTCAGCCGCTACCGCAAGCCGCTGCGCGAACCGGCCCGGCTGCTGCTGGATGACGACGCCGATTCCGAAACGCTGGATGTGTTGGCCGCCTGCGTGCGGGTGCGCGACCTGGTCAACACCCCGACCGAGGACATGGGCCCGGAGCAGATGGAAGCGGTGCTGCGCGAGATCGCCCGAACGCATGACGCACAGGTCGAGGCGATCACCGGCGAGGCGCTGCTGGAGCAGAACTACCCCGCCATCCACGCCGTGGGCCGCGCGTCGCACCGTGCGCCGCGACTGTTGCACTTGCGCGCCGGCGCGGACGATGCCCCGAAACTGGCCATCGTCGGCAAGGGCGTGTGCTTCGACACCGGCGGGCTGAACATCAAGGCCGGCGCCGGCATGCGCAACATGAAGAAGGACATGGGCGGCGCGGCCCACGCCATCGCCCTGGCCGAGCTGGTGCTGCGCGCACGCCTGCCGGTGCACCTGGACCTGTTCGTGCCGGCGGTGGAGAATGCCATCGGCCCGGACGCGTTGCGCCCCGGCGAAGTCATCGCCACACGCAAGGGCGTGAGCGTGGAGATCGACAACACCGACGCCGAAGGCCGGCTGGTGCTGTGCGACGCGCTGACCCGCGCGGCCGAGGACACCCCCGACCTGCTGCTGGACTTCGCCACCCTGACCGGCGCCGCGCGCATCGCCCTTGGCCCCGACCTGCCCGCCCTGTACGCCAACGACGACGCGCTGGCGAACGACTGGCTGGATGCCGGCAAGCAGGTGGCCGACCCGTTGTGGCGGATGCCCTTGTGGCGGCCTTACCTGCGCTACCTCACCAGCACCATCGCCGACATCGCCAACGGCGCCAACACCACCCACGGCGGCAGCATCACCGCCGCCCTGTATCTGGAGCGCTTCGTCCCGGATGCGCAGAAGTGGGCGCACGTGGACGTCTACAGCTGGAACGACGCCGAGCGCCCCGGCAAGCCGGCCGGCGGGGAGGCGCAGGGCCTGCGCGCGGCATGGGCGATGTTGAAGGCGCGCTACGGCGGCTGATCCAACCGGCCAGCGTGCCGCCTCGGAAGGCGTCCGGAGCACGGTCCGCCCTGACGGCAAGGTACGGATGCATGCACCTGCCCGCCATGCACACCGAGCAGCTTCCGGGCACGGATCTCCATGCCCTGCTTGACAACTCTGATTTGTAGAGTACTCTGCGAGTTCCCAACGGAGAACGATCATGTCGACGCACGAACAATTGAAGGACGACCTCGATTACGTTGCCGCGGCGGTACGTCGCAGCGAGCCGACCAGTGGCGGTCTGCCGCTGGTGTACCTGTTCTGGGCCATTGCCATCGGCATCGGCTTCGCGCTGCCGGACTTCGCGCCACGCCTGGCCGGCTGGTACTGGATGGTGGTGGGAATCGGCGGCGGGGTCGGCACCATGCTGTATGCCAACCATGTCGAGCGCCGTGGCGGCGTCGACAACACCAAGAACGGTCGCCTGTGGGGGCTGCATTTCGGCATCGGCGGATTGGGCTGGATGGGCGTGGTCCTGCAGATGCTGTCCGGTCGCATCCCCCCCGAAGCCGGTGCCCCGTCGTTCCTGCTGGTGACCGGGCTGGTCTACGCGCTGGCGGGCGTGCACCTGGATCGGCCGATGCTGTGGAGCGGCCTGCTGGCTCTGGCCGGCTTTGCGTTGATGCAGCTGCTGCCGATGCCATATCTGTGGACCACCACGGGCGTGCTGATGGCGCTGAGCCTGGGCCTGGCGGCATTGCTCACGGCCCGCCAATGAAAGCGCTGGACGGCCTGGACCCGGCATTGGAGCACCGGGCGCGGCTGGCCATCGCGGTGCTGCTCGCGCGCGACGGCGAAATCAGCTTCGCCACGTTCAAGGAGCGCCTGCAACTGACCGACGGCAACCTCGGCGCACAGTTGCGCAAGCTGGAGGACGGCGGCGTCGTCAGGTTGCGCCGCGACTTCGTCCAGCGCAAGCCGGTCACCTGGTACGCATTGACCAGGGACGGGCGCAAGCGGCTGGACCGCCATCTTGCGGCATTGCAATCGATCATCCAGACGGTGCCCTGAGCACGGCAGCCGATCCGGCAGCAGGGCGTCAGCTGCCGGCGGTGCGGTGGCCACGGGCATCGGCAGCGCGCACACTGTCGTGACTCCGCAAGGTGCTACCGCATGAACACCCCCGCCGATCTGCTCAAGGAACTGCGCATCGAACGCGAAGACGATCCGACGCCGGGCCGGCGTCGCCGCTGGATCGTCATCGCGGCCCTTGTCGCGGTGGCGCTGGCCGTGGCGGCCTTGCTGCTGGGCCGCGGCGATGGCGGCACGCCGGTGGAAACCACCACCGCGCAGCCGCTGTCCGGCGCCGGCGCCCCGGAGACCGTGTCGGTGCTGGACGCCAGCGGCTATGTCGTCGCCCGGCGCATGGCCACCGTCTCGTCCAAGATCACCGGCAAGGTCGAGGCGGTGTACATCGAGGAAGGCATGCGCGTCACCGAGGGCCAGGTGCTGGCGCGGCTGGAGCCGGTGGACGCCGACGCCCAGCGCGCGCTGTCCCGTTCGCAATTGGGCGCCGCGCGCAGCCAGGTGGAAGGCGTGCGCGCGCAACTGGCCGAGGCCGAGGCCAATGCCGCGCGGCTGCAACCGCTGCTGCGCCGGCAACTGGTGTCGCGCGCGCAGTACGACCAGGCCGTGGCCCAGCGCGATGCGCTGCGTGCGCAGCTGCAGACCGCACGACGCAACGTGCAGGTCGCCGGCGACGGCCTGCGCATTGCCGAACTCGGCGTGGACAACACCGTGGTCCGCGCCCCGTTTTCCGGCGTGGTGATCGCCAAGGCCGCGCAGCCCGGCGAAATCGTCTCGCCGCTGTCGGCCGGCGGCGGCTTCACCCGCACCGGCATCGGCACCATCGTCGACATGGATTCGCTGGAAGTGGAAGTGGACGTGGGCGAGGCCTACATCGGCCGGGTACAGGCCGGGATGCCGGTGGAAGCCACGCTGAACGCTTATCCCGACTGGAAGATCCCCGCCGAGGTGATCGCCATCATTCCCACGGCCGACCGTGGCCGCGCCACCATCCGCGTGCGCATCGCGCTGAAGTCGGACGATGCGCGGATTGTCCCCGACATGGGGGTGAAGGTGGGCTTCCTCGAACGCCTGGCCCCGGCGGGCGAAACGCCGACCGGCGTGCGCGTGCTCAACGAAGCCATCGTGCGCCGCGACGGCAAGGACCTGGCCTTCGTGGTCGACGAGGCCGGCACCGTGCAGCGCCGCGAGGTGCAGCCGGGCCGCGCATTGGGCACCGAACGCGAGGTGCTGGCCGGCATCGCCACCGGCGAGGTGCTGGTGGTCAATCCCTCCGCGGAGCTGGCCGACGGCACCCGCGTGAGCATCACCGGCGCACCGTGAGCAACCAGTCGGCCAGCGATGCACGCCCGCTGGTCCGCGTGCGCGGCCTGAGCAAGGCCTACCGGCGCGGCCCGGAAGTGCTGCAGGTGCTGCACGGCATCGACCTGGACATCGCCCACGGTGATTTCGTCGCGCTGATGGGGCCCTCCGGCTCCGGCAAGAGCACCCTGCTGAACCTCATTGGCGGGCTGGACACGCCCACCAGCGGCGAGATCGAGATCGAAGGCCAGCGCATCGACCGCATGAACGACCGCGAGCTGGCCCGCTGGCGGAGCCGACATGCCGGTTTCGTGTTCCAGTTCTACAACCTGATGCCGACGCTGACCGCGCAGAAGAACGTGGAGCTTCCCCTGCTGCTGACCTCGCTCACGGGCCGCCAGCGCGAGCGGCACGCGGCCATCGCGCTGGCGCTGGTCGGCCTGGGCGACCGTCGCGGGCACCGGCCCAACGAATTGTCCGGCGGCCAGCAGCAGCGCGTGGCGATTGCCCGCGCCATCGTCTCCGACCCGACCTTCCTGATCTGCGACGAACCCACCGGCGATCTGGACCGGCAATCGGCCGAAGAGATCATGTCCCTGCTGGACACGCTCAACCGCGAACATGGCAAGACCATCATCATGGTCACCCACGACCCGCGCGCGGCGGAGGTCGCCCGCCGCACGATCCACCTGGACAAGGGTGACCTGGTCGAGGAGTCGCCGTCGGCGTGAAATACCTCGCGCTCATCTGGTCGTCGCTGTTGCGCAGCAAGACCCGTACCGGCCTGACGCTGATGTCGGTGGTGACGGCGTTCCTCTTGTTCGGGCTGCTGGATTCGGTGCGGGTGGTGTTCAATTCCGGTGGCGGACTGGATGGCTCCAACCGGCTGGTGGTGGCTTCGAAGCTGTCGATCACGCAGATGCTGCCGGCGGCGCTGGAACGCGAGATCGCGGCGGTGCCGGGCGTGCGCCGGGTGGCCAGCGGTACCTGGTTCGGCGGCATCTACCAGGACGCCCGCAACTTCTTCCCCAACTTCTCCATCAGCGGCAACTATCTGGACCTGTATCCGGAATACGTGATCGATCCGCAGCAGCGCCGTGCCTGGGACAACGATGCCGGTGGCGCGGTGGTCGGACGCATGCTGGCGGACCAGTACGGCTGGAAGCCCGGCGACGTCATCCCTCTGCAGGCCACGATCTTTCCCAACGCCGACGGCAGCAACAACTGGCCGCTGACCATCCGCGCGGTGTTCGATGTGCGTGATGCCAAGCGCCGGGGCGAGGAGCAGCAGCTGTTCATGCACTGGAGCTATTTCAACGAGTCCAACATCTTCATGAAGGACGCGGTGAGCTGGTACGTGGTGCAACTGGCCGATCCGGGCCAGGCCAACGCGGTGGCGCAAGCCATCGATCGCATCTCCGAAAACTCCAACCGCGAAACAAAAACCCAGACCGAACAGGCGTTCAACCAGGCGTTCGCCAAGCAGTTCGCGGACATCGGATTGATCGTCACCGCGATCATGGGCGCGGTGTTCTTCACCCTGCTGCTGCTCACCGGCAACGCCATGGCCCAGGCCGTGCGCGAACGCATTCCGGAGCTGGCGGTGCTCAAGACCCTGGGCTTCACCAATCGCGTGGTGCTGTGGCTGGTGCTGGCCGAATCGGTGTTGCTGATCGTTCTTGGCGGCCTGCTGGGCATGGGCCTGGCACGGGCGCTGATTCCGGTGATCGCCACCGCCAGTGCCGGGATGGTGCCGCTGGGCGGCATCCCGGGCGAAACCTGGGCCATGGGACTGGTGCTGATGCTGTTGATCGGCTTGGCGGTCGGCCTGCTGCCGGCATTGCGGGCGATGCGCTTGAGCATCGTCGATGCCTTGGCGGGCCGCTGATGGACACCGTGAGCTCGCGCTCCGTGGAGGATGGGCTGCTCCGTCCGGCGTCCGCCGCAGGATGGACCGACGCGGCTCGGCGATGGTCTGCGGCCACGGGAGACGCGCGATGAACACCAGACTCCGCGCTGTGTTCACCGCTCTGGCGCTGCTCGCCGGCCTCGCACTGTGGATCGTGCTGCCCTGGCCAGGCGTGCTGTTGCTGACGCTGGCCGCTGCTGCCTGGCTGCGCTTGTCCGCACAGGGCCGGCTGGCGCTGGCAGCCGCCGGAGTTGGCATCAGCAGCCTGCCGCAACGCTGGGGCGCGGCCTCGGTGATCGTGATCGGCATTGCCGGCGTGGTCGCGGTGCTGGTGGCGATGCTGGCGATGGCCGCCGGCTTCCGTGCCACGCTCGCCGCCAGCGGCAACGACGACACCGCCATCATCCTGCGCGGCGGCTCGCAGGTGGAGATCAACTCGGTGGTGACGCGCGAACAGGCGGTGCTGCTGGCCAGTCTCGACGGCATTGCCCGTGATGCTGGCGGCCAGCCGCTGGTGTCTGCCGAACTGGCGCAAGTCATCAACCTGCCGACGCTCGCCGACGGCACCGACGCCAACGTGCAACTTCGCGGGGTGGCGCCGCCGGCCTGGCAGATCCGTCCGGGCGTGCGCATCACCAGTGGCCGCCGCTTCCAGCCGGGACTGCGCGAGGTCATCGTCGGCCAGGGCGTGGCCGGCCAGTACCGCGGCGTGGCTGTCGGCGAGGTGTTGCGACTGGGCAACCAGGACTGGACCGTGGTCGGGCATTTTTCCAGCGGCGATTCGATGGATTCGGAACTGTGGACCGACATCGACACGCTGTCCTCGTTCTACCGCCGCAGCGCCTACCAGTCGGTCACGGTGCGACTGCAGGGCGAAGGCGCACTGGAACGCGTCGCCGAGGCGCTGCAGGCGGATCCGCGCCTGAAGCTGGATGTGCTGCCGACCCGTGAGTACTTCAGCAAGCAAGCGTCCACGTTGGCAACGCTGATCGAGGTTCTCGGCACCGTGATCGGCGCGATCATGGCCATCGGCGCGGTGTTCGGCGCGCTCA
>JAUNRQ010000029.1 GCA_030535605.1 Pseudoxanthomonas suwonensis
TTGGCCGCCGCCCGATTGGTCTTGATCTTGGGCATTGGAGTGTCCTTGCGAAATCAGTCACTGGCCCGGGCGGTGGTGTGCATCGGAAGATGCCAGCCACGCTTTCCTTCCTGCCCTTGCCGGTCGTATGGCCTGCAGGTCATCGACGCTGCAGGCGGGTCCATGGCTCCCTCACGGTTTGGCCGCAGGGGAGCCGGGCATTATGGCGCGGCGCCCATCCGCTTGCAAGTCATTGTTCCGGCGTGCCCGGGCGGGCACGCCCCGCGGGCTCAGTCCTGCTGCACGCGGAACTGCCCGAACGGCTTGAGCTGCTCGGCGATGGCGGCTTGATCGCCGACCACGATGATCGACTGCGTGGCCGGGTCGAACCAGCGCGCGGCGGCCGCCTGCAGTTGCTCGGCGGTGACGGCGCGCACCTTCGGCACGAATTCGCCCAGGTACTCCGACGGCAGGCCCACCAGCCAGTTGCCCGCCAAGGTGCCGGCCACGGCGCCCTGCAACTGGTTGCTGATCAGATAGCCGCCGACCATGTAGCGCTTGTTGGCCTCCAGCTCCTCCGCCGGCACCGGCTCGCTGCCGATGCGGCGCAACTCGCCCATCAGTTCGGTCAGCGCCGCGCCGGTGACTTCGTTGCGCACGTCCGCACTGCTCTGCACGGTGCCGCCGGCGCGGAAACGGCCCACGCCCGAATACGCGCCATAGGTGTAGCCCTTGTCCTCGCGCAGGTTCTGGAAAAGGCGCGAGGTCATGCCGCCACCGAGGATGGTGCCGGCCAGTTGCAGCGGAATGGCCTCGGCCGCATCGGCCGCCAGCGCCGGGCGACCGACGCGCACGGTGGACTGCACGGACTCGGCGCGCGGCAGCAGCACGAACTGCGGCGCGGCCTCGCCGCGGGCGCGCGGCGTGTCGGCCAGCGGCTGGCCGGTGGCACGCCAGTCGCTGAAGGCCTCGCGCGCCAGGCGCTGCGCTTCGCGCGTGCCGATCCTGCCGGTGATCACCAGCAGTGCGCGGTCCGGACGGAAGCGTTGCGCATGTGCGGCGCGCAGTTGCTCCGGGGTCACCGCGGTGATCGAGGCTTCCGTGCTCTGGGTGCGGGCGTAGGGGTGCTCGCCGAACACCACCGGCAGGAAGGCGCGGCCGGCCCGGAAGCCCGGCTGCGCCTCGTTGGCCTTCAGCGCCTGCAGCGCATTGCCCTTGGCGAGCGCCACCTCCCCATCGGGGAAGGCCGGGGTGCGCGCCACTTCCGCCAGCAGCGCGATCATGTCGGCGGCGTGCGAGGCCAGCGCATTGGCGCTGACGCCGATGCCGTCATTGTTGGCGAAGGCACTGACGGCACCGCCCATGCCTTGTGCGGCCTGGGCGATGGCCAGCGAATCGCGCCGCGCGCTGCCCTCGGTGAGGGTGCCGGCCAGCATGCCGGCGAAGCCCGGGCTGGTGTCGGCGGCCAGGCCGGCGTTGCGCACCACCAGCACCGCATCCACGCGCGGCAGGCCCTCGCGCGGCACCACCCACACCTCCATGCCGTTGGACAAGGTGGTCTTGGTGATGGCAGGTACCGGCAGCGGCTTGTCCGCGCCATACGGCGGCAGGTCTGCGGGCGGCTGTGCGGCCAGGGCCGGGCCGGCGACCAGGCCGGCCAGCAGCAGCGACAACAGGGTCTTGTTCAGTCGCATGACGGTTCTCCTCAGTTGCCGGCCGCGGGTGCGGCCGATGCGCGCGCCTGCAGCAGCGCCTCGGGCACGCGGTCGATGACGGTGCGGTTCTCGCCGGTCAGATAGGTACGGGCGGCACGCTGGACGTCGGCGGAGGTGACGGCTTCGATCCTGCGCGGAATCTCGTTGACCACGTTGGCATCGCCCCACAGCACCTGGAGCTTGGCCAGCGCATCGGCGCGCGACAGGAACATCTCCAGCCCGTTGTACCAGTCGGCCAGCATGCGTGTCTTCACCCGCGCCAGCTCCTCGGCACTCACGCCTTCACTGGCGACCTTGGCGATTTCCTCGTCCATCGCGGCCAGCATCTGTTCGGGGGCGACGTTGGGCTTGTACAGCGAGAACACGGTGAACAGGGTCGGGCCGTCGTATTCCCAGGCACTGGTCAGGCCGTACAGCGAATCCACGTTCAGGGCCAGCTCGCGGCCCTTGACGATGCCTTGGTAGAAGCGCGAGGCATCGCCGCCAGTGAGGATGTCGCCCAGCACCGCCATCGGCGCTTGGTCGGCGCTGCCGCGGTCGGGCATCTTCCAGGCCACGGCAATGGCCGGCACCTGGGCCAGGCGGTCGGGCTGGGTGAAGCGGCGCTCGGCCGTGTTCAGGTCTTCGCTGACATCGGTGCGCGCCGGCACCGCACGCGCCGGGATATGGCCGAAATACTTCTGAGCCAATGCGAAGCCTTCGGCCGGGCTGATGTCGCCGGCAATGGCCAGCACGGCGTTGTTGGGGCCGTAGTAATCGCGGTGAAACGCTTCCACGTCGGCCAGGCTGGCCGCTTCCAGATCCTCGAAGCTGCCGTAGCCGTCGTGGTTGTTCTCCCACTTGTCGAAGGCCTTGGTGCCGATATCGATCCACATGAAGCCGCCGTAGGGCTGGTTCTGCACGTTGACGCGGATTTCCTCCTTCACCACGTCCTGCTGGTTCTTCAGGTTCCCGGGGCTGAAGTCCAAGGTCTGCATGCGGTCGGCTTCCAGCCACAGGATCGGCTCCAGCGCCGACACCGGGGCGGTGGCGATGTAGTTGGTGAAGTCGGCGCGGGTGGAGCCGTTGATGCGGCCGCCGCCGCCGGAGATCACGCTGTCGAACACGCCCTTGGGCGCGGCCGGCGTGCCCTGGAACATCAGGTGCTCGAACAGGTGTGCGAAGCCGGTGCGGCCGCGCGGCTCAAGGCGCATGCCGACGTGGTAGACCATCGACACGCCCACGACCGGCGCGCTGCGATCTTCGGATACCACCACGGTCAGGCCGTTGTCGAGCTTCTGCACCGCCACCGGAACCTGCCAACGGTCGGTGGATGCAGCCATGGCGGACAGCGCCGCCAGTCCAAACAGCAGGCCGACGCCAACGGCGGCCCAACGAGGCGAACGCATGTCCCGGCTCCTTGCGGGTGGTGAGCGGCCAAGAGTACGCCAATCCCGTGGCATTGGCGTGGTCTCCCGGTGGTTCGAACCGGCGGCGGCACGGGCGGATTCGCAGCGGCGGCGGCACCAGCGCGTTCCACCCGGCGGCGACAGAAGCCGGCCCGAACGCCAATGCGCGGGCTTGGCCGCGAGCGGCCGAGCGGCCACACTGCCCACTGGCTTTTCCGCACCGCCCTCGCCCATGCCCTACTGCCCGATCATCGGCACCCTCGGTTACATCCTTTCCCCCGACCGCCGCCAGGTGCTTCTGGTCCACCGCAATGCGCGGCAGGACGACGAGCACCTGGGCAAGTACAACGGCCTCGGCGGCAAGCTGGAGGACGACGAGGACGCCGCCGCGGGCATGATCCGCGAAATCCACGAGGAAGCCGGCATCCGCGTCACCGCCATGCAGTTGCGCGGCACCGTGAGCTGGCCGGGCTTCGGCAAGAACGGCGAGGACTGGCTGGGGTTCGTGTTCCTGATCACCGCCTTCGAAGGAGAGCCGTTCAGCGAAAATCCGGAGGGCCCGCTGGAATGGGTGCCGCTGGACGCCATCCACGACCTGCCGATGTGGGAAGGCGACCGGCACTTCCTGCCGCTGGTGTTTGACCAGGACCCGCGCCCCTTCCACGGGGTGATGCCCTACCGCGACGGCCGCCCGGTGCGCTGGCACTGCACCCGCCTCTGAGCGATGCGGCTGCGGCCCACGCGCGCCCGGCACTTCTCATGCGGTTCGCAATGCGTGGTTGCGATGCGCCTCAGCGCGGCGGGCTGTCCTCGACGGCATCATCGACGCCGACATTGCTGGACGCGCGCTCGTACACCTCGCGATCCAGCAGGCCGGTCTGCTTGGCCACCAGCACCGGCACCAGCACCTGGCCAGTCACGTTCGTCATCGTGCGCATCATGTCCAGCACCCGGTCGATGGCGTAGAGGATGCCGATCGCTTCCAGCGGCAGGCCGGCGGCGCTGACCACCACCGTGGCCATGATCACCGCGGTGCCAGGCACCCCGGCGGTACCGAAGCTGCCCAGCACCGAGGCCAGGGCGATGATGATGTACTGCCCGGCCGACAGTTCGATGCCCATGAACTGGGCGATGAACATCGCCGCCAGCACCGGGTAGATCGCACCGCAGCCGTCCATCTTGATGCTGGCGCCCAGCGGCACGGCGAAGCTCGCGTAGTCCTTGTTGACCCCCAGGTTGTGCGTGGCCGAACTCAGCGACAGCGGCAGTGCGGCGAAGCTGCTGGAGGCGACGAAACCGACCTGCATCGCCGGTGCAGCGCCGCGGAAGAACTTCAGCGGGTTCAGGCCATGGGCCAGCAGCAGCGCCGGATACACCACCAGGACATGGAAGGCGCAGGCCAGGTACAGCGCGATCACGAACTTGGCCAACGGAATCAACTGCTCGAAACCGTAGGTGCCGACCAGCGCCGCGATCAGGCCGAAGGTGCCCAGCGGCGTGGCCTCGAGCACGAATCGCGTCACCTGGATCATCATTTCACGCGCCTGGTGCATCAGATCGCGCAGCCCGGCGGTCCTTTCGCCAAGCCGCACCAGCGCGAAGCCGACCAGTCCGGCGAAGAAGATCACCTGCAGGATGGTGAAGTTGCTGGGGATGATGACGTTCTGGCCATCGCCGGTCTTGCCCGCACCCAGCGCGGCCAGCGCCCGGAACGGGTTTTCCGGCACGATGTTCAGCAGCACCTGCAACGGCCCGGGCACGTCCCGCTGCTGGTAGTTCTCCGCCACCCGCAAGCTTGCCGCGTCCACGCCCAGGCCCGGTTTGAACCACCAGCCAAATGCCAGCCCCACGGCCACCGCAAGCACCGCGGTGATCGCGAACCACAGGAACGTGCGGCCACCGAGCGCGGCAATGGACTTCTGCCCGTGCAACGAACCCACCGCGCTGATCACCGCGAAGAACACCAGCGGTATCGCGATCATCTTGATCAGGTTGACGTACACCGTGCCCAGCGGGCCGAACCAGGTCTCGGCCGCCGGCCCCATCAGCCAGCCGGCGAGCACGCCGAGGAAGAATCCCCCGGCCACGCGCTGCCAGAAGGGAATGGCAAACCACCACTTGAACATGCA
The DNA here is from genome assembly GCA_030535605.1 of Pseudoxanthomonas suwonensis. Classification (GTDB taxonomy): domain Bacteria; phylum Pseudomonadota; class Gammaproteobacteria; order Xanthomonadales; family Xanthomonadaceae; genus Pseudoxanthomonas_B; species Pseudoxanthomonas_B suwonensis_B. The sequence continues at coordinate 5,212 of JAUNRQ010000029.1, forward strand.
CGGCCCCGCAGTCGGTCGTCGCCGGACGATACACCACCTGACCGCGGAACCGGACCCCGGGGCTGCCACCTCGCTGCAAGACGCCGGCGGCATAATGACTGGTCCATCCGCCTCGGCAGAGCCCGCCTCCATGCATCCGCGCACCGTTTCGATCGCCTGCCTTGCCGGCCTGCTGGCCGCCTGTGCCGGCACCCCGGACACCCGCCAGCCGACCACGCCCGTCGCCCCGGCATCATCGATACGGCTGGATGTCCCGCGCATCCATCGGCCCGAGGGGGAAACCCCCGCGTGGTGGTTTCGCAGCGGTGCCGCCGAAGCGGCCCAGCGCGGGGCGATGGGCGGCAATGCGAAGAACCTGATCCTGTTCGTGGGCGATGGCATGGGCATCACCACGGTCAGCGCCGCACGCATCCTCGAAGGCCAGCGCGCAGGCCGGCCGGGCGAGGAACAACAGCTGTCGTGGGAAGGCTTCCCGGCCACCGCGATCAGCCGCACCTACAACACCGACGCGCAGACGCCGGATTCCGCCGGCACCATGACCGCGATGGCGACCGGCGTGAAAACCCGCATGGGCGTGCTGTCGATCGGGCAGGACGCCGCCCGCGGTGACTGTGCCGCCAGCCTGCGCACGCCGTTGCTGAGCCTGTGGCAACTGGCCGCCGCCCGTGGCATGGCCACCGGCGCGGTCACCACCACACGCCTCACCCACGCCACCCCGGCCGCGACCTTCAGCCATTCGCCGGACCGCAACTGGGAGGATGACAGCCGGATGCCGGAACAGGCCCGGGCCGAAGGCTGTCCCGACATCGCCCGGCAGTTGGTGGAAACCGCGCACGGGAACGGTCCGGACGTGCTGCTCGGCGGTGGACGCAAGCATTTCATGACCGTCGAACAGACCGATCCCGAGTACCCCGACCAGCGCGGCCAGCGGCGTGACGGCCGCGACCTGATCGCCCAGTGGCAGGCTCGCCATCCGCAGGGCAGCTACGTGTGGAATGCGCGCCAGCTGGCCGCTGCCCCCGCCCGCGGCCCGCTGCTGGGTCTGTTCGAGCCGGACCACATGCAGTACGAGCACGACCGGCCGGACGATGCTGCCGGCGAGCCGTCGCTGGCGGAGATGACCCGGGCCGCCATCACCCGCCTGAAGGACAACCCCAACGGTTACGTGCTGCTGGTCGAAGGTGGGCGCATCGACCATGCCCACCATGCCGGCAACGCCTACCGGGCGCTGACTGATACCGTCGCGCTGTCGGACGCGGTGCGGGTGGCCACGGAAATGAGCAGTGCCGAGGACACGCTGATCGTGGTCACTGCCGACCACTCGCACGTGATGACCTTCGCCGGCTACCCGGTCCGCGGCAACCCGATCCTCGGCAAGGTCCGCGGCGGCAGCGGCGAGGATGGCGACCCGACGCAGTACGCACGCGACGGCCGCGGCCTGCCGTACACCACGTTGGGCTACGGCAACGGCCCCGGCTTCGTCGACGCCGCCGGACACCCCGGCAGCCATCGCCCGGACCTGACCGATGTCGACACCACCGCCCCGGACTTCCGCCAGGAAGCGACCGTGCCCATGGGCTCGGAAACCCACGGTGGCGAGGACGTCGGCATCTGGGCACGCGGTCCCGGCAGTGCAGCGGTGCGTGGCAGCGTGGAGCAGAACGCCATTTTCCACCTGATGCTGCAGGCGCACCCGCGCCTGCGTGGCGCGCTGTGCGAAGCCGGATACTGCGACGGCAACGGCGTGCCGGTGCAACTTCCCGATCCGGCGCGTTTTCGCGACTGAGGCGGGCGCCTTGTCCGGGAAGGGATGAGCCGATCCGTCCGTCTGTTGGCGGACATCTTGCTCACGCCGAGACGGGACAGGCGCATTGGCCGCGTTGGCATTCCTGCCCGAAAGGACAACAGCGCATCCACGCCGGCACGGCTAACCTTGTCGGCCTGCATTTCACCCGGGAATCCGCATGAACCGTCTCGACAACAAGGTCTGTCTGGTCACCGGCGCAGCCAGCGGCATCGGCAAGCGCATCGCCGAGGTCTACGCCGATGCCGGTGCCCGCGTGGCCATCGCCGACCTGGCCATCGACAAGGCCGAAGCCACCGCCCGGGGCATCCGCGATGCCGGCGGCCAGGCGATGGCGGTGGCCATGGACGTCACCAGCGAGGCCCAAGTCGACGACGGCGTCGCCAAGGTGGTGGAGGCCTGGGGTCAGGTGGACGTGCTGGTGTCCAACGCCGGCATCCAGATCGTCAACCGGTTGACCGAATTCGCCTTCGACGACTGGAAGAAGATGCTGGCCATCCACCTGGACGGCGCCTTCCTGACCGCCCGTGCCTGCATGCGCGACATGGAAAAGCGCGGCGCCGCCGGCGCGATCATCCTGATGGGCTCGGTGCATTCGCACCTGGCCTCGCCGCTCAAGGCACCGTACGTCACGGCCAAGCACGGCCTGCTGGGGCTGGCGCGCACCATCGCCAAGGAAGGCGGCAAGCTGGGCATCCGCAGCAACGTGATCTGTCCGGGCTTCGTGCGCACGCCGCTGGTGGACAAGCAGATTCCGGAGCAGGCGAAGGAATTCGCCATCAGCGAAGAGGACGTGGTCAAGACCATCATGCTCAAGGACACGGTGGACGGCGAGTTCACCACCGTCGATGACGTCGCCAACGTCGCCTTGACCCTGGCCGCCTTCGAAACCAATGCACTGACCGGCCAGAGCATCGTCGTCTCGCACGGCTGGTTCATGCAGTAGGCTGCGTTGATCCAGCTCTGCCACGGACGGGACAGAGGATCGACCCAGCGGAGCGCTCATGCCCGACAAACTCCACGCCGCCATCGCGCGCTATCCGGTCAAGGCGCTGGTCCTGCAGGGCGGCGGCGCGCTGGGCGGCTACCAGTGCGGGGCGTACGAAGCCATGCACGAAGCCGGCGTGCTGCCCGACTGGTTCTCCGGCATCTCCATCGGCGCGATCAACGCGGCGATCATGGCCGGCAACGCGCCGGCCGAACGCCTGCCGCAACTGCGTCGATTCTGGGAAACCGTGGCCGAGCCGGCGGGGCCGTTGTCCGCATGGGCAGTGGCCGTACGCGGCCTGATCGCGGCCATCCCCGACGATGAAAGCGTCCTCGGCTGGGGTCGCGACATGAGTGCACTGGGCGCGCTGACCCAGGGCCAGCGCGGCTTCTTCCGCCCGCGCATGTTCTCGCCCTTCCTGTTCGCCGACGGCAGCGAGCATGCCACCAGCTTCTACGACACCACGCCGCTGCGCGAGACGTTGCTGTCGCTGGTGGACTTCGAGCGCATCAACGCCGATTCGGGCGTGCGCCTGACCGTGGGCGCGGCCAGCGTCACCACCGGCAACTTCCGCTACTTCGACAGCGCGCGCGAACCGATCCACGTGGACCACGTGATGGCCTCGGGCGCCTTGCCCCCGGCATTTCCCGCGGTGGAGATCGATGGCGACGCTTGGTGGGACGGCGGCATCGTCTCCAACACGCCGCTGGAGTACGTGCTGGAATGCCACCCGCATGGCGACACCCTCGCCTTCCAGGTGGATCTGTGGCCGGCGCGCGGGCGGCGTCCGCAAAGCATGCTGGACGTCCACGAACGGGTGAAGGAAATCCGCTTTTCCAGCCGCACCCGCCACGGCACGCGGATGGTCCAGCTGCAACAGAAACTGCAGGCGGCGTTGCTGGAACTGGTCGAACTGCTGCCCGAACGCAAGCTGCCGGCACACCTGCAGGACACCTTCGCACCCTACCTGGACGACCGCGTGTTCAACATCGTCCACCTGATCTACCAGAGCAAATCGCACGAACGCCAGTCCAAGGACTACGCATTCGGCCTGATCCCGCTGCGCGAACACTGGGAAACGGGCCTGCGCGACACCCGCGCGACCCTGGCCCACGCCGACTACTTCACGCTACCGGATCGCACCGTGGGATTCGCGGTGCATGACGTGCATCGGGAGCGAGGGACGGGTGGGGAGGGCCGAGGAACGAGTGGGGAGTAGTGAGGAACGAGTGGGAGCTGGTTCGGCTGCAGTCCGACCAAGTTTGCCTTGCCTCAGTATTCGAATCCGCCGAGTGTCGGCGTCCGACCGCAGCCCCGGCAGCGGTGCTCCACTCGTTCCTCACTCCCTTCACTCGTTTCTAGTCTCAAAACGGCTTCGCCGCCGCCAGATAGACGATCACCAGCACCAGCAGGACCGGGATTTCGTTGAACCAGCGCAGTGCCTTGCCGGAGGGCAGCGCGGCGCCGGTGTCGGCACGCTTGAGCATGCGGCCGCAGACGATGAAATACACCAGCGTCAGCGCCACCAGCAGCAGCTTGGCGTGCAACCAGCCGCCACTGATGCCGTAGTGCAGCCACAGGGTGAGGCCGGCCAGCAGGGTCAGGGCGAACAGGATGTGGCCGAAGCGGTAGAGCCGCCGCCCCATCAGCACCAACCGTGCGCGCACCGCAGGTTCGTCGCCGGCTTCGGCGATGTTCACGAGGATGCGCGGCAGGTAGAACACGGCGGACATCCAGCTGATCACGAACACGATGTGCAGCGTTTCGGTGATGGACTGCGGGTGCATGGCGACGCTCGAGGGATGGACTTGCGCGCATGGTAGCAATCCCGACGCGGCGGCTGGCCGCTAGCATGGGCGTTCCACCTGTAACGGGCAGCACAACCACGGATCGCGACAGATGAGCAGCAAGCAATACGACCGCGCCTACTTCGACCGCTGGTATCGAGGCGCGGGCATGGGCGATCGCCACGAACTGGCGCGCAAGGTGGCCATGGCCGTGGCCGTGGCCGAGTACCACCTGGGCCGGCCCGTGCAGAGCGTGCTGGACATCGGCTGCGGCGAGGCGGCATGTCGAGCGCCGTTGCTGGCATTGCGTCCGGGAATCGACTACCTCGGCTTCGACAGCAGCCAGTACGCGGTACGGCGCTACGGACGCACCCGTTCGATCGGCTACGCCTGCTTCGGCGACTTCGAACACCTGCGCCCCTGCCCACCGGTGGACCTGCTGGTCTGCAGCGACGTGCTGCATTACCTGGACGACGCCGAACTGCGGCGCGGCCTGCCGGGCATGGTCGAGTTGACCGGCGGCGTCGCCTTCCTGGAAGTGTTCTGCGCCGGCGACGACCCGGAAGGCGACCACGAAGACTTCCACGCGCGAACTGCGGCCTACTACCGTCGGCGGTTGACGCGGTTGGGGATGCGTCAGGTCGGCTCATATTGCTGGCTGTCGCCGATGCTGGCGGAACATGCCGCGGCGCTGGAACTTGCGCAGTAGGCGTGTCGTCCTGCACGGGGTCGCGAATTGAATTCGCTCCCACGAAGGTTGGCTTCGTCGCCGGATTCACGGGTCTGCGCCGGAGCGATTTCCAACGATCCACGACCGGAGTGTTCCCCTTGCCGACCTCAACAGCCCTTGTGGGAGCGAATTCAATTGGCGATCCGCCATACGACCGCAGTCACTTGGGTACGTATCCTTCCGTGCCGTCTGATTCCGACTTAACCGCACTTCCGGTACCGGACGCGACCGCCGCCTCGCACCTCGAAATCGCCCTCCAACCGGCGTATGCTGCGTTGCAACAGAATGATCCGCTGGACCGCCGATGTTCCTTTACCAATGGCATGAGCTCAACCGCTCGTGGATGGCACCGCTGACCTACGGCGCGGATGCCGCCGCGCGCATGTTCTCCGCACCCGGCAGCTGGCTGTCGTCGCTGCCCGGTGCGCAGCGCGCGGCCGCGGGCTACGACCTGCTGTACCGGATCGGCAAGGACTACGAGAAGCCGGCGTTCGGCATCCACGAGATCACCGTGGAAGGCCTGTCGATCCCGGTGGTCAAGCGCACGGTGCTGGAAAAGCCCTTTTGCCGGCTGCTGCGCTTCAAGCGCTACCACGACCAAGCCGATGGACTGGCGGGGATGAAGGACGACCCGACCGTGTTGATCGTGGCACCGCTGTCCGGCCACCACGCCACCTTGCTGCGCGACACCGTGGCGACCATGCTGCAGGACCACAAGGTGTTCGTCACCGACTGGGTCGACGCACGCATGGTGCCGCGCGAGGACGGCAGTTTCTCGCTGGATGACTACGTCGCCTACATCGAGGAGTTCATCCGCCACATCGGTGCCGACAACCTGCACGTGGTCAGCGTCTGCCAGCCGACCGTGCCGGTGCTGGCCGCGGTGTCGCTGATGGCCGCGCGGGGCGAACCCACCCCGCGCTCGCTGGTGATGATGGGCGGGCCGATCGATACCCGCCAGTCGCCGACCTCGGTCAACAACCTGGCGATGCGCCGGCCGTACTGGTGGTTCGAAACCAATGTCATCCACACCGTCCCGGTCAATTATCCCGGCCGCGGCCGACGGGTGTACCCGGGTTTCCTGCAGTACCTGGGATTCGTGGCGATGAACCCGGAGCGGCACGCCACCTCGCACTGGGACTATTACCGGGACCTCGTGCGTGGCGACCTGTCTTCGGCCGAGTCGCACCGCAAGTTCTACGACGAATACAACGCGGTGCTGGACATGCCCGCGGAGTACTACCTGGATTGCATCCGCGTGGTCTTCCAGGACCACCTGCTGCCGCGCGGAATGTGGGACGTGGCCGGCGAACGGGTCCGCCCTGCGGCCATCACCGACACGCCGTTGCTGGCCATCGAGGGCGAGCTTGACGACATTTCCGGACTAGGCCAGACGCGAGCCGTGCTCGATCTGTGCGAAGGCGTGGATGCGGCCGACAAGCAGTACTACATGGTGCCCGGCGCCGGCCATTACGGCATATTCAGTGGCCGCCGCTGGCGCACGCAGGTATACCCGGTGCTGCGCGACTTCATCGCCGCGAACGAACCCGCCCCTGCACCGGTCGCCACGCGCAAGCATGCGTCGAAGAAAGCGGCACCCAAGAGCGGCACGCGCACGGCGGCAGGACCCAAGTCGCCGACCCGGACTGCAAAGCGTCAAGGCCGCTGACGCGGGGCCGCCGGCGTCCGATCCGCTGCCGAGACGCGATCGGCTTCGGCTGGTCGTGTCGGGAGCGCGCGGCAGCAGGTCCTGATCCACGGGGGCGTCGCGTGCCTTCCGGAAGGTGTCGACCCTGCGGATATTCGCTTCGATATAGTGAACATGCCACTGGTCACGTCCGTGCGTGACGGCGCTATGCTCGGTCGCTGGCCGGGCCTGCCGACCAGACCCCTGACCCCCGGATACCGGAAACCCGCATGCTGCCAAGAACCACTGCCCTCGCTGCCGCCCTGCTGCTGTCCGCCTGCGCCACCGCGCAGACCGCGCCAGCGGCCGACACACCCGCCTTCCGCAGCGCCGGCCAGATCATCGCCGCCGCGCCCGAAGCCGATTGGCGCAACGTGGATGCGGACAACCTGCTGCTGATGGACGTGCCCGGCGGGCGGGTGATGATCGAACTGGCACCGGCATTCGCGCCGCGACACGTGGAAAACATCCGCGCCCTGGCGCGCGCGCGCTGGTGGGATGGCCTGGCGATCTACCGCTCGCAGGACAACTTCGTGGTGCAGTTCGGCGACCCGGTCGCGGACCAGGCCGATGCCAAGCCGTTGCCCACCGAGGTCGCATCCAGGCTGCCGGCCGAATTCGAACGCGACGGCGACGGCCTGCGCTTCGACGTGCTGCCGGACATGGACGGTTGGGCCGGCCAGGTCGGTTTCGTCGACGGGTTCCCGGCCGCGCGCGAGCCTGGCACCGGTGCCACCTGGATGGCGCACTGCTACGGCACGCTTGGCGCCGGCCGCGGCAACGAGGCCGACAGCAGCGTCGGCGCGGAACTGTACGTGGTCACTGGCCAGTCGCCGCGCCAGCTGGACCGCAACATCACCGTGGTCGGTCGGGTACTGAAGGGCATGGAGTACCTGAGCACGGTGCCGCGCGGCCCGGAGCCGATGGGCATGCACGCGGATCCGGCGCGTCATGTCCCCATCCACGCCATCGCCCTGGCATCGAGCCTGCCAGCGAGCGAGCGACCGAGGTTGCAGGTGCTGCGGACCGATTCGCAGAGCTTCGTCGATGCCACCGAGGCGCGCCGCAACCGCCGCGACGGGTGGTACCTGCGACCGGCCGGACACATCGATCTGTGCAATGTGCCATTGCCGGTACGCGAGGCACCCTGAAACAGGCGCTGCCGCTTGCCTTCGGGCAGCGGCGTCGAATCCGTGGTGAATGCGTCCTTCACGGCATCGACGGTATCCATGCGGGGTTCCTTCCATCCCCCCGCACGCCCCCGGAGTTTCCGCCATGCCCATGTTGAACCTGCGCATCACCGGCCGCCAGGACGACGTCCGCGCCATCAAGAACCTTCTGCAAAGCCTGGACGGCATCGAGCACGTCGAAGACGTCAGCGACCTGATGCCGCACATGGATGACCCGGACTCCAGTTCCGCCGGCCTGTCCGACGTCGCCGGTCCGGATATCCACGGCATCGAAATCGAAGTGCCGAACGACGCCACCGCACGGCGCGTGCGCGAAACCGTCGACGCGCTGGCGTTCGACCTGGACGCGCTGGTCGAATTCGTGGATGCGGACGACTGACGCCGGCTGCATCGCTCTGCGCTGGTCGGCGCGTCAGCCCGCGCGCCGACGCCTGCGCCGACGCCACCACAGGACCGCACCAAGCAACACGATCAGTGGCAGCAGGAAGGCCACGGCGCGGATCGTCCAGGCCAGACCGGAGGACAGCGTGGCGCCGGCATCGCCCAAGGCTTGCAGCACGTCGTTGCGGCTGCTCTGGCCGCTGGTGGGCTGGAAGCTGATGGTCAGCAGCTGGGTGCGGATGCGGCGTTGCTGTTGCGCCGCGGTCTGGTCGGAGGCCTGCAACTGCGCTTCGACCTCGGCCAACTGGCGCGACAGCGCGATCATGTCGGCCACGGCCAGATCGCGGCGTTGCTGGAAGGCGAGCAGCTGGTCGCGCTCGCGGCCCAGGCGCTCGCGCACGAGATCGTTATCGCGGATCGCTACTGCAAGATCCTCTGCGCGGCTGCTGCGGCTGCCCAGTTCGACGCCATCGGTAGCCATGGCGACGGTCGGCTCGACCGCTTCGGGCACCATGCGCATGCCCAGGCTGGCCCGCGGCCAGTCACCGCCCTGCTGCTCCACGGTGAGCACCACGCATTGCCCGAACCGCGCCTCCTCACAGGCCGTGCGTACCTGCTGCACGCGTTCCGGAATCAGGGCCGGCGCGATCTTCACCTGCGCGCTGTGTTCGTACGCCAAGGTGGCGCCGAGCGCTGCATCGCCGCTGTTGCCACCGGCCGCGGCATCGGCGGCATCGTGGGCCGACTCGATCATCGCGGCGTCCATCGTCCCGGCTTCCGGTGCCTGCGCCGAATCGCTGCCTCCGCTGCATGCGGCCAGTGCCAGCAACGCAAGCCCCGCCGTCCATGAACGCCCCATCGCCCGCTTCGACATGACTGCCTCCAAGGCCAAAGCGCCGGCGTCGCTGCCGGCGGCACCCTATCATGCCCGCATGGACCGGCTCGTCGTCAACTGCCTGCTTCCCGCCACTGCCGCCACGGCCTCCGCGCCGTGAGCGGCGGCGGGCTGTGCGTGCTGGCGGCCGAGCACATCGATGGCAGCGGCCGTGCGCCGCGCGATGAGTCGGTGGTCGTGGAAACGCCGGTAGCGCTGCTGTACAACGGCGATCCGTTTGCGGTGATGATGGCGACCCCGTGCGATCTCGCGGACTTCGCGCTGGGCTTCGCGCTGGCCGAAGGCGTGGTCGCGAGCGCGGACGAACTGGCGCTGGTGGACATGGTGCCCGGCGAACACGGCGTCGCTCTGCACTGCGCGATTCCGCAGGCTCGCTTCGACGCCTTGGGCGAGCGTCGGCGCAACCTCGAAGGACGCAGCGGCTGCGGGCTGTGTGGAACGGAATCACTGCAGGCCGCGGTGCGCGCCATCGCCCCGGTCGGCAACGCCGTGCGTGACTGGATGCGGCGGGAATTGCTGGATGCGCTGGAGCGTCTGGACCGCGCCCAGCCTCTGAACGCGGCCAGCGGCGGCGTGCATGCGGCGGGGTTGCTGCACGCAGGCGGGCTGCTGGTGCGCGAAGACGTCGGTCGCCACAACGCGGTCGACAAAGCCATCGGCGCGGCGCTTGGCACTGGTGTCGACGCCGCCGGGTGCGCGCTGCTGGTGACCTCGCGGGCCTCGTTCGAGATCGTGCAGAAGGCGGCCAGCGTCGGCATTGGCACGGTGGTGGCGATTTCCGCACCGACCTCGCTGGCGGTACAGCGCGCCAACGCCCTGGGCATTGCCCTCGCCGCCTTTGCACGGCGTGACGGCATGAACCTGTACAGCCACGCCGCGCGGGTACGCTGAGACGGACCTGCAGGAGTGGTCGTGAGGGCGAGACAGGCGGGACTTCGGGCACATGCCGCTCACCGTACGGCCCCCTAAGCTGGCGATTCCCACGCCCGGAGCCCATCCATGCGCCGCACCCTGCTCGCCACCGCCCTGCTTTCGCTTGCCCTGTCGGCCTGCAATGCGCCGGCGCCCTCCGCTCCCACAGCCACCAACGATGCGCCGGCCCAAGCCCAGGCCGATGCGGCAGCGGACGCCGCCTTTGTCGAACTGTCGCGCCGCTGGATGGACGGTGCGATGGCACAGTCTCCGGTGTGGGCGACAGGTGTCGGCGACCACCGCTTCGATGCCGAAATCGACGACCTGACCGACGCCGGCCGCAAGGCGTCGCTGGACTTCAGCCGCGCCATGCTCGCGGAACTGGACGGCATCGACATCGCCACGCTCTCGCGCCAGAACCAGGTCGACGCGCTGATCCTGCGCAACCAGTTGCGCGGCGACATCTGGAGCGCGGAAACGCTGCAGGGCTGGGCTTGGGATCCGCAGGTGTACAGCGGCCTCGCCGGCGGCGCGATCTACAGCCTGATGGCTCGCGAGTTCGCGCCGCTGCCGCAGCGGCTGAAATCCGCCACCGCGCGCATGGAAAAGATCCCCACGCTGTTCGCGCAGATGCGCCAGAACCTCGACCCGGTGCGCGTGCCGCGCATCCATGCGGAAACCGTTGCCAGGCAGAACGCCGGCATCCTGACGCTGGTCGCCGAGTTCATCGAGCCCAATGCCGCGCAACTGGAAGGCGAAGACCGCCAGCGGCTGGACGCGGCCGTGTCGGCCCTGCGCGAGGCCGTGGCCGAGCACCAGACATGGCTGGACAACGAACTGGTCCCCAATGCCAGGGGCGAGTTCCGCATCGGCCAGAAGCTGTATGACGAGAAGCTGCAGTTCTCGCTCAACGCCTCGCTGGGCCGGGAGGAGATCGGCCAACGCGCCCGCGACGAGCTCGAGCGCATCCGCGAACGCATGTACGTGATCGCCCAAGGCGTGCTGAAAGACCGTCCCGACGCGCCGGCACTGCCGGACAACCCGGACGACGCGCAGCAGCAGGCGGCGATCGAGGCCGCGCTGGAGCTGGCCTACGCCGAACGCCCGGGCCGCAACGAGGTCGTCGACTACGCCCGCAAGACGCTGGCCGAGGCCACCGCGTTCACCCGCGAGCAGAGCATCGTCAGCGTGCCGGAGGCGCCGGTGCAGATCATCCTGATGCCGGAGTTCCAGCGCGGCGTCGCGGTTGCCTACTGCGATTCGCCCGGTCCGCTGGACCGCGGGCTGGACACCTACTACGCGATCTCCCCGATTCCCGACGACTGGAGCGAGGCGCAGAGCGAATCGTTCCTGCGCGAATACAACAACCGCATGATCCACCTGCTGTCGATCCATGAAGGCGTGCCCGGCCATTATCTGGAAGGCGCGCACTCCGGCGACCATCCTTCGACGCTGCGTGCGGTGCTGCGTTCCGGCCCGTTCGCCGAAGGCTGGGCGGTGTACACCGAGAAAGTGATGACCGACGCCGGCTATCTCGACCGCGACCCGCTGTTCGAACTGGTGCAACTGAAGTTCTACGCGCGCGCGGTGGCCAACGCGATCCTCGACCAGGGCGTGCACGTGGATGGCTGGAGCCGCGAGCAGGCGATGGACCTGATGGTGCGCCAGACCTTCCAGCAGGAAAGCGAGGCCGCCGGCAAGTGGGTGCGCGCGCAGCTGACCTCGGCGCAGCTGGCGACCTACTTCGTCGGCGCCCAGGAGCACTTCGACATGCGCAAGGCGGTGGAAGCCGAACGCGGCGATGCGTTCGACCAGAAGGCCTACCACGACGACGTGCTTGCACAAGGTGCACCGCCGGTGCGCTTCGCCCGCCAGTTGATCCTCGACGAAGCGATTCGCTGACGGGCATCACCCGGCCCTTCGCCGCTCGAAGCAGACGGCGAGGGGGCGAATCAGCCCGCCCGCTACCAGGCCGTTCCCTGCAGCGGGCCGCTGCCGGCATCACCCGCCGACTGGCCACCGATCTCGGCCATCGGCGTGTGCGCGGCGCAGGAGCCGTCGGGAAAGCCGAAGCGCGGCAGCAGTTCGCGGGCGCAGGCGTTCTTGTCGTCGATCGCGGCTTCGCCACGACCGCACTGCTCCTCGAAGCTGCGCATGAAGCCCTCGCGCCGACGCACGAAGTCCTCACCGCACTCGCGCAACAGCGTCACCCGCTCCAGGTCCTGTTGGACGGCATTGGCGCCCTCAAGGCCGTACAGCCGCAATTCCTCGGGCGTCAGCATCCGCAGGTCGCGGCTGGGCACGGTCATCATCAGGTCGGCCACCGCGACGGCCGCGCCGTTGCGCTGCAGGTAATCGGACAACTGCTGATGCACGCCGCGCAACTCGGCGTTAAGTTCTGCCCGGGTGGTGGCCTGGGAGCCGATCCGCAGCATCCGGTGGATGCCGACCTTGCCGGAGACGATGCGGTTGTCGGCCGCCGCCAGGATCAGCACGCAGGCACTGTGGCAGACCGCATCCTCGCGTACCCACAGGGTCCAGCCGGAGTTGCCGATAGCGTCACCGGCGCGGATGCCCTGTTCGATGTGCCCGCCGGCCGAGTCGATGTCCAGCACCCGGCTGCGGATGCCCATGCGCTCGGCCATCGCCGCACTGCGTTCCATCAGGTCGACGAAACCGGCATCGACCTTGCCGGCGTAGTGCAGGCGCAGCACGCCGGATTCGCGACACGGCTCCATGGCATCGAGCACGTGGAAATAATCCAGCCCGGCCAACGCCTGGCCATCGCCACCGGCATCGTAATCGGCGCTGCAGGAAATGCTGGCGACGCCATCTCCCAGCGCGGCGTCCGGCCACACCGTTCCGGCCAGGACGTCCTTCGGCGTCATCGGTGCCGGCGGCTTGGCGACGCTGACCGCGCCGCCGGAATCGCCGAGCGTCGACGCTGCGGCGGCATCGGTCGACGATGGCGCCTCCGCGCCGGAGCACGCCGCCAGCAGCGCGGCAAGCAATGCGCCATAGAGGATGGCGAAGCGGCGCACGAACGCCGCAAAAACAGGGGGGAGAGGCGGGGCGGAGCTCATTTCGCGCCAGTGTATCCGCTGCCCCGGCAGCGGCGACGAACGGCGGATGAACCCGCCGCGCGTGCATGCATGGCGCGGCGTGGCCGGCCTTCGGCGCGGTTCGGCGAACGGCTCAGCCGGCAAGCATCGGCAGCTTCAGGCCTTGCTTGCGGGCGCAATCGCGGGCGATCGGGTAGCCGGCATCGGCGTGGCGCATGACCCCGGTGCCCGGATCGTTCCACAACACCCGTGCAATGCGCGCGTCGGCCGCTTCCGAGCCGTCACAGACGATGACCACACCGGAGTGCTGCGAGAAGCCCATGCCCACGCCCCCGCCATGGTGCAGGCTGACCCAGGTGGCGCCGCCGGCCACGTTGAGCATGGCGTTCAGCAGCGGCCAGTCGGACACGGCACCGGAGCCGTCGGCCATCGATTCGGTTTCCCGGTTGGGGCTGGCGACCGAGCCCGAGTCCAGATGGTCGCGACCGATCACCACCGGCGCCTTCAACTCGCCATTGCGGACCATTTCGTTGAACGCCAGCCCCAGGCGATGGCGGTCACCCAGCCCGACCCAGCAGATGCGCGCCGGCAGGCCTTGGAAGCTGATGCGTTCGGCGGCCATGTCCAGCCAGCGGTGCAGGTGCGGATCGTTGGGAATCAGTTCCTTGACCTTGGCGTCGGTTTTCGCGATGTCCTCCGGATCACCGGACAGCGCCACCCAGCGGAACGGGCCGATGCCCCGGCAGAACAGCGGCCGCACGTAGGCAGGGACGAAGCCGGGGAAGTCGAAGGCATCCTTGCAGCCGGCTTCCAGTGCCATCTGCCGGATGTTGTTGCCATAGTCGAAGGTGGGGATGCCCATGTCGGCGAAATGCAGCATGGCCTCGACGTGGGTGCGCATCGAATGCTTGGCGGCATCGACCACGTCCTGCGGCGCGGTCTTCTGCATGTCGAACCACTTCTCCAGCGACCAGCCGGCCGGCAGGTAGCCGTGCAGCGGATCATGCGCGGAGGTCTGGTCGGTCACCGCGTCCGGACGCACGCCACGGCGCACCAGTTCCGGCAGGATCTCGGCGGCGTTGCCCAGCAGCGCGATCGACTTGGCCTCGCCGGCCGCGGTGTACCTGTCGATGCGCGCCAACGCGTCATCGAGGTCGTCGGCCTGCTCGTCCACGTAGCGGGTCTTGAGGCGGAAGTCGATGCTGCTCTGGCGGCACTCGATGGTCAGGCTGCAGGCGCCGGCCAGGCTGGCGGCCAGCGGCTGTGCACCGCCCATGCCGCCGAGTCCGGCGGTCAGGATCCACTTGCCCGCCAGTTCGCCGCCGTAATGCTGGCGCCCCATCTCCACGAAGGTTTCGTAGGTGCCCTGCACGATGCCCTGCGAGCCGATGTAGATCCACGACCCGGCCGTCATCTGGCCGTACATCATCAGGCCCTTGCGGTCGAGCTCGTTGAAGTGCTCCCAGTTGGCCCAGTGCGGCACCAGGTTGGAGTTGGCGATGAGCACGCGCGGAGCATCGGCATGGGTCGGGAACACGCCCACCGGCTTGCCCGACTGCACCAGCAAGGTTTCATCGTCGCCGAGGCTCTTCAGCGTGGCGCAAATCGCATCGAAACTGGCCCAGTCACGCGCGGCGCGGCCGATGCCGCCGTACACCACCAGATCCTGCGGACGCTCGGCCACCTCCGGATCGAGGTTGTTCATCAGCATCCGGTACGGCGCTTCGGTCAACCAGGAACGGCAGCTCAGCTCGCTGCCGCGCGGCGCGCGGATGCTGCGGGAAGCGTCGTGGCGGGGGTCGGTCATGGCGCGCGGCTCGTGGCGTGGGTCAACCCCGCATTATAGGTGGCTGCCCATGTCAGGCCGCCACGCGCGAGGTGCCGCGAGTGTTCAACGAATCACCGGCTCCGGCGGCGCGTTGCCCGCGATGCGCAGTTCCGGATCAACGATGCCGGCGATGGCATCGGCGAGCGTAAGCGCCGGCTCGTCGTCGCGGGTCAGGTTGCTCAACACCAGCACGGCCAGTTCGCGCTGCGGAAAGCGCACGAGCTTGTGGCGGAAGCCGATGCTGCTGCCCGTATGCCAGTGCCGCAGGTGGCCGTTGATGTGGTCGATGAACCAGCCGTGGCCGTAACCGACGCCCGGAGTGGCTTCGTCGGCCACCGGCATGAACATCGCGCGGCGCTGCGCAGCATCCAGCACGCGGTCGTCGTCCAGCGCGGCCAGCCACATGGCCATGTCGTCGATCGAGGAGTACACGCCGCCGTCGCCGAGCGTGGCACTGGTGCTGCCCTGGTCGGTGCGCTGGGCACGGCCACCGGCTTCCGTGTAGCCGTATACGCGCCGCGGGATCGATGCGTCGATCGCGAACGCGGTGGTGTGTTGCATCCCGATCGGCGCGAACAACCGGCTGCCCAGCCACTGCCCGAAGCGCATGCCACTGCGGCGTTCGATGACGATGCCCAGCAGCACGTAACCACTGTTGCTGTAGCGGAACGCGCTGCCCGGCGGGAACAGCGTCGCCGACTGCGACTGCAGCAACGCGAGGATCTCCGGCTCGCGGATCTGGCCGGCGTAACCGGCGGCCATCAGGTCTTCGTAGTCGGGCAGGCCGGAGCGGTGCTGCAGCAACTGTTCGATGGTGATGCCCGCCAGTTCGCCGGAAAAGCCCGGCAGCACCTGGCCCAGGGTGTCATCCAGCCTCAGCCGGCCCTCTTCCACCAGCTTGACGATGGCCGCCGCAGTCAGTTGCTTGGCAATGGAAGCCAGACGGAAATTGGAACGGCCATCAAGGGGCACGCCGGCTTCGACATCGGCCAGGCCGGCGGCCGCGCTGTGCACCAGTCGGCCGGCACGGACGATGCCGACGGCGACACCCGGCATGCCCGGTCGCCGGAACGGCTGCAGCAGCGCATCGACTTCGACGGACCATTGCGGTCGCGCGAGCCTGTCGGCGCCGGAAGCCATCAGCCGCCTCCGGGCACCCGGCGGCCTGCACGTACGCCGCGCGGCGTGCTCACCCCAGCGACCGCGCCGCGGAGACCACCGCGTCCACGGTGAAGCCGAAGTGCTTGAACAGCACGTCACCCGGCGCCGAGGCACCGAAACCGGTCATGCCGACGATGGCACCGTCCAGCCCCACGTACTTGCGCCAGTAGTCGGCGGTACCCGCCTCTACGGCGACGCGCTTGCGCACGTCCTTCGGCAGCACGGCCTCGCGGTAGACCAGATCCTGCGCATCGAACACTTCGCAGCACGGCATCGACACCACGCGCACGCCGTCGCCGAGTTCAGCCGCCGCCTGCATCGCCAGTTCCACCTCGGAGCCGGTGGCAATCAGGATGCAGTCCGGCGTGCCCTTGCTGTCGCGCAGGATGTAGCCGCCGCGGGCGATGTCGGCGACCTGCCGGGCATCGCGCGGCTGGTGGGCGAGGTTCTGACGACTGAACACCAGGCAGGACGGACCATCCATGCGCTGGATGCCGGCTTTCCACGCCACCGCCGACTCCACCGCATCGCAGGGACGCCAGACATGGTTCTGCGGGATGTAGCGCAGCGACGCCAGATGCTCGATCGGCTGATGCGTGGGGCCGTCTTCGCCCAGGCCGATGGAATCGTGGGTGTACACGTGCACCGCCTGCGAGCCCATCAACGCACTCATGCGCACCGCATTGCGGGCGTAGTCGGAAAACACCAGGAAGGTGGCGTCATACGGGATGAAGCCGCCATGCAGGGCCATGCCGTTGCTGATGGCGGTCATGCCGAACTCGCGCACGCCGTAGTAGACGTAGTTGGCATTCGCGCTGTCGGTGGTGACCGACTTGCTGCCGCTCCACAGGGTGAGGTTGGAACCGGCCAGATCGGCCGAGCCGCCGACCAGTTCCGGCAGCAGCGGCGCAAAGGCTTCGATGGCCATCTGCGAGGCCTTGCGGCTGGCCACCGTCTTGCCTTCGGCCTGCAGCTTGGCGATGTAGGCATCGGCGGCGGCGGCAAAGTCCTCGGGCAGCTTGCAGACCATGCGGCGCTGGAATTCCGCGGACAGTTCCGGGTACTTGGCGGTGTAGGCATCGAACAGGTCCTGCCAGGCACCTTCCAGCCGCTCGCCTGCCTCGCGGCCGTCCCACGCCTTGGCGATGGCCTGGGGAATCTCGAACGGACCATGCGACCAGTCCAGCGCTTCGCGGGTCAATGCGATTTCGTCCTTGCCCAGCGGCGCGCCGTGGCTGGATTCGGAACCGGCCTTGTTCGGCGAGCCGTAGCCGATCTGCGTGCGTGCGCAGATCAGCACCGGCTTGTCACGCGAGGTCAGCGCATTGGTGATGGCCGCCTCGATCTGCACCGGGTCATGGCCGTCCACGTTGCGGATCACCTTCCAGCCGTAGGCCTCGAAGCGCTTGGGCGTGTCGTCGGTGAACCAGCCGTCCACTTCGCCGTCGATGGAGATGCCATTGTCGTCCCACACCGCGATCAGCTTGTTCAGGCCCCAGGTGCCGGCCAGCGAGGCCACTTCGTGGCTGATGCCTTCCATCAGGCAGCCATCGCCGAAGAACACCCAGGTGCGGTGATCGACGATGTCGAAGCCTTCACGGTTGAAGCGCTGCGCCAGCAGGCGTTCGGCCAGCGCCATGCCCACTGCATTGGCCAGGCCCTGGCCCAGCGGGCCGGTGGTGGTTTCCACGCCGGGCGTCATGAAGTTCTCCGGATGGCCGGGCGTCTTCGAACCCAGCTGGCGGAAGTTCTTCAACTCCTCGATAGGCAGGTCGTAGCCGCTCAGGTGCAGCAGCGCGTATTGCAGCATCGAGCCATGGCCGTTGGACAGCAGGAAGCGGTCGCGATTGAGCCACTTGGGGTTGGCCGGGTTGTGGCGCAGATGGCCGCGCCACAGCACTTCGGCGATGTCGGCCATGCCCATCGGCATGCCCGGATGCCCGGAATTGGCGGCCTGCACGGCATCGATGGCAAGAAAACGAATGGCGTTCGCGAGGTCGCGACGGGTCGGCTCGGTCATGGCGTCGGCTGGCTGGCTGGCGTTGCGGGAAGCTGCCATTGTCCCATGCCGGGGAACGGGGAACGAGTGGAGTGGAACGAGGGTGGGTGGACCGGCCGGCGTGGCCTCGCTTTCTCGTTTCTCGTTCTCGTTCCTCACCGCATCACTGGTTCGTTGGCATCACCCGCTGCCGCCCCCCGGCAACACCGGCACCGCCGGCGCCTGCGGGTCCATCGGCTCGCCGCGTGCGACCACTTCGGACAGCACCAGGTCGCCGGTGACGTTGACCGCGGTGCGGGACATGTCCAGCAGGCGGTCGACGCCGAGGATCAGGCCGATGCCTTCCGGCGGAATGCCGAACATCGCCAGGATCATCGCGATCACCGGCAACGAGCCACCGGGCACGCCGGCCGCGCCGATCCCGCCCATCACGCACAGGCCGAGGATCATGATCTGCTGGCTCGTACTCAAGTCGACGCCGTAGAACTGGGCCAGGAAAAGCACGGTGATGCCTTCGAACATCGCGGTGCCGTTC
Organism: Pseudoxanthomonas suwonensis; assembly: GCA_030535605.1. Classification (GTDB taxonomy): domain Bacteria; phylum Pseudomonadota; class Gammaproteobacteria; order Xanthomonadales; family Xanthomonadaceae; genus Pseudoxanthomonas_B; species Pseudoxanthomonas_B suwonensis_B. The sequence continues at coordinate 24,171 of JAUNRQ010000029.1, forward strand.
ATGTTCGCCGTGGCTCCCAGCGTGCAGACGAAGCGCGCCACGCGACGCGGCAGGTTCAGCCGTTCCTCGGCCACCTGCAGCGTGGTCGGCAGCGAGGCCGACGACGAGGACGTAGAGAACGCGGTCAGCATGGCCGGCTGGGCGCCCTTGAAGAAGGCCATCGGCGAGCGTCGCGCGACCAGCCACAACAGCAGCGGGAACACCACGAACATGTGGAAACCGAGCGCTGCCAGCACCGTGCCGACGTACTTGGCCAGTTGCACCAGCACATCCACGCCCAGGCGCGCGGTAATGGTGAACAGCAGCGCGGCCACCGCATACGGCGCCATGCGGATGACCCAGTCGATCAGCTTCAGGCAGATGTCGTAGATGCCCTGGCACACCTGCACGAAACTGGCAGTGGCCCGGTTGCGCACGATCGTGGCGGCAATGCCGAACATCAGGGCGAAGAACATCACCGCGATCAGATCGCCGGCCGCCGCCGACGCAATCGGGTTGCGCGGCACGATGTTGAGCAGGAGCTGGATGCCGGACGGTGCCTCGCGGGCGGCGCTGGCGATCTCGCCGCCGCGCTGGCTGCCCTGTTCCAGCAGCATCGCCGTGGTTTCCGGCGGCAGCCCGATCCCCGGCTTGAACAGGTTCACCGCCACCAGCCCGATGGTGACGGCCGCGGTGGTCACCAGCAGAAGCCAGAACAGGGTACGCACGCCGATCCTTCCCAGCGATTCCGGATCGCCGATTTCCACCACGCCCAGCACCAACGCCGAGAACACCAGCGGGATCACCAGCATGAACAACAGGCGCAGAAACAGCTGGCCGACCGGATCGGAAACGTAGGTGATGAAGCCATCGAGCCAGGCCGCATCCGCAAAGTACAGGTTCGCCAGCAACCCCAATGCGGTACCGACGACGAAACCGATCGCCATCTTCCAGTGCAGCGGCAGGCCGGGGGAGGCGGAAGCAGAACGCATGGCAGGTCCGGTCGAACGAAAGCCGGAAGCTTAGCAAACGGTGAATCCGCGCCTCGCGCCGGCAGCTGCCCCATCGCGCATCCGCCCGTCTGCGGAGGCAGCCGTCACGAAGCCGTTCAACCGGCCTTGCTGCAGTCGGCGCAGATCCCGTGCACTTCCAGCACCTGCGCCCGCGGCCGGAACCCGCTCTCGCGCGCCCGCGCGTCCAGTCCGCGGGCGACCTGGTCGTCCTCCAGTTCCACGGCGTTCTGGCAACGGTCGCAGATCAGGAACGGAACCGAGTGCGGCTCGGCACTGGGGTGGTGGCAGGCGATGAACGCGGTGATCGACTCCAGCTTGTGGATGAAGCCGTTTTCCAGCAGGAAATCCAGCGCCCGGTAGACCGTCGGCGGTGCCGCGGAACCAACGCCGCGATCGGTGCGCATCCGGTCCAGCAGGTCGTAGGCCTTGACCGGCTGCCCGGCTTCGGCGATGAAGCCCAGCACGCGCGCGCGAATCGGCGTCAACCGCAGCCCACGCTCGCGGCAGGCAGCCTCGACCGCGGCGACGAAACCGGCTGCGTCATGGACGTGGTGGCGAGGGTCGGTGCAGGCATGTCTGGCCATGCCGCCATCATGGGGGCGCGGCGGCAGCGACTCAACCGTGGCCATGACCCGCGCGGGGGATCAACCGATCCGTGCAATCGCCGCGTCGATCCGCTTCAGTGCCTCGTCGCGACCGGCCAAATAGACGGTGTGCGAAATGTCCGGGCTGACCTGGGTGCCGGTGATCGCCACCCGCATCGGCTGGGCGATCTTGCCCATGCCGATCTCCAGCGCCGCGGCAGTGGCGTGCAGGGCCTCGCCGATGGCCTCTGCGTTCCATTCCGTCAGCGCCGCCAGCCGCTGGCGTGCATCGGCCAGCGGCGCACGCGCGACCTCGGTCAGGTGCTTGGCCACTGCCTTGTCGTCGTACCCGGTCAGCGGCCCGAACCACACCGCGGCTTTCTCCGCCATGTCGGCCAGCGTCTGCACGCGATCACGCAGGGCGATGACGATGTCCGCCGGCGCCGGCCCATGGGCGAAATCGAAGCCGCGCTGCTCCAGATGCCACAGCAGGTGCCGTGCGACGTCTTCCGGCGCGTCGTTCTTGAGGTACTGCTGGTTGAGCCAGCCCAACTTGGCGCTGTCCAGCCGCGCGGCCTTGGCATTGACGTCCTTGAGGTCGAACAGGCGCACGAGTTCCTCGATCGAGAAGATTTCCTGATCGCCGTGCGACCAGCCCAGCCGCGCCAGGTAGTTCAGCAGTGCGTGCGGCAGGTAGCCGACATCGCGGTACTGCATGACGTCGGCGGCGCCGGTGCGCTTGGACAGTTTGGCACCGGCCTCGTCCAGGATCATCGGCAGGTGCGCGAAGCGCGGCGGGGTCTTGCCGAGCGCGCAATACAGGTTGATCTGCCGCGGCGTGTTGTTGACGTGGTCATCGCCGCGCACCACGTCGGTGATGCCCATGTCGATGTCGTCCACCACCACCGCGAAGTTGTAGGTGGCGTAGCCGTCCGGGCGGAAGATCACCAGGTCGTCCAGTTCGCTGTTCTGCCACTCGATCCGGCCCTTGACCAGGTCATCGAACACCACCGAGCCCTCGTCGGGATTGCGAAAGCGGATGACGCGGTTCGCATCCTCGCGCCTCGGCGCGTGCCCGTCACGATACTTGCCCCGATAGCGCGGCTTTTCCCCGGCCGCCATCGCCGCCTCGCGCATCGCTTCCAGCTCCTCGCGGGTTTCGTAGGCGTAGTAGGCCTTGCCTTCGTCGACCAGCTGCTCGGCCACCTCACGATAGCGGTCAAGGCGCTGGGTCTGGTAGATCGGCCCTTCGTCGTAGTCCAGCCCCAGCCAGCCCATCGCCTGCAGGATGGCATCGATCGCCGCCTGCGTGCTGCGCTCGCGATCGGTGTCCTCCACCCGCAGGATGAACTGGCCGCCGGCCCGACGCGCCGCAAGCCAGCAGTACAACGCCGTGCGCGCACCGCCGATGTGAAGATAGCCGGTAGGAGACGGGGCGAAGCGGGTGCGGATGCTCATGACGGGTCGGCGTGCGGTGTGAACCGCGTAGTTTAAGGCGCGAGGGGTGGAGCGAGGAACGAGTGGTGTTAAATGATAAAAGATTAGATTCCCGAGTCCCCGTTGCTCCTCACTCCTCGCTCCTCACTTTTCACTTTTCACTACTCGTTTCTCGTTCCTCGCTCCTCCACTCGTTCCTCGCTCCCCGCCCGTAAACTCGCCCCCATGACCACCCTCTTCATCTCCGACCTGCACCTGGAGGACAGCCGTCCCGAGGCCACCGCGATGTTCCTGCGTTTCCTGCGCGAGGAGGCCATCCACGCCCGGGCGCTGTACATCCTCGGCGACCTGTTCGAAGCGTGGGTGGGGGACGATGATCCGTCGCTCACCGGCGCGCAGGTGGCGGACGGGCTGCGTGCATTGGCCGATGCCGGCGTGCCCGTCCACTTCATCCACGGCAACCGCGATTTCCTGCTCGGGGCCGACTATGCGGAGCGCTGCGGCATGACGCTGCTGCACGATCCGACCGTCATCGACCTGCACGGCACTCCCACCCTGCTGGGCCATGGCGACCTGCTGTGCACCGACGACGCCGCCTATCAGGCATTCCGCGGCCAGACCCGCGATCCGCGCTGGCAGGCGCAATTCCTCGCGCAGCCCTTGGCCGCGCGCCTTGCGTTCGCCGAACAGGCACGTGCCGCGAGCAAGGCGCGATACGGCGAACTGACCAGCGCCGGTACCGCCGAGACCATCACCGACGTCAACGCCGATGCGGTGGCGGCGGCATTCCGCAACCACCACGTGCGCCGCATGATCCACGGCCACACCCATCGCCCGGCCATCCATGACGCGCCCGACGGCCAGCGCATCGTGCTGGGGGACTGGTACGCACAAGGCTCGGTGCTGCGCGTCGATGCCGACGACGTGCGGCTGCAGGTACCGAACTGATCGAGCGACTGCGGTGGCCGAAATGGCTCAACCGGCGATGTAGCGTTCCATCTGCTCCAGCTGCACCTGCTGGTCCTCGATCACGGCCTTCACCAGATCCCCGATCGACAGGATGCCGACCACGCCGCCGTCCTGCATCACCGGCAAGTGGCGGATGCGCAGCGCAGTGATCAGCGCCATGCAGCGTTCGCAGGTGTCGTCCGGCGCCACCGAGGTGACGTTGTCGCTCATGATCTCGCGTACCTGCGTTTCCTTCGACGAGCGGCCTTCCAGCACGACCTTGCGCGCGTAATCGCGCTCGGAAACGATGCCCGACAACCGCGGGCCTTCCATCACCAACAGCGCGCCGATGCCTTTCTGCGCCATCAACCGGATCGCGTCGATCACCGCCGCATCAGGGCTGATGGAAAAGACTTCAGCGGGTTTCGACTCCAGCAACTGGCGGACGTTGCGCATGGCCTGCTCCGGTGACTGATCCCGACTCCGAGGATACGCCAACGGCCAGCAGGCGTGCATCCGGCGGCCCGCCGGGCTGCCAGGCGTCCACCAGATACAGGGGGCGCTGCTTGGATTCGGTGTACAGGCGGCCGAGGTACTCGCCGATCAGGCCCAGGGCAATCAACTGCACGCCGCCAAGGAACAGGATCACCGACATCATCGTCGGCCAGCCGGCGACCGGATCGCCCCACACCACCGCCTTGACGGTGATCCACGCGCCGTAGACGAAGGCGACCGCCGCCGTCAGCACGCCCAGATAGGTGGCGGCACGCAGCGGCGCGGTGCTGAAGCTGGTCACGCCCTCCAGGGCCAAGTTCCACAACTTCCAGAAACCGAACTTGGTGTTGCCGGCAATGCGTGCATCGCGTTCGTACTCGATGGCGATCCGGCGAAACCCGACCCAGCCGAACAGGCCTTTCATGAAGCGGTGACGCTCGCGCAGTTGCCGCAACGCGGCCAGTGCACGCGCCGACAACAGGCGGAAGTCCCCGGTGTCGGCCGGGACCGGTGTCTTCGACAACCTGCCGATCAGCCGATAGAAGGCGTGCGCGGTGGCCTTCTTCAACCAGCTTTCGCCCTGCCGCTGGATGCGCGTGCCATGCACGTCGTCGTAGCCCTCGCGCCAGCGGGCGACGAACTGCGGGATCAGTTCCGGCGGATCCTGCCCGTCGGCATCGAGGATCATTGCCGCGCCTTCGGTGACATGGTCCAGGCCCGCGGTCAGCGCGGCCTCCTTGCCGAAGTTGCGACTCAGTCGCAACAGGTCGACGCGGGCATCGCCGGCGGCAATGCCCTGCAGCAGTTGCCAGGTGCCGTCGCTGCTGCCATCGTCCACATAGAGCACGCGAGACTGGACATCGTCCATTGCATCCAGAACTGCGGCAAGGCGCGGGTGCAGGCGTGGCAGCGCCTGGACTTCGTTCCAGGCGGCGATCACCACGGTGAGCCGATCGCGATTCATGCCTGCGGCACCTCATGCAGGCGATGCAGGCTCTGCAGGCCCGACGCGGGCATCAGGCCGGACACAGGCACACCTGGCCGTCGATCACCGCCACTTCGACCTCGCGCAGGGCATCACCGCGGCACGGGCCCTCCACGCAAAGGCCATCACCCAGGGCGAAGCTCGCACCGTGCACGGCGCACACCAGCAGCCCCTCCGCACTGCGCAGGAACTGGCCGGGCGCGTAGTCCAGCCGGCGTCCGGCATGCGGGCAGACATTGAGCCAGGCACGCACGCCGTCGCCTTGGCGGTACAGGATCAGCGACTGCGCGTCGCCATCGTCCAGCATCGCCTCGACTTCGGCCAATGCATCATCCGGCAGCTTGTCCAGCGGCAGCAGGGGCCTGTGTTCCATGCGCGTTTAACGCTCCTGTTACAACTTGGCGGAATGCCGGCCCGATACTTCCGGACACGGCGCTGTTGCCGGATTGTGTCAGACCTTCGCTCCATGTCCACCCGCCGCTTTTCTTTCCATCGCTTTTCATTCGATTCCCGCACGTTGCGCGATTGGCTCGGCGCACGCCGGCCGCGCAGCCTGCCGCTGCGCGTCGCCCTGGGCATGCTGGGGGTGGCAATCCTGCTGGTCCTGGTCGTGCTGGGCGCGGTGCTCGGCACGCTGATGCTGCTCGGCGGGATGTTGATGCGGCTGCTCGGCAGCCGTGGCAAGCCGCAGGCCGATGGCGGACGCATCCTCGAGGGCCGCTACCGCGTGATCGGCAAGCCGATGCTGCCGCGCGGCTCCTGAGTCACATGTCGACCATGGCCGGCGACGTCATCGCCCCGCCGCCACGGCCGTACCTGCCGATGGCCGACGGCAGCGGCAGCTTTCCCGTCCGTCGCATCCATTGCGTCGGCCGCAACTTCGCCGACCACGCCCGCGAGATGGGGGCCGAGGTGCCTGCCGCGGCGGACCGTGGGCGTCCGGTGTTCTTCTCCAAGCCGGCCGACGCCATCTGGCTGGAGCCCTCGGTCAGCTACCCCCGCGGCACCGACGACCTGCACCACGAAGTCGAGCTGGTGGTCGCCTTGGGCAAGGATGCTCCGCCCCGGCCGATCGACCGCGAACAGGCCACCGCGCTGGTCTTCGGCTACGGACTGGGACTGGACCTCACCCGCCGCGACCTGCAGGCCGCGGCCAAGGCCAAGGGCCTGCCGTGGGACACGGCCAAGGGCTTCGATGCCTCCGCGCCGATGACCCCGCTGCTGCGCGCCCATGCCGTACCGCCGCTTCAGACGCTGGAACTTTCGCTGAAGGTCAACGGCAGCCAGCGTCAGCACGGCCGGTTGCAGGACATGGTCTGGGACGTGGCCGACATCCTCGTCGAGCTGTCACGGCTGTACGCGCTGCGCGCCGGCGACGTGGTGATGATGGGTACCCCGGCAGGCGTCGGCGCACTGCAACCCGGCGACAACCTGCACGCCCGGCTCGGCGTGCCCGGGCACGCGCCGCTGCTGCAATGGACCGGTGTGGTCAGTCCGCCGGACAGCAGGTAACCTGATGACACGGCCCCGCCGACTCCAACCAGCAGAATCAAGGAAACGAACATGGGAATGATGAGTGAATTCAAGGAATTCGCGATGCGTGGCAACGTCGTCGACCTGGCGGTCGGCGTGGTCATCGGCGCGGCATTCGGCAAGATCGTCACCGCGCTCGTCGACAACGTGATCATGCCGCCCATCGGCCTGTTGATCGGTGGCGTGGATTTCGCCGATCTGGCCATCACCCTGAAGGACGCCAGCGTCAACGCGGCCGGCGAAGCCGTGCCGGCGGTGACCATCGCCTACGGCGAGTTCATCAA
>JAUNRQ010000065.1 GCA_030535605.1 Pseudoxanthomonas suwonensis
CCGTTGTCCGGATGGGTTTCCGGATAGGTGTGCACGGTGATGTGCGACTTGTCCAAGTGCGCCACCACGGCCTCGGAAATCACGCCCTTGGCGTCGGCCTTGTCGATCACCGGCTGTTCGGAAATCAGGATCGTCACCGACGCGCCCTGCGGGTCGTAGTCCTGGCGGGCGATGTTGAGGATGTTCGCGCCGATGATCTCGGCCACGTCGGTCAGGATCTGGGTCAGGCGGTCGGCGTCGTACTGCTCATCGATGTATTCGATGTAGCGCTGGCGCTCGTCCTCCGACGCGGCGTAGCACACGTCGTAGATGTTGAAGCTCAGCGACTTGGTGAGGTTGTTGAAGCCCTGCAGCTTCAGGCGCGGGAGCGGCTTGACCACGGCGTTGGAGCCCCTGGCGGGAAAGACAAGGTGCGCATTATGCGGCAAACGCGCCGCCGATCCGACCCCGCATTGCCGCCGCTGTCGCCAGACCCTACCCTTGGCGTCCGAGCCTGATCCGGACCGAGCCGCCATGAGCCACCCTCCCGGGCCGTTGCCCGACGCCGACCTTCGCATGGCCGGCCTGGTCGATGCCGACGACGTCGCCGCGTTGCTGAACGAACTTGGCTACCCCTGCGACCGCGGCGAGGCCGCCGAGCGGATCAGCCAGATCCAGGACAACGACCGCCAAGTGCTGCTGGTGGCCCGCTGCGCCGGCGCGGTTTGCGGACTGATCGCGCTGGACTTCATGTATTACCTGCCGCTGGGCACGTACACCTGCCGGATCACCGCCATGGTCATCACCCCGGAAGCGCAGGGCCGCGGGCTGGGTCGGCAGCTGCTGCGAGAAGCCGAGCGCCGCGCCCGCATGGCCGGAGCCGCACGGGTGGAGATCACCAGCGGCTCGCAGCGCCAGGACGCCCACGCGTTCTACAAGGCCTGTGGCTACAGCGACGGCACGCTGCGCTTCGTCAAGCCGCTGGGGGATGCCTGACGCGGGCTGGTTCACCGAATCAATGGCGACGGCAGGCCGCAGTCACATCAGTTCACCACCTCGGCGGTCGGGGCAGCCGACGCCACGCCCCGCTTCCCCCATGTTGGAGGCGGAGAGCAGCGGGCGCGCCTGGCGAGAGCAAGCATTTCAACCACTTTTCCCGTCGACTGGAGCGATCGAGACCGTCAGCCGGCCTCGTGTGAGGCAGGGACGGGATCACCCGCGCGGCCTTCCACGCCCCAGTTGAGGATCGGCGTGCCGGCTGGCAGGGCCTGACGGAACATCGCCACACGTCCTGCCTTGGGATTGACCACCACCGGCCGCTGCGCGGCCTTGAGCAATGGCAGGTCGGCGCTGCTGTCGCTGTAGGCGATCGCCACCGGCTGGACGTGGCCGGCTTCGCGGATCATTCGCATCTTCATTTCATGATGGCAGTGGCGGGTGGCCACCACCGCGCCGAAGCGCGGACCCACCTGGGTGCCGATCACCGGCACGTCCTCGTGGGCGACGAAGGCGAGGATCGCGCGCGCCAGTTCCGGCGGCGCGCCGGTGGCCACGATCACCTCGTCGCCGGCTTCGCGATGGCCGTGCAGGACAGCCAGCGCCTGCGGCAGCAGGTTGGCGCGGATGGCATCGGCATTGGCCAGCACGTAGCGGTCGATCAGCTCGTCGAGGTCGCGGCGCCGGTGCAGACCGACGGTCGCCACCCAGACGAAGCCGGAAATCCCCAGGCGCCGAGTCGGCAGGAAGGCGATCATCGGCGCGAACACCGGCGCGACCAGCAGCGCCAGCAACGGTCGCCACCAGGCCCGGCCCAGCATCCAGCGCAGCGCGTCGGTGAAGGAGTCGCCGCCGTACAGGGTGTGGTCGAAGTCGAACACCACCAGTGGCGCATCGGCGCGCGGGGTGCGATGGATCGCCGTCGGCTGGAATTCCGTGGTCATGCGAACAGTCGCGCCAGCGCGGCGCCGGGATCGGGTTGGCGCATGAAGGCTTCGCCCACCAGGAACGCATGCACGTCGGCAGCACGCAAGCGACGCACGTCGTCGACCGTGGCAATGCCGCTTTCGGTCACCAGCAGTCGCTGCGCCGGGGCCAGCGCCTTCAGCGCCACGGTGGTGTCCAGCGACACCTCGAAACTGCGCAGGTCGCGGTTGTTCACGCCGAGCAGCGGCTCGCGCCCGGCTACCGCAGGCACGCGCAACGCGCGCTCCAGCTCCGCGGCGTCGTGCACTTCCACCAGCACATCCATGCCGGATTCGTGCGCCTGCGCGCTGAAGTCCGCCAGTTGCGCGTCATCCAGCGCCGCCACGATGAGCAGGATGCAGTCGGCACCCAGCACCCGCGCTTCGGCAACCTGCCAGGCATCGATGGTGAAGTCCTTGCGCAACACCGGCAGCCTGCAAGCGGCCCGCGCCTGCTGCAGGAAGCCATCGGCGCCCTGGAAGAAGTCGACATCGGTCAGCACCGACAGGCAGGCGGCACCGCCGGATTCGTAACTGCGGGCGATGGCGGCCGGGTCGAAGTCCGCGCGGATCAGGCCCTTCGACGGGCTGGCCTTCTTGACTTCGGCGATCACCGCCGCCTGCCCGCGCGCGACATGCGCCGTCAACGCGCCAGCGAAATCCCGCGTTGGCGGTGCATCGGCGATGCGGGCATGCAGGTCCGACAATGGCGTGCGCGCCTGGCGCTCGGCCACTTCCTCCGCCTTGCGCGCAAGGATGCGTTGCAGGATGTCGCTCATTCGATCGTTGCCATCACCAGGCGGCACCGGGCCGGGACAGCCATTGTCGCCCAAGCCGTGGCTCAGTCGCCGGCAAGCTGCGTTGTCAGCGCGACATAGCGCTGCATGCGCTGCCGCGCCGCGCCGCTGGCGATGGCCTGGCGAGCCAGCGCAATCCCGGCGGCGATGTCCTCGGCAACGCCGGCCACGTACAGTGCCGCACCGGCGTTGAGCGCCACGATCTCCAGCGGCAATCCCGCCCTGCCGTCCAGCACGTCCAGCATCAACGCCCTGGACTGCGCCGGACTGTCGACGCGCAGGTTGCGGGTATGGGCCATGGCGATGCCGAAATCCTCGGGATGGATGTCGTATTCGCGGACCTGTCCGTCGCGCAGCTCGCCGACCAGGGTGGACGCGCCCAGCGAAATCTCGTCCATGCCGTCGCGCCCCCAGACCACCAGCGCGCGCTTGGCGCCGAGCTCGCGCAACACACGCACCTGGATACCCACCAGGTCCGGGTGGAACACGCCCATCAGGATGCTGTCGGCCCCGGCCGGATTGGTCAACGGCCCGAGGATGTTGAACAGCGTGCGCACGCCCAGTTCGCGCCGCACCGGCGCGACCACCTTCATCGCCGGATGATGGATGGGTGCGTACATGAAGCCGATGCCGGCCTCGTCGATGCAGCGCGCGACCTGCTCCGGTGGCAATTCGATGCGCGCACCCAATGCCTCCAGTGCATCGGCGCTGCCCGAGGACGAGGACACGCTGCGCCCACCGTGCTTGGCCACGCGCCCGCCGGCAGCCACGACCACGAACATGGCCGTGGTGGAGATGTTGAACGTGTGCGCGCCATCGCCGCCGGTACCGACGATATCCACCAGATGCGTCCTGTCCGCAACCTCGACCTTGCGCGCGAACTCGCGCATGACCGTGGCCGCGCCGGCGATCTCGTCCACGGTTTCCTTCTTCACCCGCAGTCCGGTCAGGATGGCCGCGGTCAGCGCCGGCGAGACCTCGCCACGCATGATCTGGCGCATCAGCGCAACCATCTCGTCGAAGAAGATCTCGCGATGCTCGATGGTGCGTTGCAGGGCGTGCTGGGGGGTGAAGTGCATGAGGTCGCCGAAGGATGGGGCACAGCCATTGTAGAAGCTGACCTGGCCGGCGTTGACCTTACCCCAGCTCCGCTCCACGCCCCGGCCTGGACCAGTGGCGCAAGCGGGTGAGGGCGCATCGGCAGCCCACGCCCATCTGCGCGAACGAATTCAATTCGCTGCTACGCGGCTGCAGGCACGTCGAGGAAGTTCTGCAGCAGCGCGTGGCCGTGCTCGGTCAGGATCGACTCCGGATGGAACTGCACGCCCTGCACCGGGTGCTCGCGATGGCGCAGGCCCATGATTTCCTCGACGCTGCCGTCGTCGTTTTCCGTCCATGCGGTGATTTCCAGACAATCCGGCAGGCTCTCGCGCTCCACCACCAGCGAGTGATAGCGGGTGGCCTCGTATCCATCCGGCAAGCCCGCGAACACACCCTGCCCCTGGTGCCGGATCGGTGAGGTCTTGCCGTGCATGATCCGCCCGGCACGGATCACCTTGCCGCCATACACCTGGCCGATCGCCTGATGGCCCAGGCACACGCCGAGAATCGGCACCCGTGCGCCCAGCCGCTGGATCACGGCCATCGACACCCCTGCCTCGTTCGGCGTGCACGGCCCGGGTGAAATCACGATCCGCTCAGGCGCCAGCGCCTCGATCTGTTCGACGCTGAGCGCATCATTGCGCTCCACCCGCACCTCGGCTCCCAGCATCTGCAGGTACTGCACGAGGTTGAAGGTGAAGCTGTCGTAGTTGTCGATCATCAGGATCATGTTGCGCGCATCTTGTTGGTGGTCAGCTACCGAGGGATCGCGCACACGCGGCCAGGCGAGGGCGGTGGAATCCGCTGTCTGCACAGGTTCGTGGCGCCGGCCACGAGGTGCCCCGCACTGGTTCCGCCGTCTGCCCCAGGCACCGCGCTTCACGACCGGCACCCATGAGTCAGGAAGCAGCGTGTCGAGCGCGAGCAGCGTCGCATGTGACGGAAGCCGGCACCGGCCCGAGCTGCCATTGTCGACGCCATTGATCCCCGGTGCCAGCGTTGCCCCGGTTCGTCACGCCGGTCAGGACATGGGAAGACGGCCGACGGCGGCCTGCCTGGCACTCAGGCGGCGGAACCACCACGACGCAGTGGCACCGGCGCGGACGCGATGCGCGCTTTCAGCTCGGTCATGGTGCCCGGCAGCACCACCAGGTACGCCACCATCTGCTCGGCCAGCTCCAGCAACTGCTCGGCGGTGGCACGGTCGATGCAGGTCTCGTCGGCGAACTGGCGGCCGAAGATGCCCTGCGGCTCGAGCATCTGCGCGATGTCCTCCAGCGGCGCCGCGAGGTTCAGGCGTTCGGTCAGGGTTTCCAGTTGCGTGGACAACGGGTCGCCGGCGTGGGCATCGGTCAGCAACCGGGTGGCCAAGCCCTCGAGCAGGTGGCGCACGGTCAGCGCGGTCGTGCCCCAATCGGCATTGTTGTAGTGCTTGAGCACCGAATCGTAGGTGCGCCCCAGCGGCGCCGAAAGCTGGCGCAGGTAGTCGACGCCGTCCATCCGATGACGCCCCACGGGATCCGGGTGCGCGTACAGGATCGGCTTGCCGGGCGCGTCACGCTGCTCGAGGTCGAGGAACAGCACATCGACGTTGCATCGCGGGCACGGGGTTTCGGTCGCCGCAACGCTGCCGGCGTGCTGGCTCCACGCCTTGATCGAGAAGGTGACGTCCTTCAGACAATGCGGACACACCATCTCCACCACCTGCGGATGGCCCCCCAACGAAAAACGCGATTGCACCTTGGCGGCATCCACGACCCGCATGCCTGTTCCTCCGTTCGATCCTGCGCGGGTCATTCACCCGATGCACCCGATTTGACGCACTCCGCCGTGAAGGAGGCGTTGTCTGCCGGCAGCCGAACTGTCAACGGTCGCTCACAAACCCTGCACGGCCTCGGCCACCGCACGGAACAGCGCGCGGCCCTTGTTCATGGTTTCGTCCCATTCCTTTTCCGGGTCGGAGTCGTGGACGATGCCGGCGCCGGCCTGCACGTGCAGCCGACCGTCCTGGATGACCGCGGTGCGGATGGCGATGGCGGTGTCGGCGTCGCCGTTCCATCCCAGATAGCCGATGCTCCCTGCATAGACGTTGCGCTTGACCGGCTCCAGCTCGCGGATGACTTCCAGCGCGCGGATCTTCGGCGCACCGCTGACGGTGCCGGCCGGGAAGGTGGCGCGCAGCACGTCGCTGTAGCTCATGCCTGTCCGCAACGTGCCGGTGACTTCGGACACGATGTGCATGACGTGGCTGTAGCGCTCGATCACGAACTGCTCGCCGACCGCGACGCTGCCGGCTTCGCTGATGCGCCCGACATCGCTGCGGCCGAGGTCGATCAGCATCAGGTGCTCGGCGCGTTCCTTGGGATCGGCCAGCAGCTCGGCTTCCAGTGCGGCATCGGCTTCGGGCGTGTGGCCGCGCGGGCGGGTGCCGGCGATGGGGCGCACGGTCACCGTGCCCTGCCCTTGCGCATCGTGCTGCAGGCGGACGAGGATTTCCGGCGAAGAACCGACCACCTGGGTGCTGCCGGTATCCAGGAAATACATGTAGGGCGACGGGTTGAGCGCGCGCAAGGCCCGGTACACGTCGACCGGGCGTGCCCGGAACGGCACCGACAGGCGCTGGCTCAGCACCACCTGGAAGATGTCGCCGGCGCGGATGTAGTCCTTCGACTTCTCCACGGCGGCGATGAAGCCTTCGCGGGTGAAGCCGGAAGCGAAGTCGGCCTCGTCCAGCACCGACGGATCCAGCGTCTCGGGATAGCCGGCGCCGGCATGACGCAGGCGGTGCACCAGCGCATCCAGCCGCCGCTGCGCACGCGCCCAGGCTTGCGGCTGGCGCGGGTCGGCGTGGACGACCAGGTACAGACGCCCCTTGAGGTTGTCGAACACCGCGACCTCGGTGCTCTCCATCAGCAGGATGTCGGGCGTGCACAGTTCGTCCGGTGCCACGGCTTCGGCAAAGCGCGGCTCGATGTAACCGATGGTCTCGAAACCGAACCAGCCGACCAGCCCGCCGGAAAAGCCAGGCAAGCCCGGGATCTTCGCGACCTTGTGCGCACTGCGCAGGCGTTCGACCTCGGCCAGCGGATCGGCGACATGGCGGCTTTCCACCACTTCGCCGTGCTCGCTGACACGCAGCTCATGGCCGTGGAACGCATACACCCGCGTGGCGGGCAGGCCGATGATCGAATGCCGCCCGAACCGTTCACCGCCTTCGACCGACTCGAACAGATAGCTGTGCGGGCCGTCGGCCAGTTTCAGATACACCGACAGCGGCGTGTCCAGGTCGGACAGCACCTCGCGCACGACCGGGATGAGGGTGTGGCCGTCGGCGGCCAGTTGCTCGAACGCGGGCTGGGTCAACATGGCAGACGAGGCACGAGTGGCGGGAAACGGGAAACGAGTGAACGCAACGGGGCTTGGCCCTGCGCTTGCCCTTCTCCCGCTCCGCCTTGCGTCACTCCGGGCTCATGAGCGATCCAGCGCGGAGCGCTCGCCCGCGAACGGGTTGAGCTTGCGGATCGGCCACGGATACTTCGGCCAGTTGCGGCCCTGCAGCCAGGCGTGGCCGGGATCGTTGAGTTCCAGCACGCGGCGGGCATCGGCAGCCAGGGTTTCGTTGCCGAGGCGGGTGTAGGCCTCCCCCATCACCGCCACGGCGTCGTTCTGGTATTCGGTCTGCGGCCAGGTCTCCACCACGTGCTGGGCGCGGTTGGCCGCGGCCACCCAGGCGCCACGGCGCAGGTAGTACAGCGCGGTTTCGATCTCGTTGCGCGCGAACAGGTTGCGCAGGTCCTGCATGCGCAGCTTCGCATCTTCGGCGTAGCGGGTGTTCGGGTAGCG
>JAUNRQ010000066.1 GCA_030535605.1 Pseudoxanthomonas suwonensis
TCGTTACGGCCTTCTTTGCTGCGGCCTTCTTCGCCGCGGCTGCCCCCGACACCTTGCGCCCCTTCGGCGGCGCAGCCGCCTTCTCGGCCTTTTTCGCGACCTTCAACTGCGCCTCGAAGCGCTTGAGGATGTCAGCCGTCAGTGCGGCCTTCTGCCTGCTGCGATCATTGGCCTTGCCCGAAGTGCCACCCTTGGACCCGGTGCGCGCGCGCGTGGCGAGCTTCTGCCGCTGCACCAGGTCGCGTGCGCGATCGCGCACCGCACGGGCTCGGGTGACGCGCTTGTCCAGCTCGGCAGCAGCCAGCTTGCGCAATGAATTGATCCGGCTGTCGTTGAACAGCGACATCTCGGTCTTGTTGAGCAGGCCTTCGGCTTGCTGACGGGTGAACTGCATCGCGAACTCCTGTGATCTCTTTGCGGATGCCCGTAGGCACGTCCAGTGTGCCGCATGCGCACGCGATGCACGAAACCACGTGCAAGCAACGAGCGGATGCGGCACGCTGTCGACACATCAACAGCCGGCCTTGCATCCATGACCATCGCCTATGCCTGCATCCTCGTCGCTGCACTGCTGCCCTACGTCTGGGCGGTTTTCGCCAAGACCTCCGGCAGCGGCAATTACGACAACCGCGACCCGCGCGCGTGGCTGGCCAATCAGGACAGCGCCCGCAGCCGCCGCGCAAACGCTGCCCAGCTCAACGGCTTCGAAGCCTTCCCCGCGTTCGCCGCGGCGGTGCTGATGGCAGAGCTGGCCGGCGTCGACGTCCAGCGCATCACCCTGCTGGCGCTGGGCTTCGTCGGATTCCGCATCCTCCATGGGCTGTTCTACGTGCTCGGCAACGCCAGCGCCCGCAGCATCGTCTGGTTCGGCGGTTTCGCCTGCGTGTTGGCGCTCATGGTGTCGGCGATCCTGCGGATCAACTGACGGGCGTGCCGCGCGGGCGCGCCACCGTCGTCAGCAGGCGACCAGCCGCACCCGCGCGAAGTTGCGCTTGCCGACCTGCAGCACGCCTTCGAACCCGGGGCCGAAGGTGATGCCGGCATCTTCGACAACCTCGCCATCGACCCGCACCGCGCGCTCCTTGAGCTTGCGGTTGGCTTCGGAGTTGCTCGGGGTGATGCCCGCGGCGGTGAGCAACGCGGCGATGCGCAGCCCCTCGGACGGCACGCTCACCTCCTGCAGCGGCAGCAACGAGGTGTCGCCCTGCCCGGTCACCGCGGCGTGCCAGCCGGCGATGGCGGTCTCGGCAGCGGCGGCATCGTGGAAGCGCGTCGCCAGTTCGCGCGCGAGACGCAGCTTGACGTCGCGCGGATTCAACGTGCCGGCCTCGACCTGCAGCCGCAACGCGGCGGCCTCGTCGATGCCGATGTCGAAGCTGAGCAGGTCGATCCACTTCCACATCAGCGCGTCGCCGATCTTCATCGTCTTGTTGACGATGTCGATGGCCGGCTCGTCGATGCCGACGTAATTGCCCAGCGACTTGCTCATCTTCTGCACGCCGTCGATGCCTTCCAGCAGCGGCATGGTCAGCACCACCTGCGGCTTCTGCCCGTGGGCTTCCTGCAGGCCGCGCCCCATCAACAGGTTGAACTTCTGGTCGGTGCCGCCCAGTTCGACGTCCGCGCGCAAGGCAACCGAGTCGTAACCCTGGACCAGCGGATACAGGAATTCGTGGATCGCGATGGACTGCTGCGCGGCGTAGCGCTTGGCGAAGTCGTCACGCTCCAGCATCCGCGCCACGGTGAGCTGTCCGGCCAGGCGGATCATGTCGGCCGCCCCCATCGCATCGAACCATTCGCTGTTGAAACGCAGCTCGGTGTGCTCCCGATCCAGCACCTTGAACACCTGCGCGGCATAGGTTTCGGCATTGCGCCGCACGTCCTCGCGCGTCAGCGGCTTGCGCGTGGCGCTCTTGCCCGAGGGGTCGCCGATCATTCCGGTGAAGTCGCCGATCAGGAAGATCACCTGATGGCCGAGATCCTGGAACTGGCGCATCTTGTTCAGCAGCACCGTGTGGCCCAGGTGCAGGTCCGGCGCGGTCGGATCGAAGCCGGCCTTGATCCGCAGCGGCCGCCCTTCCTTCAACCGCGCCTCCAGTTCGTCGGCCTTCAGCAGTTCGTCGGCGCCTCGGGCGATGAGGGTCAGGGCTTCGGCGGCGGACATCGACGGCTCCGTTGGCTGGCGCGCCAGCCGTGCGGACGCGGACAAAGATGAATGGGGACAAGCGACCGCGCCGGAAACCGCTTGCGCCTTCAAGGGTTTGACGTGGGCTCTTCAGGTGTCTATGTTACCGCCGTTACGCCGCCTTCACACTGCCGGACTCCGATGAGCACACCGACGCAGGACAGCAACGCGCAGGTCCGCCTCAACAACCTGCGCCAGATCCAGGCGCACCGCGAAGCCACCCGCATTCCCCGCCTCCCCGCCGCGTTCAACGGGCGCTGGAGCAGGCGGCAATGGGCCCACGCCAGCCTGTTCGCCACCCTCGGCGCGCTGCTGGCGGCACTGGTGCCGGGCTTCAGCGGCGCGCTGGAAGCCCCGCACCGCACCCAGTCGATGTCGATGACGCTGCAACTGCCCAGCCTGCCCATGGCGCGGGTGAACGGCGAGGCCGGCGACAGCTGGCAGATCATCAACGTGCGCCGCGGCCAGACCCTCAGCCACGTCCTCGACGAGCTG
The DNA here is from genome assembly GCA_030535605.1 of Pseudoxanthomonas suwonensis. Classification (GTDB taxonomy): domain Bacteria; phylum Pseudomonadota; class Gammaproteobacteria; order Xanthomonadales; family Xanthomonadaceae; genus Pseudoxanthomonas_B; species Pseudoxanthomonas_B suwonensis_B. The sequence continues at coordinate 2,681 of JAUNRQ010000066.1, forward strand.
GGCGTGGCCCGCGAGCAGCGGCAGAAACTGCTGGCCCACCCGCTGGTCCGCGCCAACCTGGTGCGGCTGAAGCCGGGCACCGAACTGGCGTTCGACCTGCCGGTCGGCGGTGCCCTGCGCACCCTGCGCTTCGACCGCGGCGACGCCGAACGCATCGAGCTGAGCTTCGAGGACGGCGAGCTGGTCCAGGACATCATCGAGCGTGAAGTCGAGACCCGCACCGCCGTGCTCAGCGGCAAGGTCGGAGGTTCGCTGCACCGCTCGGCGCGCGCCGCGGGCCTGAGCAACGCCGCGATCAAGACCCTGACCGACGAGATCTTCAAGTACGACATCGACTTCCGCTCCGACGTCGGCGCCGATGACCGGTTCTCCGTGGTGGTCGAGCAGCGCTGGCGCGAAGGCCAGCTGATCGGTACCGGCCCGGTGCTGGCGGCGACCTTCAGCGTCGGCGACACGCTGCATTCGGGCTTCCGCTTCGAGCGCAACGGCAAGCCCGAATACTTCACCGCCGATGGCAAGTCGTTGAAGAAGCCGTTCATCCGCATGCCGATCCCGTACGCGCGGCTGACCTCGAACTTCGGCAAGCGTCGCCATCCGGTCCTCGGCGGCATGCGCCAGCACCGTGGCGTCGACTACGCGGCGACCACCGGCACGCCGATCCAAGCCGCCGGCGATGCGCGCGTGGCCTCGGTCGGCTGGCAGGGCGGCTACGGGCGCACCGTGGTCCTGGACCATGGTCGTGGCCACACCACGCTGTACGCCCACATGTCGCGCTTCGGCAACATCCGTGCCGGCCAGCGCATCAACCAGGGCACGGTGATCGGCTACGTCGGCAGCTCCGGCATGTCCACCGGCCCGCACCTGCATTACGAATTCCGCATCAACGGCGTGCACCGCAACCCGCTGTCGGTGACCCTGCCGCCACCGGCACCACTGTCCGGCGCGCAGCTGGCCGAATTCCGCAGCTACACCCGCGAGGCACTGGCGCGGATCCGCGAGGTCGAGAACATCATCTACCAGGACCCGGGCGAGACCCGCGTCGCCAGCACCGGCGCCGGCAAGGCCGAGTCGGCCCGCGCCCGCAGCCGCGGCTGATCTGCGGCAGGTTCACGCACATCCGAACCGCATGACGCCGACGCTTCGTCGGCGTCGTCGTTTGCGGAAGCACCCGGCCCGGTCCGACAACGGTACGCTTGTGGCATGAGAGCCCATGACGCCCCCTGCATCGGCCTGATGTCCGGCACCAGCGCCGATGGCATCGACGCGGCGCTGGTGCGCTTTCGCGACGAAGACGGCCGCCTTCAGGCAGAACTGCTGGGCACGCACACCGAACCGTGGGACGAGGCATTGCGCACGCGCCTGATTGCACTGGGACAAGGTGGCGCGCTGGAATCGCTGGACGAACTGGGCCTGCTGGACGCGCGCGTCGGCGAAGCGTTCGCAGCTGCAGCCAACGCCTTGCTGCATCAGGCCGGCGTCGCTGCCGATGCGGTGGCCGTCATCGGCTCGCACGGCCAGACCATCCGCCATCGGCCGGCCGCCGAGCATCCGTTCTCGATGCAGATCGGCGATGCCGCACGCATTGCCGAGCGCACCGGCATCACCACCGTCGCCGACTTCCGCCGTCGCGACATCGCCGCCGGCGGCCAAGGCGCACCTCTGCTGCCGGCGCTGCACCAGGCCCTGCTGCATGACCGCACCGAGGAGCGCGCGGTGCTCAACCTCGGCGGCATCGCCAACCTAACCCTGCTACCTTCCAGCGGCACGGTGCGCGGCTTCGACACCGGCCCGGCCAACGCGCTGCTGGATGCGTGGTGTCACCTGCACACCGGCCACCGTTTCGACCGCGATGGCGCATTTGCCGCCCAGGGGCGGGTCGATGACGCCCTGTTGCAACGGCTGCTGGCGGAACCGTGGTTCGCGACACTGCCTCCCAAAAGCACCGGCCGCGAACAGTTCCGTCTGGACTGGCTGTCACCGCGGTTGTCCGGCAACGAAACCGCCGCCGACGTGCAGGCGACCTTGCTGGCATTGACCGCCCGCACCGTCGCCGACGCGTTGCGCGCCACACAGGCGCACAGTCGACGCCTGCTGGTGTGCGGCGGCGGCGTGCACAACCCGGTGCTGATGGCGGCGCTGGCGGCGGAACTGCCCGGCGTCACGGTGCAATCCACGGCCACGCACGGCATCGACCCGGATCACATGGAGGCCATCGGCTTCGCCTGGCTGGCGCGCCAGAACATGCTGGGGTTGGCAGGCAATCTGCCAGCGGTCACCGGTGCCGGCGGGCCGCGCGTGCTGGGCTGCATCCACCCTGCCGGCTGAGCCCGCGCCGCCCTTGCATCATTGCTTCGCTGGCGGCAACGGCGGGCGGCAATCCGTGCCATAGGCCTCGTCGTATGGACGGTCGAAACACGCGATCAGACCGTCCACGACGTCGATGTTCGGTGGCCAGCGCATCCGCATCGACTGGCCGTTGTCGAAAGTGACCGCGACGATGCCGTCAACCGGTGGCTGCATGCCGTCGGTCGGTAGCCAAGGGACCGCCTGCAACCGTTCGCGGGCGGCAAGCAGTGCATCGCGATCACGCTGCAGGAAGGCGACGCTCGCATCGACGTAGGCGTTCCAGCCGGCCTTGTCCGCCTCGGGCGGCTTGCGTGCGGCTGCCATCAGGATGGCGGCCTGCGGGTACTGGCCGGCACCCGCGCGCAACTGCCCCTCGTGCCAGGAGACGATCCCACCGGCCTGCGGGTTCGTCCGCCGCCAGTCCGCGATCAGGTCCGCTGCCACCCGTTGGCAACCGGGAACCGAGGCGACCACGCGCCAGCCACCGGTCATGTCCTGGTCGAATGCGGCCTCGTCCAGCGCCAGCATCGCCTCACGATCGTGGGCGCAGGGATCAGCCGTCGGGGGATTGGCGCATGCCGTCTGGCTCAGTGCCAGCGCCAGACATACAGCCAGCCAGGACCTGCCCGCCATCAACCCTCCTCCATCGCCGTGGCGCTGCTGTCACCGCCCAGCGCCACGCGTGGCCGCAGCCAGAAGAACAGCAGCAGCGCCGGGATGATCAACACCACGGTCAACAGGAAGTACAGGCCGTAGCCCAACGCGATCTCCGACAACTGGGTCTGGAAGCCGAAGCGCTGCATCAACCGCCCGCCCAGTCCGCCGACGTTCTCGACGATCCACCCCGAGCCGGCGCCCAGCAGTTTTCCGGGCAGCGTGATCAGCGACGAGAACAGCGCGTACTGGGTCGCGGTGTAACGCTGGTTGACCAGTGCCGACAGGTAGGCCACCGCCGCCGTGCCGAGGAAGCCCTGCGCGAAGTTCTCGCCGGAAATCACCAGCGTCAGCATCGGCAGGCTGCCATTGTTCACGATCAGCAACAGATACAACAGGTTGCTCAACGCACCGGCGATGATCGCCACCAGCAGGCTGCGTTCGATCCCCCAGCGGGCCACCGCCACGCCGCCGGCAAAGGCACCGAAAATGCCGATCCAGATGCCGTACACCTTGGTCACCGCCGCGATCTGGGTCAGGGTAAAGCCTTGGTCCAGGTAGAACGGGCCCATCAGGCCGCCGACCATGGCCTGGTCGGAAATCTTGAACAGCAGGATGAACATCAGCAGCGCGGCCGCGACCTTGACGCCGAAGCGACGGAAGAAATCGGCGAACGGTTCGACGACCCCTTCGCGCAGGCCGGTGGCCCAGTCGGCGGCACGCTCGCGCAGCACGTCCGGCTCGCGCGCCAGCAGGTTGGCCACCAGCGGCACCGCCATGAACACGGCCATCGCCTGATACACCCGCGGCCAGTCGATGTGGTCGGCCAGCACCAACGCCAGCGCACCGGTCACGATCAGGGCAATGCGGTAACCCAACGAATACACCGCCACCAGCGCGCCCTGCGCCTCTGCCGGCGCGATCTCGATGCGGTAGGCATCGACCGCGATGTCCAGCGTGGCGCCGGAAAACGCCACCAGCAACACGATGGGCACGAACCACGACAACTGCCCGGGCCCGAGCAGCGACATCGCCAGCAAGCCGCCGATCACCAGCAGCTGCGCCAGCAGGATCCAGCTGCGCCGCTGGCCCAATCGCCCCAGCACCGGCAGGCGCATGCGATCGACCAGCGGTGCCCACAGGAACTTGAACGAATACGCCATGCCCGCGCTGGCGATCAGGGTGATGTCGCGCAACACCAGTTCTTCCTGCCGCAGCCAGTAGGCCAGCGTGCCGGCCACCAGCAGGAACGGCAGGCCCGAAGCGAAACCGAAGAAGAACATCGTCCACGAGGACGGCTGGGTGAAGGCCTGCCAGACGGAAGGCTTGCGTGCGTTGGCTGCGGACATGGATGGCTCGGGTGGAAACTTCCCGCATCCTAGCCGAGCCGCGGCGCTCGGGTGCGCCGATCGGGTGCGGCGCGGGTGCGATGGCCGATGGCCGCCGGCACCGGATCAAGTCATGTCGTACTCGACCAGATATGGCGCGTGGTCGGAGAACTTCGGCTCCGGGAAGATCTCCACATGGCGGATGCGCCGGGCCAGTGCCGGCGTCACCAGCTGGTAGTCGATGCGCCAACCGACGTTCTTCGCCCGCGCCGCACCGCGCTGGCTCCACCACGTGTAGTCCTCGCCTTGCGGATGCAGCACCCGGTAGCTGTCTTTCCAGCCGCCGCTGCGCGGGCTCGCCAGGCCATCGTGGCAGTCGTCGTCGATCATCCCCGACAGCCACGCGCGCTCGTGCGGCAGGCAGCCGGAGTTCTTCTGGTTGCCCTTCCAGTTGCGGATGTCGCGCGCGGTGCGGACGATGTTCCAGTC
>JAUNRQ010000067.1 GCA_030535605.1 Pseudoxanthomonas suwonensis
ATCCACCGAAGCCGTTCTCCAATAATCAGTGGTCCGAAGAAGTCGAGCAGGTCACCGCTCAAGAAGTACTTCTATGCTCTCCGCCCTCTCCTGGCAGTCAGATGGCTCGAATCATCTGGTACAGCAGCACCAATTGAATTTGAACGCTTGCTGGAGATGATCAGTGACCACCCGACTCTTCTCAAAGACATCCACAGCCTTCTCGACCTGAAGCGCGCAGCACCTGAAATGGGACTGTCCGCTCCCGTACCATCCATTAATGAGTTCATTGAGTCGGAGCTGGCTCGCCTAGAAAGCATCAAACCACCCAAACTCCATGAGCCAGATCGAGCCAAGTTGCTTAACGTTCTGTTCCAAAAGAATCTCCGTGAACAGAGCTAACAATTCGTTCAAGCCGACGCTGCTTCGTGGCATCGCTTGCGTGCTACGCTAAGCTTCGCACGCCGCTCGCCACTGCGCACCGCGGCTTAATTCAGGCGTTAGGCCTCTTATGCCGTTTTTCGCAAAGCTCCTAATCTTCTTTGCCATGCTGCGCGGCACTTTGTGGCTGATTCGCCGCTTCCCGCATCACCCCGCCTCACAGTTCGCCGTTAAGTGGCACGGCCCATCCCCAATTCACGGGGAGTCGTTCAGCGAGTTCATGGCGCGCCGAGCCCTCTATACCTTCAAGGGGTTCTGCCAGGTTCTGGTCGTCTTCTGTGCTCTTTGGGTACTAGTGGCATGGCGGCCGGGTATAGGACACACAACCATATTCAACGTCTTCTGGTTCGCCTTGCCATTACTTGGCGGCACCCTGTTACTCGCCATTTTTCTCTACGGTCTGTTTGCAATCAAGCATCGCTGGTTTGGGCCAAACCCGCAATTTGAGCTTTACAGTGAGTCGCCAGAGGCCTAACAATTCATTCAAGCCGACGCCGCTTCGTTCCACCACGCACATGCCAAGTATCGCGTGCCGTATGCCCACCAAGCCGTAGCACATGGCGTTGCAAGGTCCGTCAACCACCAGGACGGATAATGAACAGGAGTCGTTTCATCACCGAGCAGATCACCGGCTTACCAAGGCAGGTAGATACATGACGGCCCATCGTGCCCCGCTTGTCGTGCAGCCTTGGAGCGAGGCTTGGCCGCGGATGTTCGAGCAGGAACGCGAGAGGTTGCTGGCGGCGTTGCCGGCGGGGTTCGTCATCGAGCACGTGGGCAGTACCGCGGTGCCGGAGCTGGCGGCCAAGCCGATCGTGGACATGCTGCTGGGAGCGTCGCGGCTGGAGGCGGTCGACGCGGTGCTGCCGGTGCTCGCCGGGCTTGGCTATGACTACCGCCCCGAACACGAGGACGCGTTCCCCGATCGTCGGTTCCTGGCATGGCCGATGACGCGGCCGCGCCGCTTTCATCTGCACGGAGTACGGATCGGGGGTGAGTTCTGGCAGTCGCATCTCGCGTTTCGGGATCGCCTTCGGGCGGATACCGGGCTGGCTGGCGAGTACGGGACACTGAAGCAGCGCCTGGTGCAGGCATTCGGTGATGACCGGGCGGGCTACACGGCGGCAAAGTCTCCCTTCATCCAGCAGGTCCTGGCCACCCGGGGAGACTGAGCAGCACGGTCGGCGCGAACACGCTCCGCACACGCTGCGCCTCTGCCCATGCGCTTGCGATCGACACCACGGGACGTCACCATGGTGCGCGGGCGGCACAAGCCGCCACCGCAGCGGGGACGACCCCGTGATGCGCTGATCCATGCGGGGACGACCCTGCCCGAAAGGGAGCCTGTCCATGCACTGGATGATCCTTTTGTTTGCCGGCCTTCTGGAAGTGGTGTGGGCGGTCGGCCTGAAGTACACCGAGGGTTTCAGCAAGCCCCTCCCCTCCGTGGTCACGGTGGTGGCGATGGTCGCCAGCGTGTGGCTGCTGGGGGTGGCGATGCGCGAACTGCCGCTTGGCACTGCCTACGCGGTCTGGGTCGGCATTGGCGCGGTGGGCGCGGCGGTGGCCGGGATCATGCTGTTCGACGAGTCGGCCAGTGTGCTGAAGCTGGCCAGTCTGGCGCTGGTGATCGCCGGCATCATCGGCCTGAAGCTCGCCACCAAGGCTTGAGCGACGCTGCCGGGCGGCGCATGATCGGTTCCGGACCTTTCCATGGACATTTTTCCGTGAAGGACGGCGGCAACATCGCCATCAAGCGCATCCATGACAGTCCGGCCGACAGCGATGGACAGCGTGTGCTGGTCGACCGGCTGTGGCCGCGCGGCATCAGCAAGGAACGGGCGCAGTTGGATCACTGGCTGCGGGAGATTGCTCCTTCGGACGCGCTGCGCAAGCAGTTCGGACACCACCCGGACCGTTGGGACGACTTCGTTGCCGCCTATGACCGGGAGCTGTCGCGCAACACGGCGGTCGCGGAACTGCAGCGCCTGGTCGCAAACGGCAAGGTGACGCTGCTTTACGCCGCACGGGATACGCACCAGAACAATGCGGTCGCGCTGCGCGATTGGCTCTTGCGAATTGGCGACTGAGCGTCGGCCACTGCGACGGCCTTGCAAGCGAGCGCAGGAACTGTCATAATTCCGCTTCTGCTGCGGGGTGGAGCAGTCTGGCAGCTCGTCGGGCTCATAACCCGAAGGTCGCAGGTTCAAATCCTGCCCCCGCTACCAAGTTCGCAGCATGCAAAAGCGCGGTCCTCAGGGCCGCGCTTTTTGTTTGTGTCGGTTTGCTGCAGGGATGGGTCCGTGCGTCGCTTCATGCGCCCGGGCGCATTCCCCTGCCCTGCTCCGGTGACAGGCCTCATCCACCAATGTGGCCATCCTCCGCATCACGTCGCTGTACATCAGTCCGCTCCTCCGCCCGCGGAAACGACGCTGCCGCCCACGCGAACGCGGGCGGCAGCGAGGACGTTCTGCGATGGATGCGGCGAATGCCGCAGGCCGGCGTCGCGCGGCGTCAGCGTCGACCTGCAAGCACTACCGACTTGCGATCAGGCGAATGCCGCCTGGCACCAGGCCATCAACGGGTTCCAGAAGATTCCGAGCACCAGCAGCGCAAGCGCGTTGGCGGTGAACACCAGACGCAGGCTGCCATCACGGCGGACCTGGACCTGTTCGCCCTCCGGCGCGTCGACATACATCACCTTGATCACGCGCAGGTAGTAGAACGCGCCGATCACCGCGAACACCACACCGACGATGGCCAGCCACAGGTAACCGCCTTCCAGTGCGGCGCGAAGCACCGCCATCTTGGCCCAGAAGCCCAGCAGCGGTGGCACGCCGGCCAGTGAGGCCATGATCAGCAGAACCAGGCCGGCCATCCACGGGCTACGGGCATTGAGCCCCTTGAAGTCGTCGATCTGTTCGGCCTCGAAGCCCTTCGAGGACAGCATCACGATGGCACCGAACGCGGCCACCGACATGATGCCGTAGGCGATGGCGTAGAACATCGCCGCCGCATAGGCATCCGGGGTGCCACCGACCAGACCCAGCAGCAGGAAGCCGACATGGGAAATGGTCGAGTACGCCAGCATGCGCTTGAGGTTGGTCTGCATGATGGCGATGAGGTTGCCGACCACGAGCGAGGCGACGGCCAGCGCCGACAGCAGCAATGCCCAGTTCGCCTGCACCGGGCCCAGGCCGGATTCCAGCAGGCGCCACGCCATCGCGAACGCCGCCAGCTTGGGGGCGGAACCGATGAACAAGGTGATCGGCGTCGGTGCACCGTGGTAGGTGTCGGGCAGCCACATGTGGAACGGTGCGGCACCGAACTTGAAGGCGATGCCGGCCACGAGGAACACCACGCCGGTCAGCAGCAGCATGCGATCGTCCGTCACCGCCACGGCCTCGCGAAGCGCCGCCAGATCAAGGGTACCGGTGGCGCCGTAGATCAGCGACATGCCGTACAGCAGCAGACCCGACGCCAGCGAGCCAAGCACGAAGTACTTCATCGCCGCTTCGGAGGACTTCGGGCTGTCGCGATCCACCGCAACCAGCGCGTAGGAACACAGCGCCAGCATTTCCAGGCCGAGGTAGACCATGACCATGTTGCCTGCGGAGGTCAGCAGCATCATGCCGATGGCCGAGAACAACACCAGCACCGGCACTTCGCCCTTGTACAGCCCGCGCTCGCGCAGCCCGGCGCCGACGTACAGCAGCGCCGCGGCGCTGATGAGCAGGATGAAAGCATTCAGCACGTTGGCCATGGTGTCGCGCAGGAACATGCCGCCGAACACGCTGCCGTCGCCGCCGCTGCCCAGTGCGGTCATTGCTGCGGCGAGCAGCAGCGAGCCGACCGCCAGCCAATGGGTGATGCCTCGCTGGCTTTCCTTCAGGAACAGGTCGAACAGCAGCAGGAAGAAGGCGGCTGCGGCCAGCACCAGCACCGGCAGCAATGGCAGCAGGTCGGTGGCGGGTGCCAGGTGGCCGATGGTGTCGGCGGCAGTCCGGATCATGGCGTTGTCAGCGGTCACAGGCGTCATCTCACAGCCCCGTCAGCTTGCTGGTGGCCAGTTGCGAGGCCAGTTGCGCGATGGCGGGTTCCATCAGGTCGGTCAGGGGTTTCGGGTACACGCCCAGGGCCAGCACGCCGAAGGCGAACACGCCCAGCACCAGCCATTCGCGGCCGTTGATGTCCTTGAGCTGGGCGACGTTGTCGTTGGCCACCTCGCCCCAGATCACGCGCTTGGCCAGCCACAAGGTGTAGCCGGCGCCGATGACCAGGGTGATGGCGGCGGTGAAGGCAATCAACGGGTGCTGCTGGAAGCTGGCCAGGATGACCATGAACTCGCCGACGAAGCCGCTGGTGCCCGGCAGGCCGGAGTTGGCCATGGCGAACAGGATGAAGAACGCGGCGAACCACGGCATGGTGTTGGCCACGCCGCCGTAGTCGCGGATCATGCGGCTGTGCATGCGGTCGTAGAGCACGCCGACCGAGGCGAACATCGCGCCGGAGATGAAGCCGTGCGAGATCATCTGCACCATCGCGCCCTGCAGGCCCAGCCGTGCGGCGTCGGTGTTGCCGGCCTCGCGCACCAGGGCGAAGGCGATGAACACGCCGAGGGTGACGAAGCCCATGTGCGAGACCGACGAATACGCGATCAGCTTCTTCATGTCGTCCTGCACCAGTGCCACCAGCCCGACATACACGATGGCCACCAGGCTCAGCGCGATCACCAGCCAGGCCCATTCGAAGCCGGCATCCGGGGTGATCGGCAGGGTGAAGCGCAGGAAACCGTAGCCGCCGATCTTCAGCATGATCGCCGCCAGCACCACCGAGCCGCCGGTCGGCGCCTCGACGTGGGCATCGGGCAACCAGGTGTGCACCGGGAACATCGGCACCTTGACCGCGAAGGCAATCAGGAAGGCAAAGAACAGCCACGTCTGCTCGCGCATGCTCAGCGGCAGCGCGGCCATGTCGGCCAGCTGCCAGCTGCCCCCCTTCAGGAACAGGTAGATCAGGCCGATCAGCATGAACACCGAACCGAGGAAGGTGTACAGGAAGAACTTCAGCGAGGCATACACCCGGCGCGGGCCACCCCAGATGCCGATGATGATGAACATCGGGATCAGCATGCCTTCGAAGAACACGTAGAACAGCAGTGCGTCCATGGCCGAGAACACGCCGACCATCAGGCCTTCCAGGATCAGGAAGGCGGCCATGTACTGGCTGACGCGCCTGTCCACCGAGCCCCACGCCAGCACGAACACCAGCAGCGACACCAGCGTGGTCAGGCCGATCAGGGCCACCGAGATGCCGTCCGCGCCAAGGTGGTAGCGGATGTCATAGGCCGGCACCCAGGCACGATCCTCGACGAACTGCATGCCGGCGTTGGCATGGTCGAAACCGGTGAACAACGGCAGGCTCAGCAGCAGCGCGAGCAGGCCGAAACCGATGGCGATCCAGCGAGCCAGCTGCGGGCGTTCGTTGCCGACCGCCAAGCACAGCACGCCACCGAGGATCGGCAACCAGATCAACAGGGAAAGAAGCGGAAGCGAGTTCATGAGGTTCTGGGTTCCCCGGGCTCAGCGCCAGTAGTGCATGACGACCGCCAGCAGGGCGATCAGGCCCAGGATCATGGCGAAGGCGTAATGGTAGAGATAGCCCGACTGGGTCCGACGCAGCACCCCGGCCGCCAGGTCCACCAGTCGCGCACTGCCGTTCACGAACAGTCCGTCGATCACCTTGGTATCGAACAGGCGGGACACCTTGCCAAGGGCGACGCCGCCGCCGGCCAGGCCCTTGATCCACAGCGTGTCCATCCCGTACTTCTCTTCGAGGATGCGCTTGGGCAAGGCCAGCACCTGGGCCGCCTTCGCCGGCAGTTCCGGCTTGAACACGTACATCAGCGTCGCCAGGGCGAAACCGGCCAGCGTCAGCCAGAACGCCGGCGCGACGAAGCCGTGCGTGGCGAATCCGACCGGGCCGTGCTGCCACAGCGAGTCCTTGAGTTGCAGGACCGTGTCGTTGGCGGCCTGCAGATCGATGGCACCGAGGAAGAACGGCAGTTGCTGGGCCTTGCCGGTCCAGTCGGTGCCGAAGAGCATCGGGCCGACGGTGAAGAAGCCGATCAGCACCGAGGGAATGGCGAGCAGCACCAGCGGCACGGTCACCACCCATGGCGACTCGTGCGGCTCGTGCACGCCGTGGCCGTCATGCGCCGGCACGTCGCGGAACCGCTCCGGACCGAAGAAGGTCAGGTACAGCAGCCGGAAGCTGTAGAAGCTGGTGACGAACGCGCCCAGCAGCACGGCCCAGTAACCATAGGTACCGACCCAGCCACGCTCGCCGGCCGCCAGCTTCGCCGCCTCGATGATGGTGTCCTTCGAGTAGAAGCCACTGAAGAACGGCGTGCCGATCAGCGCCAGCGTTCCCAGCAGCATGGTCCAGTAGGTGATCGGCATGTATTTGCGCAGGCCACCCATGCGCCGCATGTCCTGTTCGTGGTGCATGCCGATGATCACCGAGCCGGCGCCCAGGAACAGCAGTGCCTTGAAGAAGGCATGCGTCATCAGGTGGTACACGCCGGCGCTGTAGGCGGACACGCCCAGCGCAACGGTCATGTAGCCCAGCTGCGACAGGGTGGAGTACGCCACCACGCGCTTGATGTCGTTCTGCACCATGCCGATCAGGCCGGTCCAGAACGCGGTCGTGGCACCGATGAACAGGACGAATGCCAGCGCCGTGGTGCTCAGCTCGAACAGCGGCGACATGCGCGCGACCATGAAGATGCCCGCGGTGACCATGGTGGCGGCGTGGATCAGCGCCGAGATCGGGGTCGGGCCTTCCATCGAATCCGGCAGCCATACGTGCAACGGCACCTGCGCGGACTTGCCCATGGCGCCGATGAACAGGCAGATGCAGATCAGCGTGGCCACGTGCCACTGGATGCCCGGGATGATTTCCACCATCTGCCCGCCGCCCACGCGGTCGGAGGCATTGGCGAAGACGGTGGCGTAGTCCAGCGTGCCGAACCAGTACAGCACCGCGGCGATGCCCAGCAGGAAG
>JAUNRQ010000030.1 GCA_030535605.1 Pseudoxanthomonas suwonensis
TGCTTGGTGTACTGCTTGTACAGGTAGGCGACCTTGTCGCTCATCTGCGCGCCGTGGCCCAGCCAGTGCTGCAGGCGCTCGACATTCAGCTCGACCGGCGTGTCGGCACCGGCGGCAACCGGGTTGAAGTAACCCAGGCGCTCGATGTTGCGGCCGTCGCGGGCGCTGCGGCTGTCGGTGACGATGATGTGGTAGAAGGGGCGCCGCTTGGCGCCGCCACGGGTAAGGCGGATCTTGACCATGGTGTACTCGGTGTTGCCCAGCGGCCGGGATGGCCGGGTAAGCGGAAAAGTATAGCGGGATTCAACCGGGGCCGGCAACCTGCCACGACGCCATCGTGGTACCGCCGTTGCCCCGCGGTGACGGACCGGCAGCAACGGCAACTTGCGACATGCTCCCCCCGACGACGACCAAGGCAAGGCCAGTGCAAGCGATCAGCAAGTCATCGTGCCGGTCGGAGCGTGGTCAGAACGGCATCCCGCGTCCGCCCATCATCCCGCGCATGCCGCGCAGCATGCCCTTCATCCCGCCACGGCCAAGCTTGCCCATCATCTTTTCCATCTGCTGGTATTGCTTCATCAGCCGATTGACGTCGGCCGGGGTCATGCCGGCGCCACGGGCGATGCGGGCGCGACGCGAGCCGTTGAGCAGGCCGGGATTGCGGCGCTCCTTCAACGTCATCGAGTTGATGATGGCCACCATCCGCGGGATTTCCTTGCCGGTGACCTGGTTCTTGACCGATTCCGGCAACGCGCCGACGCCGGGCAGCTTGTCCATCAATCCGTGCAGGCCACCCATGTTCTGCATCTGTTCCAGCTGCGACTTCATGTCGTTGAGGTCGAAGCGTTTGCCCTTGACCACCTTCTCGGCCAGCTTGGCCATCTGGTCCTTGTCGACCTTGGCTTCGACCTGCTCGACCAGCGACAGGACATCGCCCATGTCGAGGATGCGGCTGGCAACGCGGTCGGGATGGAACACGTCGAGGCCGTCGGGTTTTTCACCGACGCCGATGAACTTGATCGGCTTGCCGGTGATGTAGCGCACGGACAGTGCCGCGCCGCCGCGGGCATCGCCGTCGGTCTTGGTCAGGACCACGCCGGTCAACGGCAACGCCTCGCCGAACGCCTTGGCGGTGTTGGCCGCGTCCTGGCCGGTCATCGAGTCGACCACGAACAGGGTTTCGGCCGGATTGGCGACACCGTGCAGCGCCTTGATCTCGGCCATCATCGCTTCATCGACGGCGAGGCGACCGGCCGTGTCGACGATCAGCACGTCCATGTAGGACTTCTTCGCGTCATCGATGGCCGCACGCACGATGTCCTCGGGCTTATGCGAGCTTTGCGAGGGAAAGAACGTGGCTCCGACCTGGCCGGCGAGGGTCTGCAACTGCTCGATCGCGGCCGGGCGGTAGACGTCGGCCGACACCACCATCACCTTCTTCTTGCGCTTTTCCTTCAGGTGCTTGGCCAGCTTGCCCACGGTGGTGGTCTTGCCGGCGCCCTGCAAGCCCGCCATCAGGATCACTGCCGGCGGCGCGACGTTCAGGTTGAGGTCGGTGGCGGCCGAGCCCATTACCGCGGTCAACTCGTCACGTACGACCTTGATCAGCGCCTGTCCCGGGGTCAGCGACTTCAGCACTTCCTGGCCGACCGCGCGCACCTTGATCCGCTCGATCAGGGCTTGGACCACCGGCAATGCCACGTCGGCTTCCAAAAGCGCGATGCGCACCTCGCGAGTGGCCTCGCGGATGTTCTCCTCGGTCAGGCGCCCGCGCCCGCGCAGGCGCTCGATGGTGCCGGAAAGACGTTGGGTGAGGGATTCGAACATGGCGGGCACACGGCGGAAAGGGCGTTGATTATAGCCGCGCCCCCTGCCCTGCCCGACCGCGCACCGGGCATGCGACACTTGGCGGATGACATTGGTTCTCATCGCCATCGTGACCTACCTGCTGGCGACCGCCGGCGTTGCCCACAGTCTGGTGCCCGCACGGCGGACGGCGTCGCCTCTGGCATGGCTGGCCGGCGTCTTCGCGATGGTGATCCACGGCCTGGTGCACGTTCTGGCCTGGCAGCACGCCGGGGCGCCGGACATGCATTTCTTCGCCGCACTGTCCCTCACCGGCCTGGGGATGGCGCTGCTCACCACCGTGCTGGGAGCGTCCGGACGCATGCCGGCGCTGGCGATCGTCGTCCACCCGATTGCCGCACTGTCACTGGTCGCGTATGCCGCGCAGGACCCGGTGGAACCGCAACTGCTTGACTGGCGCCTGCAGCTGCATGCGTGGTCGGCGCTGCTGGCCTACGCCACGCTGGCGGTGGCCGCCCTGCTGGCGGTCCTGCTGTGGTTCCAGGAGCGCGCGTTGCGACGGCGCCAGCTTTCGGACTGGCTGCGCGTGCTGCCACCGCTGCAGGACCTTGAATTCCTTCTGTTCCGCACGATCGGCTTCGGCTTCATCCTGCTCAGCGCAACGCTGTTGACCGGGGCACTGTTCGTCGAGAACCTGCTGGCGCAGCATCTCGTGCACAAGACGGTGCTGAGTGTCCTGTCGTGGCTCGCGTTCGGCGCCCTGCTGCTGGGACGTTGGCGACGCGGCTGGCGCGGCCGCATCGCGGTGCGCTGGACATTGCTGGCGATGGCGCTTCTGGTGCTGGCCTTCTTCGGCAGCAAGTTCGTGCTGGAAATGCTCCTCGGGCGCGGCTGACCCGTCGCTTCACGCCAGCAGCGCGCAGATCCCCGTCAGCAAACCAAGGCCGGCGCCACCAACGACCTCGTCCAGCCGGTGGCGGCGCAGCGCCAGGCGTGACCAACCGAGCAATGGCAACAGCGCCGCCGCGACGCCGCCGGCAACCGGCGAAAACCCCCACAGCACGGGCACGGCAAATCCCAGGCAGGCGGCGTGCAACGACAGCTTGATCCAGCGATTGAGCACGGCGGCGATTGCCAGCATCACCGTCACCATCCCTACGCCTCGACCGATGGGCGAACCCCAGCCTCCCAGCCAGGCACCAAGCGCAAGACCCACGCCGAGCAGCAGGAGATACAGCGCGGGGCGATCGCGTCGGTCGGAGGCATCCACGGTCTGCCAGTCACCGCGTCGGTATCGCCAGCGGATGTACAGACCCACGCAGACGATGGCCAACAGCAGTCCGACGCCTGCGCGCGGCAGCTGCTGCGGTGCCAACCGTGCGGTGGCAAACAGACCCGACACGGCGAAGACCGCGAACGGATGCAGCACGATGGACACCGCACGCGCCAGCCCGTGCGACCCGGCGCCGGAACGCGTCACACGTGTTCCAGCGCTTCGGCCAGCCGCTCCACGCCGATCACCTGCATGCCCTTGATGCTGCCGGACTTCGGCGCATTGGCCTTGGCCACGATGGCGCGTTTGAAGCCGTGCGTGGCGGCTTCCTTCAGCCGTTCCTCGCCGTTGGGAACCGGCCGGATTTCGCCGGACAGCCCGACCTCGCCGAACGCGACGGTTTTCTCCGGCAGCGGCGCATCGCGCAGGCTGGACAGAACGGCCAGCAGCACGGGCAAGTCCGCCGCGGTTTCCTGGACGCGAATGCCGCCGACCACGTTCACGAACACGTCCTGATCGGCAAGCAGCACCCCGCCGTGTCGGTGCAGCACCGCCAGCAGCATCGCCAGACGATTGCCTTCCAGGCCGACGGTGACACGACGCGGATTCGACAATGGCGAGGCATCGACCAGCGCCTGGACCTCGACCAGCAACGGACGGGTGCCCTCGCGGGTCACCATCACGCAGCTTCCCGGCTGGCCGGTACTGCCGCCGGAGAGGAAGATCGCCGAAGGATTTGGAACCTCGCGCAGGCCGCGGTCGCCCATGGCGAACACGCCCAGTTCGTTGACTGCGCCGAAGCGGTTCTTGAACGCCCGCAGCACGCGGAAGCGGCTGCCCGAGTCGCCTTCGAAATACAGGACCGCATCAACCATGTGCTCCAGCACCCGCGGGCCGGCGATGCCGCCTTCCTTGGTGACATGGCCCACGAGGAACACCGCGGTGCCGGTTTCCTTGGCATAGCGCACCAGCCGCGCCGCCGCTTCACGGACCTGACTGACCGAACCGGGCGCAGCAGTGAGCGTCTCGGTCCACAACGTCTGGATGGAATCGGCAATGATGAAGCGCGGCTGCGTGGCCGACGCCTGTTCGAGGATACGCTCCACACAGGTTTCGGCCAACGCCTGCAGGCCATCCAGCGGCAGCCCGAGCCGCGCCGCACGGCCGGCGACCTGACCCAGCGATTCCTCGCCGGTCACGTAAATGCCCGGCAGGACGCCGGCCATCGACGCCAGCGCCTGGGTCAACAAGGTGGACTTGCCGATCCCCGGATCGCCACCGATCAGCACCACCGCCCCTTCCACCAGCCCGCCGCCGAGCACCCGATCGAATTCACCGATGCCGGTGGATACACGGACCTCCTCGTTGCGTGCGACGTCCTTCAGCGGGGTGATCTTCGGTGCATCGACCTTGCCGGCCCAGCCACTGCGGCGGCTGGCCGCGACACTGCGGGCGGCGCCGGGGGCGGCATCCAGCCTGATTTCCGACAGCGATTCCCATGCGCCGCAGGCGCTGCACTGCCCCTGCCACTTCGGATAGTCCGCACCACACTCGTTGCAGACGTAGGCGGTGCGGGTCTTGGCGCCGGGCTTGGCCATGGTCATGTCTCGATGAACTGCGGAGATTGTAGGCCGCGCCGCTGGTGACCCGCGGCAGATGAGGACGCCCGTCGTGCCGCCGCGGAAACGTCGGCGGGGCGGCCGGGGGGGGGGCCGGGCCGGGCCGGGGCCCGGGGGGCCCCACGACGCCATTGGCAGCGCGTCAGGGAGTGCGCACGACCTGCCGTGCAGCCGGTTTCGCGGCGGCATTGCGCGGCGCCGGACTCGGGTCGGCGATGTCGATGCGATCGGCGTTGCGCTCGACCGTCTTCAGCCCGATGCCCCTGACCTGCGCCAACTGCTCGGCGCTGCGAAAGGCACCATGCTCCCTGCGGTATTCGACGATCGCCTCGGCCTTGGCCGCGCCGACGTTGTGCAGCACGCGCGCAAGGGTGGCCGCATCGGCGGTGTTGATGTTGACCTTCTCGCTCGCGAAAGCCGTGCCGCAGAACATCAGCGACAGCAACAAACCCTGGAACAGCAACTTGAGGGACGGGATCCGTATGTTCATGGTGGTTCTCCTTGGCAATGCCGATGGGTGAATGCCGCAGGCGTCATGCCTTCCGGTGACGAGCAGTCTCTCCGGACGGCAATGACCTGCCCATCGTCGAAACACCCGCCGGCATGCCGGACGTTGCCCCGACGCGCCATCGGAAAACGCCGAAAGCGCAGCGCCGGGACCACGCCGCAGGACTCCCACACAAGGTCGTCCGGCACCTCTGGTCCATGCGACTCGCCACGGATCATCACTCCTTGCCACCAGCGCAAGAGCGTGCCGAGCGGTCACATCGGTGAGGCATGCTGGCACCCACACCCTGCCGAGGAGCCGTCATGCGCCGTGAATTCGTCCGCCTGCTTTCCGCGTTGGTCGCGGCGCTGGCGATGGCCGGCTGTGCCGGCACCTCGCCCACCCGCGATACTGCGCCAATGAGCGCCTCACGCCCGTCCCTCCTCGTGATTGCGCACCGTGGTGCCAGCGCGCTGCGCCCCGAGCACACGCTGGAAGCCTACGCGCTGGCAATCGAACTGGGGGCGGACATGATCGAGCCGGACCTGGTGATGACCCGCGACGGCGTTCTGGTGGCGCGTCACGAGAACGAGCTGTCCGACACCACCGACGTCGCCGAGCGTCCGGAGTTCGCCAACCGGCGCAGCGTCCGCGAGGTCGACGGCAAACAGGTCGAGGGCTGGTTCAGCGAGGACTTCACCTTGGTCGAACTGAAAACCCTGCACATGCGCGAGCGCATCCCGCAGCTGCGCTCAACCGCATTCGACGACCGCCTGCGCATCGCCACGCTGGCCGAGATCATCGAGCTGGCGGCGTGTGAGTCCGAACGCCGGCGCCGGCTGATCGGCCTGGCCCCGGAGATCAAGCATCCGAGCCACTTCCAGCGCATCGGCCTGGCGATGGAACAGCCGCTGCTGGATGCGCTGGCCGCACACCCGCACACCCGCGAGGCGCCGGTCCTGATCCAGTCCTTCGAAACCACCAATCTGCGCCGGTTGCGGGATGCGGTTCCGCGCGGCGGCAACATCCGCCTGCTGCAGTTGACCGGTGCGCCGGACGGCGTTCCCCACGACCTTGTTGGCACTCCCGCACCGAAGACCTACGCCGATTTGCTGTCGGACGAAGGGTTGCGCGATGTCGCGCGCTACGCCGACGCCATCGGTTCCCATTACCAAACGCTTGCCGTGCATGCGAGCGGAAGCCGATGGCGCAGCACGGTGATCGAGGCCGCCCATGCCGCCGGCCTCGACGTCTTCGCCTACACCTTCCGCCCCGAGAACCACTTCATCGACCCACGTTTCCGCGACGCATCGGCCGACCCGGCGGCCCGCAACGCCGCCGGCTCCATCGCCGAAATCCGCGCCTGGCTGTCAGCCGGCATCGACGGGTTCTTTGCCGACGACCCGGGCATTGCGCGTCAGACAGTGGACGGCTTCACGCCAAGCCGCTGATGCGCCGGGAATCGCCATCGGCTTGTCGGCCGCCCCCGGAATCGGCGACAATGCCGAGTCCGCCGAAGTAGCTCAGTCGGTAGAGCAACTGATTCGTAATCAGTAGGTCGGAGGTTCGACTCCTCTCTTCGGCACCATGTCCGCCAAGGCCCTGCGATCGCGGGGCCTTGCCGTTTGCGGACGCTGATTCGCGCCGAGGCAAGCCTGACGGGTCAGTCCAGCAGCTGGACCCTCAGTTCCTTGGGCAGTGCGAACACCATGTTTTCCGGCAGGCCGTCCAGTTCGCGCACGCCCGCGGCACCGAGTTCGCGCAGTCGTGCCAGGACGCCGCGGACGAGAATGTCCGGCGCCGAAGCGCCGGCGGTGACGCCGATGCAGCTTCGGCCTGCCACCCAAGCCGGGTCGATTTCGTCGGCGCCGTCGATCAGGTGGGCGTCGACGCCTTCGCGTTCAGCCAGTTCACGCAGGCGGTTGGAGTTGGACGAGTTCGGCGAACCGACCACCAGCACCAGGTCGCATTCCGCTGCCAGCTCGCGCACCGCATCCTGGCGGTTCTGGGTGGCATAGCAGATGTCGTCGTTCCTGGGCCCCTGGATCGCCGGGAAGCGGCGACGCAGGGCGGCAATGATTTCCCGGGTGTCGTCCACCGACAGGGTGGTCTGGGTAGTGTAGGCAAGGTTTTCCGGCTGGCTGACCTCCACCGAAGCCACATCCTCCAGCGTCTCGACAAGGAACATGCGGCCGCCGGCACCTTCCCGTTGCCACTGGCCCATGGTGCCCTCGACCTCGGGGTGTCCAGCATGGCCGATCAGGATCATGTCCCGGCCATTGCGGCAGTGACGCGCCACTTCCAGATGCACCTTGGTGACCAGCGGGCAGGTGGCATCGAATACCTTCAGCCCGCGACGGTCGGCTTCCTCACGGACCGCTTTCGAAACGCCATGGGCGGAAAAGATCACCGTGGCGCCATCGGGGACTTCGTCCAGTTCCTCGACGAACACCGCGCCGCGGCTGCGCAGGTCCTCGACCACGTAGCGGTTGTGAACGACCTCATGGCGGACGTAGATGGGCGCGCCCAGCAGTTCCAGCGAGCGGTTCACGATCTCGATGGCGCGGTCGACGCCGGCACAGAAGCCGCGCGGGTTGGCGAGCACGATGTCCATCCGCCCATTGTAGGGCGATGCCTGCCCGTGTGCCGCGTGCCGGTATCCCGCTTGATCGGACGAGGCGCAACCCTCGCCCGCTCTGCGGGCGTGGTGGATCAGGCCGGTTTGCGCTTGGCGAACACGCCGAACGCGATGATGCCGATGGCGCCGCCCACGATCGCGGCATCGGCAAGGTTGAACGCCGGCCAGTAGTGATCGCCGACGTGCCACTGGATGAAGTCGACGACATGGCCATGCCGGATGCGGTCGACGACGTTGCCGATGGCGCCGCCGATGATCAACGCGTACGGCAGCGCCGTGCGCCAGTCACGACGTTCGGTACGGGTCAGCCAGAACATCAACAAGGTGCAGATGACGAACGCCAGACCCGTGAAGAACCAGGTCTGCCAACCACCGGCATTGGCCAGAAAGCTGAACGCGGCACCGGTGTTGTAGGTGCGATACCAGTTCCAGAACCCGTCGATGACCGGAATCGCGGTGTATTCCGGCAATGCGGTCAGGACCCACTGCTTGCTCGCCTGGTCCAGGACGATGACCAGCACCGAGACGATGAGCCAGGGCAATGCGTTGTTTTCGGGACGTGGATTCATGGGCGTCACTTCATTCCTGAAACCCCTGCCGCAGCGGGAGGGGGGCGAAACCGTCACCGCGGTTTCCGAAGGGGGCGATGGGGGCGATGGGGGCGATGCCGGCAACCGACAACGCCTCCGAACGGGAGCAGGTGGCAGTCGTCAGAACCAGTGGCGGTCCTCGCCCTGCCCATCGATATTGTCGATGCAACGTCCGCACAACTGCGTGTGCTGCGCATGGCTGCCGACGTCGGCACGACGATGCCAGCAACGAACGCACTTGGCCTTGTCGGTGGCGCGCGCCTCCACGACGATGCCCTGCACCGTCTGGTCCTCGACCACACGCACGTCGCCACTGATGAACAGGAAGCGCAGTTCGTCGGCCAATGGCGCAAGCCAGGCCGCGTCGGCCGCGGTCGCGCGCAAGGTGATTTCGGCATCCAGCGCGGCACCGATCTCTCCGCTGGCACGCATCGGTTCGAGCGTGCGGCTGACCGCTTCTCGCACCTCCAGCAGCCGCTGCATGCGCGCCAACGGCAATGCCGCATCCTCCGGCATCGATGACAGGGCATCGGTCCAGGTCGCGAAAAGCACGTTGTCTTCGCGCGCACCGCTCGCCGTGGTGGCGGGCAGGTAGCCCCACAACTCGTCCGCGGTGTAGGTGAGGATCGGCGCGATCCAGCGAACGAATGCCTCCGCGACACGGTACATGGCCGACTGCGCGCTCAGGCGGCCGCGCGACGTGGCCCGCATCGTGTACAGGCGGTCCTTGGTCACGTCCAGGTACAGCGCACCCAGGTCCACGCTGCAGAAATTGCCGAGGATCTGCACCACCTCGGCAAAGTCGTATGCCGCGTAGGCGGCGACGATGAGCTGTTGCAGCTCGTGGGCGCGGTGCACGATCCACTGGTCGAGCGCCAGCATCTGCTCCACCGGAAGCAGCTGGGTGGCCGGGTCGAAGCCGTGCAGGTTGCCGAGCAGGAAGCGCGCCGTGTTGCGGATGCGACGGTACCCTTCGGTGTTGCGCTTGAGGATTTCGTCGGACACCGACATTTCATAACGGTAGTCAGCACTGGCGATCCACAGCCGCAGCACGTCGGCACCCAGGGCATCCATGACCTTGTGCGGATCGATGACATTGCCCAGCGACTTGCTCATCTTGCGGCCCTGGGCATCCACCGTGAAGCCGTGCGTGAGGACCTGGCGGTACGGCGCCTGGCCGTCGATCGCCACCGACGACAGCAGCGATGACTGGAACCAGCCGCGATGCTGGTCGGAGCCTTCCAGGTACAGATCGGCCGGGCGGCGCAGACCGTCGTTCGGGCGTTGCTCGAGCACGCACCAGTGGGTGACGCCGGAGTCGAACCAGACATCGAGGATGTCGGTGACCTTGTCGTAGGCCCCGGCATCCGCGCCCAGCAGTTCTTCTTTCTTCAGTGCGTACCAGGCGTCGACGCCGCTGGTTTCGACCTGATCGGCCACCTCGCGCATCAACGCGGCGGCATCCGGATGCGGCTGGCCGGTTTCGCGGTGCACGAACAAAGCGATCGGCACACCCCAGTAACGCTGGCGGGAGATGGTCCAGTCCGGCCGGCCCTCGACCATGCCGGCGATTCGCGCCTCACCCCATTCAGGCACCCAACGCACGTCCGGGATGCGTGCCAGCGCGTCGCGGCGCAGGCCCGCGGCATCCATGGAAATGAACCATTGCGGCGTCGCCCGGAACGCCACCGGGGTCTTGTGCCGCCAGCAATGCGGATAGCTGTGCTCCAGCCGCGCCTGCGCGAGCAAGGCACCGGCCTGCCGCAGCGTCTCGACGATCGCATCGTTGGCCTTCCAGATGTGCTGCCCGGCCAACACCGCATCGCCCGCCGGTGGCGTCGACGGCAGGTACACGCCGCGCGCATCGACGGGATTGAGCTCGAACGGCTGGTAACGCGCATTGATGCCTGCTGCCTGACCGACGGCGAAGTCCTCCTGACCATGGCCAGGCGCGGTATGCACCGCACCGGTGCCCTCTTCGGCACTGACGTGGTCGCCCAGCAGCAGCGGGATGTCCCGTTCGCCATAGAACGGATGACGCAGCAGTTGGCCTTCCATCGCCGCACCGCTGGCATGGCCGAGCACGTTGACGGCCTCGACGCCGTAACGCTGCAGGCAGGCTTCGGCCAGCGCTTCGGCAAGCACCAGCAGTTGGCGACGCCCGTCCCGTTGCGGCCCTTCGACCAGCACGTAGTCCAGTTCCGCACCCAGGCTCACCGCCACCGAAGCCGGCAGCGTCCACGGCGTGGTGGTCCAGATCGGCACGGCGACCCGGGCATCATCCGCAAGCACGACGCCGAACGCTGCTGCCAGCGCTGCCGCGTCGCAGGCGAGATAGGCCACGTCCACCGCGGGCGAGATCTTGTCGGCATATTCGATCTCGGCTTCGGCCAGGGCCGATCCGCAATCGAAGCACCAGTGCACCGGCTTGAAACCGGGCTGCACATGACCACGCTCGACGATGTTCGCCAGCGCCCGCAGCATGTCCGCCTCGTAGCGGAAATCCATCGTCCGGTACGGGTTGTCCCAGTCACCCAGCACGCCGAGGCGCTGGAAGCCCTCACTCTGGACCTGGATCTGGCTGGCGGCGTACTCGCGGCACTTCTGCCGGAACGCGGCCGCATCCAGCTTGGTGCCCACCTTGCCGTGCGCCTTCTCCACGGCCAGTTCGATGGGCAGGCCGTGGCAATCCCAGCCGGGCACGTAGGCAGCATCGAAACCGGACAACAGGCGGGACTTGACGATGATGTCCTTGAGGACCTTGTTCAGCGCATGGCCGATGTGGATCGGGCCGTTGGCATATGGCGGCCCGTCGTGCAGCACGAATCGCTCGCGACCGGCGACCTTGTCGCGGACCTGCGCGTACAGACCCTGCTCGCGCCAGCGTTGCAGCGTCTGCGGCTCGCGCTTGGGCAGGTCGCCGCGCATCGGGAACGCCGTCTGCGGCAGCAGGATGGTGGACTTGTAGCGATTGGGATCGTCTTGGCTCACGCGCTGGCCTGTCACGGGAAGTTGGAAGGTGTGCGTCGCAGGATCTCACGGGCGTTCGCGGCATCGGCCTGCATCTGCGCGACGAGTGCCGGCAGGCCGTCGAAGGTTTCCTCGTCGCGCAGCCGGGCGACGAACTCGACGTCCAGGCGCTGTCCGTACAGATCGCCGTCGAAGTCGAACAGGTGCGCTTCCAGCAGCGGTTCCACCCCACCCACGGTCGGGCGCGTACCGAAACTGGACACCGCCGGCCACGGCGCGTCGCCAACGCCGTGTACCCAGGTGGCATAGATGCCGGACAACGCCGGCACCTTCCCGCCGAAGCGCAGGTTGGCGGTCGGAAATCCCAGGGAACGTCCCAGCTGGCGACCGCGGACCACCTTGCCGGAAATCGAGTACGGCCAACCCAGCAGCCGGGTCGCCCCTGCGAAATCGCCGGCACCGAATGCCGAGCGGATGCGGGTACTGGAGACGCGCTCGCCGTCCAGCAGCACGGTGGCAATGGTGCCGGCCTCGAATCCATGCACGGCACCCAACGCCTGCAAGGTACCCAGGTCGCCCTCGCGGGCATGGCCGAACCGGAAGTCCGGACCAATCCACACTTCGCGGGCACGCAGGCGGTCCACCAGCACTTGCTCCACGAACGTCGCCGCCGGCATTGCTGCGAACGCCGCGTTGAAACGCAACAGGCCGACCAGATCGATCCCCAATGCGCACAGGCCTTCGAACTTGGCCCGCGGCAGCATCAATCGCGGCGGCTTCTCGCCTTTTGCGAAGAACTCGCGCGGCAATGGCTCGAACGCCAGCGCGACCGCCGGAACATCCAGCGCCCGCGCCCGCCCGACCGCCCGCGACACCAGCGCACGATGTCCCAGGTGCAACCCGTCGAACGCGCCAATGCACACGACACTGCCCGACGGACACAACAGTCCGCCAGCCGCGTCTCGGAACAGGGGCAAAGGCGCATTCATGACAGCGGGGCAGTATAGAAGAGCGGGGAACGAGTGGGTACGAGGAACCAGTGGGGAGGAGCGAGGAACGAGTGAAAGCCCCGGTTGGCACCACTCACCCCTCGTCCCTCACTCCTCTCAATGGCGCAGGTGGCGTGGGCGCAAGCCGGCGGCCAGCAATGACATGCCGTAGCTGGCGGCGCCGGCGGCGATCACCAGCAGCAGCCAGACCACGCGCATCAACGCGCTGTCGATCGCGGTCCACTCGCCGATCCACTGCCGCAGCGCGAGGACCACGGCGGTCATGACCACGCTGGCCAGCAGGATCCGCAGACCGTGGCGGCCCCAGCCCGGCAAGGGCCGGTACAGGCCGGAACGGCGCAGGTAACGCCACAGCAGCCACGCGTTGAACACGCCTGCCAGACCCGTCGCCAGGGCGATGCCGCCATGCGCGCCCGGTACGTCGTACAGCCACAGCGGCGTGGTGAAGGCGATGGTCAGGACCACATTGCAGGCGACCGTGGCGATTGCCGCACGCATCGGCGTCCTGGTGTCCTGTCGGGCGAAGAACGCCGGGGCCAGGACCTTGGAGAGCATGAACGCCGGCACGCCGACGCTCATCGCGGTCAGGCTGATCGCGGCCATCCGCGTGTCGACGCCGCTGAAACGGCCGTAGTTGTAGACGGTCGCGATGATCGGCTCGGCCAGCAGCAACAGGCCGAGCGCGGCCGGGATCCCGACCAGCACGCACATGCGCAGGCCCCAATCCAGCGATGCGTTGTAGCCGGTGGCGTCGGCGTCGGCATGGCGGCGTGACAGGTGCGGCAGGATCACCGTGCCCAGCGCCACCCCGAACAGCCCCAGCGGGAACTCGATCAACCGATCCGAGTAGTACAGCCAGTCGATGCTGCCGGCGGCCAGCAGCGACGCGAAGGCGGTGCCGACGATCAGGTTGACCTGGGCGACGGATGAGGAAAACAGGGTGGGCAGCATCAACCGCCCGACCCGACGCACATCCGGATGCGAGAACCCCGGACGCAACCGCGGTCGCAAGCCCAGGCGACCCAACGCAGGCCACAGCACCGCCAGCTGCAGGAAACCGGCAAGGGTCACCGCCCATGCCAGCCCCACCGGCGGCACCTCGAAACGCGGCGCCAGCCAGAACATCGCCGCGATCATCGTCAGGTTGTGCAGCACCGGCGTGAACGCGGGCAATCCGAAGCGGTTGAAACTGTTCAACACCGAGGCGGACAACGCCATCATGGAAATGAACAGCAGGTACGGGAAGGTGATGCGCAACATCGCCGCCGTCTGTTCCAGCAGCTCCGGCTGCTCCATCCAGCCGGGGGCAAACAGGCGCGCGACCATGGGCGCGGCCAGCATGCCGATCCCGCACACCACCAGCACGACGGCAAACAGTGCGCCGGCCATGGCGTCGATGAAGCGTTTCAATGCGGCACGGTCGCCCGACTGCTTGATCTCGTTGAGCACCGGCACGAACGCCATCGCCATCGAGCCTTCGGCAAATACCCGGCGCAGGTAGTTCGGGATGCGGTAGGCAACGATGAACGCGCTCATCGCACCGCCGGTGCCGAACAGCGTGGCCTGGGCCATGTCGCGGGCGAAGCCGGCCAGCCGCGACAACAAGGTCATCACGCTGAAAATCGCTGTGGAACGCAGCAGGCCACCACGCTTTTCCGGAGGAAGCGGCACCGTCGACGCGTCGGGAGTGGCGGCGGACGGGTCCGCTGCGGGGACGCGATCCTTCGGCGGCGTGTTGCTGGCGGTCATGCCGGGGGCATCGCGTGGTTGATGACCGGCCAGTGTAGCGGAGCGCCACCGCCGGCCGCGCGGATGCACATCGCGAGATGCCCCAACCCACCCGGCCACATGAACCGCGGCCGGTACGCACGCCGGCGCCGTCAGCGGGATTGCCGCTCCGTTCATGCCGCCGGACATACCGTCGGACCCACCCCCAACCGGAGTCACCCGCATGAACACCCGACTGCTTGCTCCTGCCGCCCTGCTCGCCGCTCTGGCCATGACCGGCTGCGCCACCACTGGCCCCGGTTACGGGTACGGACAGCCGTCCACCGCACCCGGTGCTGCCTGCTACGACTGCGGCACGGTGACCCGGATCGAACAGGGCAGCCGCGTGCCCACCCAGACCGGCGCCGTCGTTGGCGGGATCGTCGGCGCGGTCGCCGCCCGTGAACTTGCCAAGAATGAAACCGACAGCAAGGGTCGCCAGAACACGGCCACCGTCGCCGGTGCCGCCGCAGGTGCCGTGGCCGGCAATGCCATCCAGAACCGCACCGGCATGTCCTACAACGTGCACGTGCGCATGCAGGACGGCCGCCAGGTGGTGGTCTCCCAGGGCAGCCTGGACGGCATCCGCGAAGGCAGCTACGTCGAGGTCCGCAACGGCCGCGCCTATCTGCGCTGAGCCACGGGCAACCCCTGCCCCGTCATCCGGGGACGGCCCGCAATGCGGGCCGTCGTCGCTTCCGTCACCTCGCCCCACTCACCCGGCATCTCTTGTCACGGCCGCGTACACGCCATCCGGCATGCACTGGCGCTAGGATCGACCCCTCGCCACTGCCGAGTCCCCGAGCCAGATGGACCACGCCACGCTGCTGTTTGCCCTCGCCGGCATCCTCGTACTGATCGGCCTGGCCGGACTGGTGCTGCCCGCGCTGCCCGGGCTGCCGCTGGTCTTCGCCGGCCTGCTGTTGGCGGCCTGGGCGGACGGCTTCCAGAACGTGCATTGGGCTTGGATGGTGCCATTGGGCATCCTGACGCTGCTGTCCTTCGCCATCGACCTGTGGGCCACCGCCATGGGGGCCAAGCGCGTCGGTGCGAGCCGGCTGGCCATCATCGGCTCGGTGGCCGGCACCTTCGCCGGCCTGTTCTTCGGGCTGCCGGGCCTGGTGGTCGGGCCGTTCGCCGGGGCGCTGGGCGGGGAGTTGCTGCACCGCCGCCGGCTGCACGGGCAGGACATCGGCCATGCGGCCAAGGTCGGGGTCGGCACCTGGTTCGGCATCGTCTTCGGCATCGCCCTGAAGCTGGCACTGGCGTTCGGGATGATCGGCGTGTTTGCGCTGGTCTGGTGGCTGTGACGTGGGCATCGGAGCGCCTCGCGAGCCTGCCGACACGCGCGTCGCCCAGCGCACGCGCCCGCTGCGGGCACTCGCCATCGCTGCCGTGCTCGGTGCACTGATCTGGGCGATCACGCCGCTGGTGAGCGAGGTCCTGGAAGCCTGGGATGCACAAGGCGTCTACCTGCCCGCGCTGCTGATGTCCGGCCTGGCCGGCGGATGGCTGGCACCGAGGCCGCTGTGGGCGCATTACCTCGGCAGCTACGCCGGCCAGCTGGCGTACGTGGCGTTCGTGCTGGGCACCGACGGGATGTTCCTGGCCGGTGCATTGCTGCTGTTCGTCTACTGCCTGATCGCGCTCGCCGGTGCGTGGCTCGGCGGCATCCTCCGCCGCCAGCTGTCGGCGCCTGCCCGCGCTTGAGCACGCGCGGGTGCCGGCGTCATCAAGCGTTGCGACTTACTCCACCACCACCGGGATGCCGGCGATGTTCGCCGCCCACTGCATCGGCCCGGTTTCGTGCACGGAACTGCCACGCGCATCCACGGCCACGGTGACCGGCATGTCCTGCACGTCGAACTCGTAGATCGCCTCCATCCCGAGATCTTCGAACGCGACGACCCTGGCCGCCTTGATCGCCTTGGACACCAGATAGGCGCTGCCGCCGACGGCCATCAGGTAGGCGGCGCCGAACTCGCGGATCGCATCGATCGCGGCGGGGCCACGTTCGGCCTTGCCGACCATCCCGTACAAGCCGGTTTGCTCGAGCATCTGCCGGGTGAACTTGTCCATGCGCGTGGCCGTGGTCGGGCCGGCCGGGCCCACCACCTCACCCGCCACCGGATCGACCGGACCGACGTAATAGATGAAGCGTCCCTTGAGGTCGACCGGTAGCGGCTCGCCGGCATCGAGCATCTGCGTCATCCGCTTGTGTGCGGCGTCGCGCCCGGTCAGCAGCTTGCCGTTGAGCAACAGCACCTCACCAGGCTGCCAACTCGCCACGTCTTCCTTGGTGACAGCGTTCAGATCGACGCGCCTGCCCTTCGATGCGTCGTAGGTCAGCTCGGGCCAATCGGCCAGCGATGGCGGGTCCAGCATCACCGGGCCGCTGCCATCCAGGGTGAAATGCGCATGGCGCGTGGCGGCGCAGTTGGGGATCATCGCCACCGGCAGGTTGGCCGCATGCGTCGGGTAATCCTTGACCTTGATGTCGAGCACGGTGGTCAGCCCGCCCAGGCCCTGCGCGCCGATGCCGAGCGCGTTGACCTTGTCGAACAGCTCCAGTCGCAGCTCCTCGGCCCGGTTGGAGGCACCACGCGCCTTGAGATCGGTGATGTCGATCGGTTCCATCAGCGCTTCCTTGGCCAGCAGCATGGCCTTTTCCGCGGTGCCGCCGATGCCGATGCCGAGCATGCCCGGCGGGCACCAGCCGGCGCCCATCGTCGGCACGGTCTTCAGCACCCAGTCGACGATCGAATCCGACGGATTGAGCATCGCGAACTTGGACTTCGCCTCCGAGCCGCCGCCCTTGGCCGCGACGATCACGTCCACGGTGTTGCCCGGCACGATCTTCGTGTTGACCACCGCCGGCGTGTTGTCGCCGGTGTTGCGGCGCTTGCCGGCCGGATCGGCCAGCACCGAGGCGCGCAGCTTGTTGTCCGGGTGCGCATAGGCACGGCGCACGCCCTCGTTGACCATGTCCTCCACGCCCATCGTGGCGTCCGGCCAGCTCACGTCCATGCCGATCTCGAGGAACACGGTGACGATGCCGGTGTCCTGGCAGATCGGGCGGTGGCCCTCGGCACACATCCGCGAGTTGATGAGGATCTGCGCCATCGCATCCTTCGCCGCCGGCGATTCTTCGCGTTCGTACGCCGCCGCCAAGTTCCGGATGTAATCCACCGGGTGGTAGTAGCTGATGTACTGCAGGGCATCGGCGACCGACTGGATGAAATCTTCCTGCTTGATGGCGACGGGCTGGGCCACGAATGCGCTCCGGCTGGGTGGTGAAATCCGGCATTCTAGCGGCTGCGGCAGGACCGAGGCGCTGCCGTCGACGTCGCGATTGGCCGACAATGGCCGCATGGGAACCCTGTTCATCTGGCTGGACCTGATCGGCACCTTCGTCTTCGCGCTCAGCGGGGGCGTGCTGGCCGCACGGCACCGCCTGGATCTATTCGGCGTGCTGGCGCTGTCGTTCGCCACCGCGAGCGTGGGCGGCATCATCCGCGACGTGGTCATCGGCACCGTGCCACCGGCGGCGCTCAGCCACTGGCAGTACCCGGCGATCTGGCTGGTGGCCGGGTTGATGGCGTTCTTCTTCAGCAATGGCATCAACCGCGTGATGTACCCGGTGCGGATCTTCGATGCGATGGGGCTGGCGGTCTTCGCGGTGGCGGGCACGGCCAAGGCACTGGACGCCGGCATTCCGCCACTGATGGCACCGTTGCTGGGCGTGTTGACCGGCGTGGGTGGCGGCATGGTCCGCGACATGCTGCTGGCCCAGGTGCCGCTGGTGCTGCGTGCCGAGCTTTACGCGGTCGCGGCGCTGGCCGGTGGCATGGTGGTGGCCATCGCCGACGTGCTCGGATGGCCGGCACAGCCGGCGGCGATGGCTGGCACCGTGCTGTGTTTCGGGTTGCGCATCGCGGCCTTGCATCGGGGCTGGCACCTGCCGACCGCGTTGATGCGGCCACCGCCACGCGATTGAACCAGCCCGTTAGACTGGTCGGCACTCGTCCCCGGCGGACCTGCATGTTCAAGAAAATCGTCTTCATCCTGCTGTTGCTGATCGGCCTGCTGCTGGTGGTCGCGTGGACCCGGCCGGACACCTACACCGTCGAGCGCAGCGGGCATGCTCCGGCCCCGCCGGCGCAGGTGTTTGCCATGGTCGGCGACTTCCGCAACTGGCCGCGCTGGTCGCCCTGGGAACAACTGGATCCGGACATGCAACGGGTGTTCTCGGTCCCGCAAGGCAACGTCGGCGCCAGCTACGACTGGATCGGCGATGACCAGGCCGGCAAGGGCCGGATGCGGATCCTCGACGCCGAGCCGGACCGGCGGCTGTCGGTCAGCCTGGACTTCATCGAACCGATGGCATCCAGCAACCGCATGGACTTCGCGTTCCTCCCCGAGGCCGGCGGCACGCAAGTGACCTGGCGCATGGAAGGCCAACACAGCTTCCCCACCAAGGTGATGAGCGTTTTCACCTCGTTCGACCGGCTGATCGGTCGTGATTTCGAGCAAGGCCTGCAGAACCTGGCACGCGAGGCGCATGCGCCGCTGAACGCGGAAACCCGCGCTGTGGAATGAGCATCCGGACAAGCCTGGTTTCGACTGCGTGGTCCTGGAGGCGGCCCTCTGCAGATCCGCCTGCTGATCCTGCTGCTGATCAACCTGTCGATCGCCCGTCCGTCGCGTGCACAGACGGGGCAGGAGGCGGCCAAAGCGCTGGATCGGATCCGTGTGCTCGGTCAACCGCAGCCACTGTCGTGCGGTTGAGTCACGCCGTGACCGTGTTCGAGCGCCGCGATGCTCGCGATGAACTGCGAGTCATGTCTGATGTGCTGCATAAACCATGGACCGATGATCCGCTCGGCCTGACCCGCGACCACTGGCAACGCGATCCACACGGCACCGCCACGGTGGCGTTGCTGCACGACAACCGCAATCGGATGGACAACCTGCAGGCCGGCGTGCGCTGGCACCACCACGGGTTTTCCGGCGGCTGAATCTGGTTGGCCGCTGGCGCAGCGCGACGGCCACTTGCTGGCATGGGTTCGCGCGGCTGGACAACCGCGCCGATCGCGATGTTGTCGGCTCGGTGATCGTCAACGAAGCCAATGGCCGGCATTTCGAACCGGCCCCCGGTCGTGGCCTGACCTTCGGCATCGGCTGGAACGCATCGCCACGCTGATCCGTTCACGCCACGCCCGCACGCACGTCACCATCATCGTCCGATGCCCCGACCCCTGCCCCCGCCGACGCTGAACTTCCGCGAACGCTTCTCCGCCCTGCGCAACCTGCCGCCGTTCCTTCGCGACATCTGGGCCACCAGCAAACCGCTCACCCTCGCCAGCCTCGGCCTGCGGCTGATCCGCGCCTTCCTTCCGGTGGTGATGCTGTACATCGGCAAGCTGATCATCGATGAGGCGGTACGGCTGATCGCACTGGACGTCCCGGCCGATCTGTCCACCGCATGGGCCGGGGGAGAGCTCAACCACCTGCTGTGGCTGCTGGTCATCGAGTTCGGACTGGCCATCTTCTCCGACCTGCTCGGACGAATGGTCGGCTATGCCGATGCCCTGCTGTCGGAACGCTTCACCAATGCCACGTCCATCCGCCTGATGGAACACGCGGCGACGCTGGACCTGGAGGACTTCGAAGACCCCGAGCTGCAGGACAAGCTGGATCGCGCCCGTCGCCAGACCATGGGCCGGATGAATCTGATGGGCCAGTTGTTCGGGCAGGTCCAGGATCTCATCACCGTGATCAGCTTCGCCGCCGGCCTGCTGATCTACGCGCCCTGGCTGATCCTGCTGCTGGCCATCGCCCTGATTCCGGCCTTCGTCGGCGAGTCGCACTTCAATGCGCTCAATTACTCGCTCAATTTCCAGTGGACGCCGGAACGCCGCCAGCTGGAATACGTGCGCCAGATGGGCGCCAGCGTGGAGACCGCCAAAGAGGTCAAGATCTTCAACCTCAACCGCTTCTTCATCGAGCGCTTCCGCACCCTGTCCGAGCAGTTCTACGCCGCCAACCGCCGACTCGCGGGGCAGCGGGCGTTCTGGGGCACGCTGCTGGCGGCACTGGGAACGCTGGGCTACTACGTCGCCTACGCCTACATTGCCTGGCGCACCGTGCGCGGCGATTTCACCATTGGTGACCTGACCTTCCTCGCCGGCAGCTTCCGTCGATTGCGGCAGTTGCTGGAAAGCCTGCTGACCGGTTTTTCGCAGGTCGCCGGGCAGGCGCTGTACCTGGACGATCTGTACTCGTTCTTCCGCATCGAACCGGAAATCGCTTCGCGTCCCGGTGCCGCCGCCATCCCGCGCCCGATCGCGCAGGGATTCGTGTTCGAGAACGTCGGCTTCCGCTATCCCGGCGCCGACAACTTCGCCCTGCGCCATCTGGACTTCCAGCTGCATGCCGGCGAAGTGCTGGCGCTGGTCGGCGAAAACGGCGCCGGCAAGACCACCCTGGTCAAACTGCTGGCGCGCCTGTACGACCCGGACGAAGGCCGCATCCTGCTGGACGGCCGCGACCTGCGCGACTACGACATCGACGAGTTGCGTGCCAACGTCGGCGTGGTGTTCCAGGACTTCGTTCGCTACCACCTGACCGCAGCCGAGAACATCGGTGTTGGCCAGGTCGAAGCCATGTACGACCGCGAACGCATCGAAGCGGCGGCGCGCAAGTCGATGGCGGACGCTGTCATCGACGATTTGCCACGCGGCTACGACCAGCTCATCGGCCGCCGCTTCAAGACCGGCGTGGACCTCTCCGGCGGGCAGTGGCAGAAGATCGCGATCGCCCGCGCCTACATGCGCGACGCGCAGGTGATGATCCTCGACGAGCCCACCGCCGCGCTGGACGCCCGCAGCGAGTTCGAGGTGTTCCAGCGCTTCAAGGAACTGTCCGACAACCGTACCGCCGTGCTGATCTCGCACCGCTTCTCGTCGGTGCGCATGGCCGACCGCATCCTCGTGCTGGAACGCGGCCAGATCGAAGCCAGTGGCACCCACGAGGAGCTGATGGCAGCCGGCGGCCGTTACGCGGAGCTGTTCGAGCTGCAGGCCGCGGGGTATCGCTGAGTCACCAGGCACTCGCCGGAATTGCCGTCCGCAACCGGCCGGCTGTGGCCGGCGTGCGTTGCCCGGGCGGTGGCATCACCCCACGCCGCCGAACAGTTCCGACTGTTGCGCCGGATACTGCAGCACCTCGTGGACCATCACCGCCTCCTCGTTCAGCGGGTGCAGCTCGGTCTTTCCCGGGCCCATCAGGTGCAGCACCGTCCAGCCACGCGCGGTGAAGTCGTCGGCGATCAGGCGGCGATGGCATTGCCACCACAACGCTTCGGCGCACATCACCGTGGTCGGGCGTTGGTGCGCCAACGCCATCAACCGTGTGCGCCCATCGGTGTATTCGGTGCTGGCCAGATGGTCGGCGTAGGCCCGGAAGCCATCGACCCGCCATGCGGTATTGGGCGAATCCGGCAGCGCCTTGCGGCGCCCGCCCAATGTTGGCAGGTGCAGATAGTCGATGCCGGCCTCGCGCAGACCGGCGGCAAGGGTCTCGCTGGCGAACTGCGGATGGCGGCGCGAACCGGGGAAGCGGCGCACGTCCACCAGTTGGCGGATGCCGGCATCCGCCAGCATCGCCAGCAGGGTGGCGCTGTCGCGATTGGAGTGCCCCACGGTCCAAAGGCGCTGGTCGTTGTCCATGCGACGATCATGGACTTGCCTGCGGGCAGGTCCGGTGAACGGATGCCGCCGTCGCGCACAGGCGTTAGCATCATGACCTGTCCCCAGCCCGTTTTCCCACCATGCCCGAAGCCCTTGATCGCGTCCCGCGCCTTGCCATCCTGATCGACGCCGACAACAGCAATCCCGCGCGCCTGCCGGAGTTGCTGGCGGAAATCGCCAAGTACGGCAATGCCAGCGTGCGCCGCGCCTACGGCAACTGGACCTCCGGTCACCTGGGTGGCTGGAAGGCCGGGCTGCTGACGCATTCGATCCAGCCGATCCAGCAGTTCAACTACACCACCGGCAAGAATGCGACCGACAGTGCGCTGATCATCGACGCCATGGACCTGCTCTATGGCGGCCACCTTGACGGCTTCTGCATCGTCTCCTCCGACAGCGACTTCACCCGGCTTGCGGCACGCATCCGCGAGCAGGGCCTGACCGTTTACGGCTTCGGCGAACGCAAGACGCCACAGGCGTTCGTCGCCGCCTGCGACAAGTTCATCTACACCGAAAACCTCGGCGAAGCGCCGAAGAAGGCCGCCACCGCGACCAGGGGTGGCAAGATCAAGCGCGACGCCAAGCTCGATGCGCTGCTGGCCGAAGCAATGGACGCGGCCACCGACGATGATGGATGGGCGCATCTGGGCGTGGTCGGCAGCAACCTGTCGCGGCTGGCCTCGGATTTCGACACCCGCAGCTGGGGCTTCGGCAAGCTCAAGGACCTGATGGACGCGCATCCGGCCTACGTCCTGGAGCTGCGCAAGGGCGCCGACGGCAAGCAGAACATGGTGTTCGTGCGGGCAGCCGACGGCAAATGAACCGATGCCGGCACCAGCGCGGGCCGGGCATGCGGATTTGACCCCTGTCAACATCCGGTAGCGAATGGTGACCGACAATGGGGCATCCCCCGCTGGAGTCCGCCATGTCCGACATCCACGCCCTCGACGATGGCCGCCAGGCCTGCATCCGCCGGATCCGTCACGACGACGCCGACGCGCTTCGCGGATTCATCAAGGCACTGTCGCCGCGCACCCGCCGTGCCCGCTTCCTGGAACAGATCAACGAGCCGTCCGACGCCCTGATCGGCCGACTGGTCGATGTCGACCACGCCAACGACGAGGCGTTCGTCGCCGTGGACGCGGCCGATCCCTCGTGTCTGGTGGGCGTCGCCCGCTATGCCGTGGACAACCATCCGACCGAGGGCGAGATCGCGGTCACGGTGATGGATGACTGGCAGGGCTCGGGGCTGGACCGCGCGCTGATGCAACCGCTGATGCAGGCCGCGCGCGCCAATGGGTTGACCTCGATGATCTCCATCGATCCGGCCAACCACCATCCGATGCGCGAGTTGGCGCAGGCCTTGGGCTTCACCACAGGTCCGGATCCGGACGACAGCACCCAGGTCATCCACCGACTGCAGCTTTGACCGGGGGAGGTCGGTGGCGACGGCGGCCACGTGCCGTCGTCGCCACTGTTTTCCACAGCCTCACCGGCTCCGAAACCCGTGCTCGGCTAGAATGCACGGCTGACTTTTCCCGGAACGCCCTCCCACATGGCCTCCCCTTTCGGCACCGAGACGGTGCTGGACGTCCGTCACTGGACCGACGCCTATTTCAGCTTCACCACCACCCGCGACGACGGCTTCCGCTTCGACAACGGCCAGTTCGTGATGATCGGACTGGAAGTCGACGGCAAGCCGTTGATGCGCGCCTACTCCGTGGCCAGCGCCAACTGGGAGGAGCAGCTGGAGTTCTTCAGCATCAAGGTCCAGGACGGCCCGCTGACGTCGCGCCTGCAGCACATCCAGCCCGGTGACAGCATCCTGATCGGCCGCAAGCCGACCGGCACGCTGTTGATTTCCGACCTGCACCCCGGCCGCAACCTTTACCTGCTGGGCACCGGTACCGGTCTGGCACCGTGGTTGTCGATCATCAAGGACCCGGAAACCTACGAGCGGTTCGACAAGGTCATCCTGTGCCATGGTGTCCGCGGCGAAGCCGACCTGGCCTACCGCGACTACATCGAGCGCGAACTGCCGAACCACGAATACCTGGGTGAGGGAATCAGCCGCAAGCTGCTCTATTACCCCGCCGTGAGCCGCGAGGATTTCGTCTGTAACGGCCAGCCGCGCCGCGGACGCATCACCGACATGCTCGACAGTGGCAAGGTCACCGACGACCTCGGCCTCGAGCCACTGGACCCGGCGCATGATCGCGCAATGATCTGCGGCAGCCCGCAGATGCTCGCGGACTTCCGCGCGTTGCTGGACGCCCGCGGCTTCAATGCCGCTCCACGCATCGGCACGCCGGGCGAATACGTGTTCGAGCGCGCGTTCGTCGAGAAGTGAGCGTCGGAAAATCGCGGAGCGAGCACCACGCTGCGGACGAGCGGCTGACCTGACGGCTTCGGGGAGGGCAGCGTGCTGCCCTGATCTTCCTATCGTGCCGCTGACGCAAAGCGGAGCAAGCCCCGCTTTGCCGCCGGCCACTCGCTGCCAGGTCGGTGAACGGTCAGTTCCTGTCCCTGCCCGGTTCCGACACGTGCTTGACCACGTGCGCAGTGGCTTCGTCCTTGCCGGCCAGGGCGAGGTCGGCCAGTGCGGCCACGCCGGCAAGGCGGCCGTCGCCGTCAACCACGATGACGCGACGGATCTTCTCGGCTTCCATCACGCAGGTGGCGTCATGCAGGCTGGTGTCACTGCTGACGGTCGTCACCGGGGCCGTCATCGCCTTCTCCGCGGTCGCCGATCCGGCGTCCACGCCACGGGCCACGATGCGGGTCGCGATGTCGCGGTCGGTCACGGCGCCAACGGGCTTGCCGTCGGAATCGACCACCGGGATCATCCCGCAATCGCTGTCGATCATCATCTGCGCCACCTGCTGCAGCGGGGTATCGGTCCGGCAGCAGGCCGGTTCGGCGGTCATCACGCTGGTCACGTTGGCCATCGGGGCAACTCCTTGGTTGGGGGCCCCAGCATCCGCATCAGGCGGTCGCCATGCCGTGAAGCCCCTGCCATTTGTCACGGGTGCCTTCAGGCGCGATTCGGTACCCTTGGAGGGTTGACCACAGACGAGGATTGACCATGTCACGAGAATTCCTGTCCGCCAAGCCGCTGGCGCTGGCGCTGAGCCTGGCACTGGGCACTGTCGCCGCACCGCTGTTGCCTGCGCAGGCCGCCACCACCCAGGATGCCCAGCAGATGAACCCGTTCTTCAGCGAAAGCCCGCTGCCGCTGCACTACCCGCAGTTCGACAAGATCGACGATGCCCACTTCGCCCCCGCGTTCGATCGCGGCATGGCCGAGGAGCTGCGCGAGTTCGAGGCAATCGCCAACAATCCGGAGCCGGCGACCTTCGAGAACACCATCGTCGCCATGGAGAAGACCGGTGCCGTCCTGCGCCGCGCGCGCAGCGCCTTCTTCAACCTCAATGGCACCGTGCTCTCCGATGCACGCCGCGAGCTGCAGTCGCAGTACTCGCCGAAGTTCGCCGCGCATTCCGACGCGATCATGCTCAACCCCAAGCTGTACGCGCGGGTCAAGGACCTGTACGAACGGCGTGACTCGCTGAGCGGCCTGGACGAGCAGGACAAGCGCCTGATCGAGCGTTACCACAACGATTTCGTCCGCGCCGGCGCCGCGCTCAGCGACGCCGAAAAGACGCGCATCAAGGAAATCAATGCCGAGATGGCACGCTTGGGTACCCAGTTCAGCCAGAACGTGCTGAACGAGGTCAACGACTCGGCCGTGCTGGTCGACAGCCGTGCCGAGCTGGCCGGCCTGACCGATGCGCAGATCCAGGCCGCGGCCGAAGCCGCCCGCGAAAAGGGCCACGACGGCAAGTTCCTGATCACGCTTCTCAACACCACTGGCCAGCCGCCGCTGGCGCAGCTGGAAAACCGCGCCCTGCGCCAGCGCATCCACGAAGCGTCGGTGAACCGTGGCAGCCGTGGCAACCAGTACGACAACCGCGAAATCGTTTCGCGGGTGACCAAGCTGCGTGCCGAACGCGCCGCGATGATGGGCTTCCCGAACTTCGCCGCGTTCAACCTGCAGAACGAAACCGCCGGCACGCCGGAAGCGGTGGCCGCGATGCTCGGCCGCATGGCACCGGCTGCGGTGGCCAATGCCCGTCGTGAAGCCGCCGACCTGCAGAAGGTGATCGATGCCGAACAGGCCGCCAAGGGCGAGCCCACCTTCCAGCTGGAGCCGTGGGACTGGGCCTACTACGCGGAAAAGGTGCGCCAGGAGCGTTTCAACTTCGACGAGTCGCAGCTGAAGCCGTACCTGGAGATGATCAACGTGCTCGAGAACGGCGTCTTCCACGCCGCCACCGAGCTGTACGGCATCACCTTCAAGGAACGCACCGACCTGCCGAAGTACCACCCGGACACCTGGGTGTATGACGTGCTCGACCATGATGGTTCGCAGCTGGCGATCTTCATCTTCGATCCCTATGCGCGTTCGACCAAGCGCGGCGGCGCCTGGATGAACACCTACGTCGCGCAGTCGGACCTGACCGGCTTCAAGCCGGTGGTGGCCAACCACCAGAACATCACCAAGCCGCCGGCGGGCGAGCCGACCCTGCTGACCTGGGACGAAGTCACGACCATGTTCCACGAGTTCGGACACGGTCTGCACGGCTTCTTCCAGGACGTGAAGTACCCGTACTTCTCGATGCGGGTGCCGCGCGACTTCGTCGAGTACCCGTCGCAGGTCAACGAGATGTGGGCCGACTGGCCGTCGGTGCTGGCCAACTACGCCAAGCACCACCAGACCGGCGCGGCAATGCCGCAGGACCTGTTGGACAAGGTTCAGGCCGCGGCCAACTTCAACGAAGGCTTCCGCACCACCGAGTACCTCGGCTCGGCGATGCTCGACCAGCAATGGCATAACCGCCCGGCCGACCAGCTGCCCGACGCCGACGGCGTGATGGCCTTCGAGGCCGCCGCGCAGAAGGCCGACGGCACCGACTACGCGCCGGTCCCGCCGCGCTATCGCACGCCATACTTCAGCCACATCATGGGCGGTTACGCTGCCGGTTACTACGCCTACATCTGGTCCGAGATCCTCGACGCCAACACCGTGGATTGGGTCAAGGCCAACGGCGGTCTCACCCGTGCCAACGGCGATGCCATCCGCAGCAAGATCCTCGCGCCGGGCGGCAGCCGTGATCCGGCCAAGCTCTACACCGACCTCTCCGGTGGTGTCGAAGCGCGGATCGAACCGTTGCTGATCAAGCGTGGCCTGGCACCGGCCAACGATGGCGCCGCCCCGCCGGAAGGCAGCGGCCAGTGATGCTCGGCCGTGGTGGTCGGTGACCCGGCCACCACGGCGCGCCACGAAAAAACCGCCCGGCTGGAATCGGGCGGTTTTTCCGTTCCAGCGGACCATCGGTCCAAAGAATCGGGATCAACCGCCGCTGAAGAGTTCGCGATACTGCGGTGCGACCTTGGGCAGCAGCACCGCGGCCGGCACCTCGACGCTGTGCTCGCCATCTGAATACGGCCCGACCTGATACGGCGGGAACACGAACCGCAACGCCATGAGCCGGCCGTCGGGATCGACCACCGGTTCGAACTGGTCGAAATTCTCCGCCTCGGGCGCGGTTCCGGCGTCGATCATGCGGCCTGCACCCCGCAACACCTCGGCACGCTCCTCCGGTGCCAAGCCGTCGGCCTCGACGCGTTGCTCAAGGGCGGCGTGCAACTGCTGACGGGCGTAGGCAGCGATGTCGGCCCAGTCTTCGTCCCGCGGAATCAGCGCCTCGGCACTCAACAACGCGTCGTGCTGCGGCAACCAGACCCAGCGGCCGACCAGCGGCATGCCGTGCGCGCCGCCGGTATACAGGCTGCCGGCGGCCGCGATCGCGGCAAAACGTTCGCTGTCAAGCACCTCGCGGAACTCCAGCGACAGGTCGTACAGCATGCCCTCGCCCGCATGCTCTTCGACGCCTGCCAGCGCCTGCTGCAGGTCGGCGCGTGCGGCGTCGGTGTACTGCTGCAGTTCCCTGGCAAGACCGGGATACTTGCTGGCCAGTGGCGGATAGGTGATGCCGACCAGGTAGCGGGGGTCGCGCTCGATGACGTCCTCGAGGACGATGGCGGGTTGTTCGGGCTGCGCGGCAGGCGGGGTGTCCACCGGCGTTGCCACCGGTTGCGGCTGCTCGCGCTGGCAACCGGCCACGACCAGTGCGGCCAGCAGCGACAGGGCAAGCAGGGAGGGGCGGGAGGCGCGGATCATGGTGTCACCGAATGGGGGCATGCCGCCATGCTAGCGACCGCCGCGTGATGCCCTGCTCAAGACGAGCGGGAGCGCGCGCAAGAAAAAACCCGGCCGAAGCCGGGTTTTTTGCTGCCAGTGGCGGCGAATCACATCGCCTGCACTTCGTCGGCCTGCAGGCCCTTCTGGCCCTGCACCACCTTGAAGCTGACCTTCTGGCCTTCCTGCAGCGACTTGAAGCCGGTGCCCTGGATGGAACGGAAGTGGACGAACACGTCCGGGCCGGATTCGGGGGTGATGAAGCCGAAGCCCTTGGCATCGTTGAACCACTTGACGGTACCGGTCTGACGATCGGACATTGCGATAACTCCTTGAAACTACAGTGGGTTGGAACACGCCTTGGCGTGACTGTCGAGCAAGGGGTAACGCGAGCGATGGAGCGGATCGGCAGATCAACCGCATCGGAGTCACGATGTACCGTGATCCCGCTGAAACAGTGGGCGCACCATACCGCACTTCCGTTGCAATTTGTCAACCTTCGCCAACATTTTTCCATCCGCACCGGTATGGAAAGAACGCATGCCCGTTCGGAACCGGCAACCTTCACCACGCGGGGTCCCTGAAAACGGCGCTCTGGCGCGAATCTGCATCCGGCCGGCTGCCCGCCGCTCACCACTCGGCCTGCTCCGGTACCAGCGCGCGCAGTTCGGCATCGGTCAGGTTGCGCCATTGGCCCGGCTTGAGATGCCCCAGCCGGACATTGCCGATGCGCACGCGCAGCAGGCGCTTGACCCGGTAACCGAAGTGCGCGGCCATCAGCCGGACCTGGCGGTTCAGTCCTTGCACAAGCACGATCCGG
This sequence comes from Pseudoxanthomonas suwonensis, assembly GCA_030535605.1. Classification (GTDB taxonomy): domain Bacteria; phylum Pseudomonadota; class Gammaproteobacteria; order Xanthomonadales; family Xanthomonadaceae; genus Pseudoxanthomonas_B; species Pseudoxanthomonas_B suwonensis_B. The sequence goes on from JAUNRQ010000030.1 coordinate 28,994, forward strand.
AAACCCATCGGCCCATGCTTGCCGGTTCGCGCCGGCAGCGTGCGCTGCCCGTGCATGGGAATCCCGCCACGCGCCATGCCGCGGAGGAATTCGTCGGTCACGCGATGGTTGACCGCGGCAAGGTATTCCTTTTCCAGCCGGTGTTCGGCACGCAGGATGCGATTGACGATGTCACCGTTGCTGGTCAGCAGGATCAACCCTTCCGAATCCTTGTCCAGACGGCCGATCGGGAAGATGCGCTGCTCATGGCCGACGAATTCGACGATGTTGCCGCTGACGGTGGCTTCCGTGGTGCAGGTGATGCCCGCCGGTTTGTTCAGCGCAATGTAGACGTGACGTCGTTTGCCCGGCGCCGCAGTGCGCGCGCGCAACGGCTCGCCGTCGATGCGCACCTCGTCACCCTCGCCGACCTCGGCGCCGATGCGCGCACGCTGGCCGTTGACGGTGACCCGTCCTTCGCTGACGAGGCGATCGGCTTCGCGGCGCGACGCGGCACCGCTGTCGCTGATGAATTTGTTCAGGCGCATGGAGGCACGTCACCGCAGGCAGGGACGCCATTGTCCCGCAAGCCGGCCCGCGAGGGCGGTCGGCGCATGAGCGGGGCGACCGAACGGCCCGGCGCACCGCGGAGGGCTGCCGGGCACATGGTCAGGCGCGCATGTCTTCGTATTCAGGATGCCGTCGCATCCAGGTATCGGCATACGAACACGTCGGGCGGACCGTCCAGCCTTCGGCGCGGGCATGCTCCAGTGCGGCCTTCACCAACGCCCCGGCAATCCCGCGCCCACCGATTTCCCGGGGAACGATGGTGTGGTCGATGGTCATGACACCATCCTCCAGCTGGTAGCTGGCATACCCGGTGTGGCCGTCGACCAAGGCACTGAAGCGACGGGCATCCGGGTCGTGGCCGATATCGATGTCCATGGCCATCAGCTACCCCTGCGGTCGCGCTTGGATTGCATCTGCCGGTCGCGGGAGCTGATGTTGGACAACTGCGCCGGGCGGTGCATCTCTGCCTCGTGCAGCTTCTCGGCCTGCGCCTGCGCATGATCGGACTGGTACCCGGCTGCGTCGACCTGCCCGCTGCCCGGGTTGGCGCTCGGCCACTGGCCGCCCTGACGTGCCTGCTCTTGCTTGGCTTGAAGCAACTTGCGGGTATTGGCGAGGGCCTTCTTGGGGGTGATGCCCTTCGTCGATTTCCGGCTCGCGGCCTTCTTTGCAACAGCCTTCTTTGCGGTGGCCTTC